>NZ_AWQS01000292.1 GCF_000576575.1 Intrasporangium chromatireducens Q5-1
CGAACTCCGGAGTTCGCGCTCACTCGACGGTCAGGGGGCGGGCTCGAGGTGGACCGCCTTCAGCGCGACGAACTCCCCGAAAAGGTCTGGGCCGTAACCGCGCCCGTGGCCGCTGCCACGCCGGGGGTCGGCCGAACCGCCGGGTGCGCCACCGAAGACGGCGTTGACCTTGACCGTGCCGACGTCGAGGCGCTCGATCGCCTCGGTGGCGTGCCGCTGGTCGCGGGTCAGCACGGTCGCGGCCAGGCCGTAGTCCGACTCGCAGGCAAGGTCGAGCCCGGCCCCGAACGACGGGACGACGGTGATAGGGGCGACGGGGCCGAAGGTCTCCTCGCGCATCACCTGCATGTCGGCGGTGCAGTCGGTCAGCACGGTGGGTGCGTACCAGGGCCCGGGCCGGTCGAGGCGGGCGCCGCCGGTGAGGCAGCGAGCCCCGGCGGCCACTGCTGAGCGGACGTGCTCGTCGATGACCGCGAGCTGGCGCTCGTCGACGATCGGGGTCAGCGTCGTCGCGTCGTCCCCGGGGTCGCCCGGGCGGAGGGCCTCGGCGTGTCGGACCAGGTGCGCGATGACCGAGTCGGCGACCGCCTCGTGGAGATAGACGCGCTCGACCGCGGTGCACAGCTGCCCACCGTTGGTGAAGCACCCGATCCCGATCTGCTCGGCGGCCCAGGCCGGGTCGACGTCCGCATCGACGACGATGGGGTCCTTGCCGCCGTTCTCGACGATCGACTTCGCGCCCCGGGCCGCGGTGGCCCGGCTGATGGCACGCCCGGTGGCCGTGCTGCCGACGTGCGCGACGACGTCGACGCGGGGGTCCGCGACGATGGCCGCCCCCACCGTGCCGTCCCCGTCGACGAGCTCGAGCACTCCGGCGGGCAGGCACGAGGCGATGATCCGGCCGAGCATCAGGCCGGGCTCGCTCGACCGCTCGGAGGGTTTGTGCACGACGGTGTTGCCCGTCATCAGGGCGGCCGCGATGAGACCCGCCGCGGCCGGATATGGGTCGTTCCAGGGCGTGAGCACCGCAACCACGCCGCGCGGCTCCACGCGCACCCAGTCGAACGAACCGGGGGAGCCGGCGAGGGAGCGGCCCGCGCCGAGGGTGCCGGCGACCGCCGCCTCGTCGAGCAGGTCGGCGGCCGCTGTTGCCGACGAGACCGCTTCTCGCGCTAGGCGGCCCGTCGTCGCGCAGAGCAATGCTCCCAGATCACGGGCCTGTTCGCGCGCGACGTCCGCAGCCCTCTTGAGGTTGCTGGCCCGTTCACCCGCTGACAGGCGAGCCCACTCGCGGCGCGCTCCATGCGCTGCGGCGATGGCCCGTTCGACCGCGGCGCTGCTCGACGGGTCGATCCTGAGTGTCGACGGCGCAGCCGTCTCTTGGTGCGCACCGCCGGCCGTGGCCGTGCTCGCCGAACCGCTCGCAGACGTGGTCGTCGTGGCAGCCGCGGAGATGGTCGCGTGGTCCGTCGCAGGGGTGTGAAGGGATGGATCGATGGCCATGTGGGGTGCTTTCCCGATCACCCCGCACGGAAACGCTTCTGGTTCGAAGTGGGGTTAGAAGCGGTTCTTCGGGGTAGCCAGTTCTCTGTGCAGATCCTCGGAGTGAACGCACTGTTCCACGACCCGTCCGCCGCCCTCGTGGTCGACGGCCGGATCGTCGCGGCCGCGGAGGAGGAGCGGTTCAGCCGGCGCAAGCACGGCAAGCGCCCGGTCCCCTTCGCCGCGTGGGAGCTGCCGGAGCAGGCCATGGCGTGGTGTCTCGAGGAGGCCGGGCTGCGCCCGGAGGAACTTGACGCCGTCGCATACTCGTTCGACCCGGCACTGGCCAAGCCTGCTGAGGACATGGGTCTCGACGACCCGTGGGACCAGCTGCGCCGCCTCTATGCGGAGCGCGCGCCCGAGTTCATCGCCACGGCGCTGCCGGGTCTCGACCGCGAGCAGGTCCGGTTCGTTCCCCACCACGTGGCCCACGCCGCGTCCGCGGCGCTCGCCGCACCGGTTGCCGCCGATGGGCGGCCGTGCAGCGTCCTGGTCCTCGACGGCCGAGGTGAGCAGGCCTCCCACCTCGCGGGGCGCTACCACCACGGCACGCTCGAGGTTCTCGCGGCCCAGGGGCTGCCCGAGTCACTGGGTCTGCTCTACGAGTCGCTGACCGAGCACCTGGGCTTCCTGCGGTCCAGCGACGAGTTCAAGGTGATGGCGCTCGCCTCCTACGGCAAGCCGGCGCACCTGGACCAGTTCCGGGAGCTCGTCCGCACGACCGGGGACGGGGGCTTCGTCGCGACCATCCCGGACTGGTCGCAGTGGGCACCGCGACGTGCTCCGGGCGAGACGTCGTGGCCGCAGGCGTACGCCGACCTCGCCTGCACCGTGCAGACCCGCCTCGAGGAGGTCCTCGTCGAGCTGGCCCGCTGGCTCCACGAGCAGACCGGTGACCGCACCCTCGCGCTGGCCGGCGGGGTGGCGCTGAACTGTGTCGCGAACAGCCGGATCTGGCGCGAGACGCCCTTCGAGAGGGTCTGGGTCCAGCCCGCCTCCGGTGACGCGGGCACCGCCCTCGGTGCGGCGCTCCAGCTGGCGAGCGAGGGCGGCCAGCTGCCTGAACCGTTCACGACGGCTGCGCTGGGCCGCGGCTGGTCTGACGACGAGCTGGCCGCGGCGCTGCGCCGCGCCGCCGTCTCGTTCACGACGCCGCGCGACCTGGCCGGAGAGGTGGCCGACATCCTGGCGGCCGACGGTGTCATCGCGTGGTTCGACGGCCGGTCCGAGTTCGGTCCGCGCGCGCTCGGCCACCGGTCCCTGCTGGCCCACCCGGGCCGGGCAGCCAACCTCGAGCGGCTCAACGACGTCAAGGGTCGGGAACAGTTCCGGCCCGTCGCCCCCATGGTGCTCGCCGAGAAGGCGACCGAGATCTTCGACGACGGGCCGCTGCCGAGCCCGTACATGCTCTTCGTGCACCGGGTCGCCCCCGCGTGGCGTGACCGGATCCCGGCCGTCGTCCACGTCGACGGCACCGCCCGCATCCAGACCATCGACGACGAGACGACGCCGCACATTGCGGCCCTGTTGCGCGCGTTCGAGCAGCGCACCGGGCTCCCCGTCGTCATCAACACGAGCCTCAACACGGCCGGCCGGCCGATGGTCGACACCCCGCGCGAGGCCCTGGAGCTGTTCGGGTCGAGCCCCGTCGACGCGCTCGTCCTCGGCCCCCACCTGGTCCGACGCGCCGCGTTCACGGAAGGGGCCTGACACCGTGGCGACGCACGAGACCCACGTGCCACCGGGTTCTCCGGCGGGCGGCTCCCTCGACTACGCGATCGTGATCCCGACGGTCGGGCGGCCCTCGCTGCACGAGCTGCTCGGCGACCTCGCCGCCCAGACCGGTCCCCGCCCGCGTGAGGTCGTCATCGTCGACGACCGCCGCGACCCGACGCCCCCCATCGAGCCGGGTGAGTCGGTCCGGCGCTGGGCGCCCGTGCGTGTCGCCGCCGGTCTCGGCCGTGGGCCGGCCGCCGCCCGCAACCTCGGGGCGGACCTTGTCACTGCGCAGTGGGTCGCCTTCCTCGACGACGACGTCCGGGTCGGCCCGGAGTGGGCGAAGCAGCTGCGGGACGACCTCGCCGGCCTGTCCGGCACCGTCGCGGCGTCCCAGGCGAGGCTCACCGTGCCGCTGCCCGCCGACCGGGCACCGACCGACTGGGAGCGGTCGACCGCTGCCCTCGAGCACTCGCACTGGATCACCGCCGACATGGCATTCCGCCGTGCGGCACTGCTGGCCGTCGACGGCTTCGACGAGCGCTTTCCCCGTGCCTACCGTGAGGATGCCGACCTGGCCCTGCGGCTGCGTCGCGCCGGGTGGGAGCTGGTCCGCGGCCAGCGGCGGGTCACCCATCCCGTCCGGCCTGCGACGCGCGGCACGAGCCTGCGGGTCCAGCGCGGCAACGCCGACGATGCGCTGATGAGGCGCCTGCACGGACCCGAATGGCGCACGGCTGCCCAGGCGGGACGTGGCCGGTTCCGCTGGCACGCGGCCACCGTCGCAGCGGCCCTCACAGCCCTGGGCGCCGGCACTGCGGCCCTGCTGCTGGCGCGACGGCCACGAGCGTCGGTTGGTGGCC
>NZ_AWQS01000293.1 GCF_000576575.1 Intrasporangium chromatireducens Q5-1
GGGACCGCGCGTAGTGCGCGGTCCCGGCCCAGCGGCATACGGGCTGTCAGCTGCTGCCGGTCAGCCCTGCCTGCTCAGAGCTGGTCCAGACCGAGCTCGTGATCGTCGAGGCGGATCGCCTCGCCGGAGCCCGTGCCGAAACCGGCGTAGTCGTAGGCGTCGTAGTTCGGCAGGGAGTACATCGCCGCCTTGGCCTCCTCGGTCGGCTCCACCGTGGTGTTCCGGTAGCGGGGCAGGCCCGTGCCGGCGGGGATGAGCTTGCCGAGGATGACGTTCTCCTTGAGGCCGAGCAGCGGATCGGACTTCGCCTCCATGGCGGCCTGCGTGAGAACACGCGTGGTCTCCTGGAAGGACGCGGCCGACAGCCACGACTCGGTCGCGAGCGACGCCTTGGTGATGCCCATCAGCTCGGGACGCCCGGCAGCCGGACGGCCACCCTCGGCCATCACCTTGCGGTTCTCCTCCTCGAAGCGGCCGCGCTCGGCGAGCTCGCCCGGGAGCAGGTCCGCGTCGCCGGCCTCGATGATCGTCACGCGCCGCAGCATCTGGCGCACGATGACCTCGATGTGCTTGTCGTGGATCGACACACCCTGCTGGCGGTAGACGTGCTGGACCTCGTCCACGAGGTGCTTCTGCGCGGCCCGGGGGCCGAGGATGCGCAGCACCTGCTTCGGGTCGATGGCGCCCTGCACGAGCTGGGCACCGACCTCGACGTGGTCGCCGTCCTGGACCAGCAGGCGCGAGCGCTTGCTGACCGGGTAGGCGTGCTGGTCCGAGCCGTCGTCGGGAACGAGCACGATCCGGCGGGCCTTGTCGGTGTCCTCGATCTCGATGCGACCGCTCGCCTCGGCGATCGGCGCGACGCCCTTGGGCGTGCGCGCCTCGAACAGCTCGACGACACGCGGCAGACCCTGGGTGATGTCGTCCGCGGCCGCGGCGCCACCGGTGTGGAAGGTCCGCATCGTCAGCTGCGTGCCGGGCTCACCGATCGACTGTGCGGCGATGATGCCGACGGCCTCGCCGATGTCGACGAGCTTGCCCGTCGCGAGCGAGCGGCCGTAGCACTTCGCACACGTGCCGACGCGGCTGTCACAGGTCAGGACCGAACGGACCCGGACCTGGTCGATGCCGGCGTTGTACAGCTCGTTGATGACGACGTCACCGAGGTCGATGCCGGCCTCGGCGAGGACGGTGCCGTCCTCGGCCGTGACGTCCTCGGCGAGCGTCCGGGCGTAGACCGACGCCTCGACGATGTCGCTGAGGGTGCGCGTGCCGGTCAGCTCGTTGATCTTGGCGATCGGCAGGACGAGCCCACGCTCGGTGCCACAGTCGTCCTCACGGATGATGACGTCCTGCGACACGTCGACCAGTCGACGCGTGAGGTAGCCGGAGTCCGCGGTGCGGAGCGCGGTGTCGGCCAGACCCTTGCGGGCACCGTGCGTCGAGATGAAGAACTCGAGCACCGACAGGCCCTCACGGAAGTTCGACTTGATCGGACGCGGGATGATCTCGCCCTTCGGGTTGGCCATCAGGCCACGCATGCCGGCGATCTGGCGGATCTGGAACCAGTTACCACCCGCACCCGAGCTGACCATCCGGTAGATCGGGTTGGTCCGGGCGAAGTTGGTCTCCATCTCCTTGGCGACCTGGTTGGACGCCTGCGTCCAGATCTCGACGAGCTCCTGGCGGCGCTCGTCGTCGGTGATCAGACCGCGCTCGTACTGGGTCTGGACCTTCGCGTCCTTCGCCTCGTACGACTCGAGGATCTCGGTCTTGTTGCCCGGCAGGGTGACGTCACCGATCGCGACCGTGCAGCCGGACCGGGTCGACCAGTAGAAGCCGGCCTCCTTGAGGGCGTCGAGGGACGCGGCGACCTGGACCTTCGAGTAGCGCTCGGCGAGGTCGTTGACGATCCGCGACAGGCGCTTGCGGTCGACCGGCTCGTTGATGAACGGGTAGTCGATCGGCAGCGTGACGTTGAAGATGACGCGGCCCAGCGTCGTCTCGAGCAGCACCGACGGGACGAGCCCGTCCTCACCCGGCTCCACGCCCTCGGGCAGCTCGTACCCGGCCGGCGGCACGACGTCGAGCAGCCGGACCTTGATGAGCGACCCGAGCTGGATCTCGCCGCGGTCGAAGGCCATCCGGGCCTCGGCCGGCGTCGAGAACGCCCGGCCCGCCCCGAGGCCGCCGCCGTCGACGGCGTCGGTCAGGTGGAAGATGCCCGTGATCATGTCCTGCGTCGGCATCGTCACCGGCCGGCCGTCGGCCGGCTTGAGGATGTTGTTCGACGACAGCATGAGGATGCGCGCCTCGGCCTGTGCCTCCGCCGAGAGCGGCACGTGGACGGCCATCTGGTCACCGTCGAAGTCGGCGTTGAAGGCCGAGCAGACGAGCGGGTGGATCTGGATGGCCTTGCCCTCGACGAGCTGCGGCTCGAAGGCCTGGATGCCCAGGCGGTGCAGCGTGGGCGCCCGGTTGAGCAGCACGGGGTGCTCGGTGATGACCTCTTCGAGGACGTCCCACACGACCGGCTTGGACCGCTCGACCATCCGCTTGGCCGACTTGATGTTCTGGGCGTGGTCGAGGTCGACCAGCCGCTTCATCACGAACGGCTTGAACAGCTCGAGCGCCATCTGCTTGGGCAGACCGCACTGGTGCAGCTTCAGCTGCGGGCCGACGACGATGACCGACCGGCCGGAGTAGTCGACGCGCTTGCCGAGAAGGTTCTGACGGAAGCGGCCCTGCTTGCCCTTGAGCATGTCGGACAGCGACTTGAGTGGCCGGTTGCCCGGGCCCGTGACGGGACGACCACGACGACCGTTGTCGAACAGTGAGTCGACGGCCTCCTGGAGCATCCGCTTCTCGTTGTTGACGATGATCTCCGGTGCGCCGAGGTCGAGCAGCCGCTTGAGGCGGTTGTTGCGGTTGATGACGCGGCGGTAGAGGTCGTTGAGGTCCGAGGTCGCGAAGCGGCCACCGTCGAGCTGCACCATCGGGCGCAGGTCCGGCGGGATGACCGGGATGCAGTCGAGGACCATGCCGGTCGGGGCGTTGGTCGTCGTCTGGAACGCGGAGACAACCTTGAGCCGCTTGATGGCGCGGGTCTTCTTCTGTCCCTTGCCGGTGGCGATGATCTCCTGCAGCGACGCGGCCTCGGCCTCGAGGTCGAAGGTCTCGAGCCGCCGCTGGATCGCGGCCGCGCCCATGCCGCCCTCGAAGTAGAGGCCGAACCGGTCGCGCATCTCGCGGTAGAGCAGCTCGTCGCCCTCGAGGTCCTGGACCTTGAGGTTCTTGAACCGGTCCCAGACCTGCTCGAGCCGCTCGACCTGCTGGTCGGCGCGCTTGCGGATCTGGTTCATCTCACGCTCGGCGGAGTCGCGCACCTTGCGGCGCGCGTCGGCCTTGGCGCCCTCGGCCTCGAGCTCGGCGAGGTCCTTCTCGAGACGCTGCGCGCGGGCCTCGACGTCGGCGTCGCGGCGGTTCTCGATCTCCTTCTTCTCGACCTGGATCTGCGCCTCGAGCGAGGGCAGGTCCTGGTGGCGCTGCTCCTCGTCGACGGACGTGATCATGTAGGCCGCGAAGTAGATGACCTTCTCGAGGTCCTTCGGGGCGAGGTCGAGCAGGTACCCGAGGCGCGACGGGACGCCCTTGAAGTACCAGATGTGGGTGACGGGCGCGGCGAGCTCGATGTGGCCCATCCGCTCGCGGCGCACCTTGGCGCGCGTGACCTCGACGCCACAGCGCTCACAGATGATGCCCTTGAAGCGGACGCGCTTGTACTTGCCGCAGTTGCACTCCCAGTCGCGGGTCGGGCCGAAGATGCGCTCGCAGAACAGGCCCTCCTTCTCCGGCTTGAGGGTGCGGTAGTTGATGGTCTCCGGCTTCTTGACCTCGCCGTGGCTCCACTGGCGGATGGAGTCGGCGGTCGCGAGGCCGATACGCAGCTCGTCAAAGAAGTTGACGTCGAGCACGTGGTTCCTTCTCTCGTCTCTTGCGAAAAGTCTGTGGTGGTCTGGGTTCTCGATGGGGTTGGGGGGCGCTGTCGCGCTCAGCCCCGTGCAGGAGGTGCGGTATGCCGCTGAGCTGGCTCAGCGGCATAC
>NZ_AWQS01000294.1 GCF_000576575.1 Intrasporangium chromatireducens Q5-1
GCCGCCGTGACCGACACCTCTCTCGTGTGCCCAGGCCCCGAACGGGTCGGCGCGAAGGGGCTGCGCGACGTCGCCGGCGACACGAGCGTGACCGCCGCCGCCGCGCCGACGTCCGCCCTGGGCGACGTGGTCGTGCCGGGGGCGGGTCGCATCGAGATCGGTCCCGCGGCCGGCGGCCGGCCGCTCCGGACGACCTCTGACCGAGCCGCCACCGCGACGGCCCCCGTCTCCCAGGCGGTTTCGGTCGTCGTGCGCGCCGTTGACTCCCTCGCCCCCGGGGCAGTGGCCACCCAGGCGTGGCTGCACCGCGGTGACGACGACCGAGGGCTCGCCACGGCCGCGTGCACCCTGCCCGCGTCGGACCTCTGGCTCGTCGGCGGCGGGGACGGCCCCTCACGCACAGAGCGACTGGTGCTGACCAACCCGGGCGCCAACACGATCTCGGTCGACTTCACCGTCCTCGGGTCGAAGGGGACGATCGAGGGGACGGGGCACGGCATCTCCATCCCGCCGCGCTCGCGCTCCGTCCTGTCGCTCGACACGCTGGCCCCGGACGTCGCGAGCCCCGTGGTGCACGTCGTGGCCTCCGGCGGCCAGGTCTCCGGAGTGCTCAGTGACGCGTGGATCGACGGCGCAACGGGCCGGGGCATCGACGACGCGGCACCGGCCGCCCAGCCGGGCCGCGACCTCGTGGTGGCCGGCATCGACAAGGCGGGTGCGGCGAGCGTCCGCATCGGCAACCCCGGTCAGGAGGAGGCGCTCGTGCAGGTGCGCGTCCTGACCGACAAGGGCCCGGTGCAGCCGGACGCCCTGCGTGCCGTCCGGGTCCCCGCCGGTTCCAGTCTCGATGTCCCGCTCGACGTGCCGGACGGGGCCCTCGGTGCGCACCTGCTGGCGGACCAGCCGGTCGTGGCGGGCGCCTGGGTCGAGCGCCGGGTCGCGACCGGTGCGGACAGGATGGGCGACTTCGGGTGGGCCGGCGCCACCCCGGCCGTCGAGCGCCTCGCCGGCGTGGCCCTGCCCTCGGTCGTCCCCGGTGGCAGCTACCGGCTCCTGCTGGCCACCGGGGCCACGGAGGCGGCCGTGACCGTGACGACGACCGGCCCGGGCGGACAGACCCGTGAGGTGACCGTCCCGGCCGACGCGAGCCTGGCGCTCGACCTCGGCCAGGCCAAGGCGGTCTGGGTGCAGCCGCGCTCCGGCCCGGTCCACGCGGCCGTCTCCATCAGCGGGCTCGTCGACAAGGTCCCGGTCTTCTCGCTCCTGCCCCTGCCGGAGGCACCCGTCACCGCGGTCACCGTCCCGGTCCGCCAGATCGGCAACTGAGCGGCGTTACTCGCCGAAACCGGGGTCGAGCTCCTCCGGGCGCACCCCGAGCAGCCCGGCGACCTGCTCGGTCACGATGTCGGCGACGAGGGTGGCCACCTCGCGCGTCCCGGATGCCCGCGTCTCGACCGGCCGGCGGTAGACGACGATGCGTGCGGGCCGCCCCCCCGAGGCGGGGTAGACCCGGCCGAGCGGCACCTCTGCGTGCTCCCACGGGGCCGGTCCGCGGGGGACGTCCTCGACGGCGAACTCGACCGCCGGGAAGGCCCGGCCACACGTCGACTCGAGCCGGGCGGCGGCATCGAGCACGTAGTCGTCGAACTCGTCGCGCCGGCTGCGCATGGCCGGGACCGGCGGCCACGCGAGCGGGCCCCGCATGCCGCGGCCATGGCGCTCACGGCGCCGCGCCATCCGGGACGTCCCGGGCATCGAAGGGCTCACATCTCGCACTCTAGTTCGCCGGGCGCGGCGGGACACGGCGTGGTGTGTCGCCGCGCCGGAGGGCTCGGTCTAGAGTGGGCGACCGTGGGTCTCAGACGGGGTTGTTCCAAGACGGCGTGCGCACGTACGGCGGTCGCCACCCTGACCTATGTCTATGCCGACCGGGCCGTCGTGCTGGGCCCGCTCGCGACCTACGCCGAGCCGCACACGTACGACCTGTGCGCGGAGCACGCCGAACGGATGACGGCACCCCGAGGCTGGGACGTCGTCCGGCTCGAGGGCGACTACAGCGAGCCGGCGCTCGACGGCGACGACCTGCTCGCCCTCGCTGAGGCGGTCCGCGAGGCCGGCCGGCCGCTCGTCCCGCAGCGACCTGCGGGCTCCCGCGTCGCGAGCGGCCAGGGTGGTCAGAGCGCGGCCGCCGCCGAGCTGCGTGCCGAGACCGACGCCGGGGTCGTCGAGACCGGCCGCCGCGGCCACCTGCGGATCCTGCGCGACTCCTGACCACTAGGGTCGTCCTCGTGGCCCCCCTCTCCGACTTCGTCAAGGCGTATGACGTCCGCGGCCTCGTGCCGGAGCAGCTCTCTCCCGAGGTCGCCCGCGCGCTCGGCGTGGCCTTCGCCGAGGTTGTCGTCATCCCGGACGGCCAGTCGGGCATCGTCATCGGGCACGACATGCGCCCCTCCTCGCCGGAGCTGTCGACCGCCTTCGCCGACGGCGTCACCTCCCGCGGTGTCGACGTCGCGATGCTCGGCCTGACGTCGACCGACGAGCTCTACTACGCCAGCGGCGCGCTCGACCGGCCCGGGGCCATGTTCACCGCGAGCCACAACCCGGCCCGCTACAACGGGATCAAGCTGTGTCGCTCGGCGGCCCGTCCCATCGGTCAGGACACCGGCCTGGCGGAGGTCCGCGACCTGGCCGAGTGGCTCCTCGGCAGCCCCACCGGCCTCTACGCGGCGACCGGCGGACCCGGGACGGTCGAGGTGCGCGACCTGCTCGCCGACTACGCGACCTTCCTCCGCTCGCTCGTCGACCTGCGCGGCATCCGACCCCTCACCGTCGTCGTCGACGCCGCCAACGGGATGGGCGGGCACACCGTGCCCGCCGTGCTCGGGACGGCCGCCGGCCTGCCGGCGCTGCCGGTCACCGTCATCCCGCTCTACTTCGAGCTCGATGGCACCTTCCCCAACCACGAGGCCAACCCACTCGACCCGGCCAACCTCGTCGACCTGCAGGCGGCCGTGACGAGGCACGGAGCGGACCTCGGCCTGGCCTTCGACGGGGACGCGGACCGGTGCTTCGTCGTCGACGCCGACGGCCACGCCGTCTCCGCCAGCGCCATCACGGCCCTCGTCGCCGCCCGCGAGATCGAGCGGGCCCGGGCGGCCGGGGACCGCGAGATCCGCGTCGTCCACAACGTCATCTCGAGCCGAGCGGTCGCCGAGGTGGTGCGCGAGCACAAGGCCGAGCCCGTGCGAGCCCGCGTCGGTCACTCCTTCATCAAGGCGGAGATGGCCCGCACCGGCGCGGTCTTCGGCGGAGAGCACTCGGCCCACTACTACTTCCGCGACTTCTGGTTCGCCGACACGGGCATGCTCGCCGCGATGCACGTGCTGGCGGCCCTCGGCGAGCAGGACGGACCACTCGCCGAGCTCGCCGCCGGATACGAGCGATACGCGTCCTCCGGCGAGATCAACAGCACCGTCGACGACGCGGCGGCGATCGCCGAGTCGCTGCGAGCCTGGGCGACGGTCCGGGGTGCAGCGGTCGACGAGCTCGACGGCCTCACCGTGACGAGCCCGGACCCGTCCGGGCCGATGTGGTGGTTCAACGTGCGCGCCTCCAACACCGAGCCGCTCCTGCGGCTCAACGTCGAGGCCGCCGACCATGAGACGATGGAACGCGTCCGGGACGAGGTTCTCGGGCTGATCCGTGGAGGAGCTGAGGGTGACCGAGCAGATGATTGAGCCATGGCTGCGGGAGATCCTGCGATGCCCGCGGTGCAAGGGGGACCTCACCGACGCGACGACTGACTCGGACCCCGAGCTGCACTGCCCGGCCTGCCGGCTCGCCTACCCGATCGACTCGGGCATCCCCGTCCTGCTCGTCGACCTGGCCCGACCGCTGGACTGAGCCCACCTGCCGTGTTCGACGACGCGCTGCTCGACGACATCGACGCGATCGAACGCCTCGATCAGCGAGGAGTGCTCCGCGCGCTCGCGTCCTCCGGCGCCCAGGTGCGGCTCTCGGCGCGCGCCGCCGACGAGGCGGGCCTGGCGCGGCTCGCCGACATCCAGCCG
>NZ_AWQS01000295.1 GCF_000576575.1 Intrasporangium chromatireducens Q5-1
TCGTCGGTTGGTGGCCCTTCGACGGTCAGGGGGCGGCGGTGCCGCGGAGCGTCTGGCTGGGCAGCTGGCCGTACTCGGCGCGGTACAGGGTCGCGAACCGGCTGGGGCTGGGGAAGCCCCACCGGGCGGCCACCCGCGTCACGGTGGTCCCGCCGTCGGGTGAGGCGTTGCGCAGCTCCTCGTGGGCCCGGTCGAGCCGCACCCGGCGCAGCTGGGCCATCGGCGTCGTGTCGAGGTGGCGGCGGAAGGCGAGCTGGACGGCGCGCACCGTGACGCGGGCCGCCTGGGCGATGTCCTCGACCCCGATCTCCAGGTCGGCGTTCGACTCGATGAAGGCGAGAGCCCGCCGGACCGTCTCAGGGGTTGCGTCGGTGCGGTCGGCGGGCCGCTGGTCGAGGACCGACGTGTTGGGGAACGTCGCGAGCGCCGTGGCGGCGAGGAGCCGGCCGGCGCTGCCGATGACGAGCAGCGAGGCGGCGGCCTCCTCGTTCGTGATGCTCTCGGTCACGAAGCCGACGGTCTGGAGCCATTGTCGGGCCGCCGCCGCGGAGATCGGGCGATGCCCGGTGAAGCGGACCCGGCGAACGCGCGCCTCGGGGTCGCCGGCGGCGACGCGCTGGATCAGCTCGCCGGTCACCGTCACGACGAGGGCGCCCGCGTCGTTCCAGCGGCACCAGTGACCGACGTCGAGGTCGCCGAGGATGACGACGTCGCCGATCCCGAACCGGTCGGCGACCCGGCGCTGACGCCAGTCGATCGAGCCACTTTGGACCCGGGCGATGGTGAGCACGTCGTGCGGCTCGACGCTCACACTGACGCCGCCGAGCTCGACGTCGTCGATGCCGTACGTGCCGGCATGGAGACCCTCGATCCGCAGGTGCAGGTCGCGCCGCTCCCCCCGGACGGCGAGGCCTGGGCCGAAGGTCCGCTGCAGGTACTCCCCCACCCGGGACGGATCGGTCGTCGCGAAGCTCCTGCGCCGCGGCGGCGCGTGCGAGAGGGCGCCCTCCGGCAGCACGGCCTGCTGCTCGAGAAGTCGCTGCTCGACGCGATCCCTCACCACGCGATCCCTCACCACGCGATCCCTCACGACGCCCCCCTCATGACGAGGTGCGACGGACGGATCCCCCCGACAACGTCCTCCCGCCTGCCCCTTGGCGCTGGTACTCATTGTGCGGGACGCCGGGCAGGGCCGCGAGGCATACCGTTTCGCCGCCGCGAACCGTAGTCTCGGTGGATGGGCGGACTCCTGGCCCTCTCCCGGAGGGCCCGCCTCGTCGTCGCCGTCGCGTTGCTCGTGCTCGCCGGGCTCGTGCTCGTCGTGGCCGCCCGGCCGGAGGGACCGGCGCCGTTGACCGCCCACGACGTCGACACCGCCGTCCAGCGCGGGATCACGGCGCAGGCCGAGGCGCAGGCCCGGGCCCCGGCCGACGCGAGCATCGCGTACTCCGCGATCCAGCCCTCACTCGTGCTCGTCACCGCGGTCACGGCGACGGGCAAGGACACCGGTGCCGGCGTCATCGTCGCGTCGAGCGGGCTCGTCCTGACCGCGTTCCACGTCATCGACGGGGCGAGCACCATCACCGTGTCCTACGCGGACGGGACGAGCTCCCCCGCCAGGCTGGGCCGCTCACAACGCGACCACGACGTCGCCACCCTCGTGCCGGAGCGGCTCCCCGAGATCGTCGTGCCGGCGGTCCTCGGCGGAGCACTCACGGTCGGCGCGCCGGTCTTCGCCGTCGGGCACCCGCTCGGCCTGACCGACTCCCTGACGGCCGGGGTCGTCTCTGCGCTCGACCGGACGGTCCAAGTTCCCGGCAACCGCGAGCTGCAGCACCTCATCCAGTTCGACGCGGCGGTCAACCCCGGCAGCTCGGGCGGCCCGCTCCTCGACCGGGCCGGCCACGTCGTCGGCATCGTCACCGGCCTGGCCGACCCCACGAACGAGAGCCGCTTCTCCGGCATCGGCTTCGCCGTGCCCATCGCCACCGCGGGCGCCGCCGCCGGAGGACCGGCCCGCTGACGCAGCCACCCCACCCGACCGAAGGAGCGCCATGGACACCGACACCAGCCGCACCCTCGAGCGCGCCCTCTACGAGGTCAAGCGCACCATCGTCGGCCAGGACGTCCTACTCGAGCGGCTCTTCGTCGCGCTGCTGGCCCGCGGCCACGTCCTCGTCGAGGGCGTGCCCGGCCTGGCCAAGACACTCGCCGTCAAGACCGTCGCCCGCGTCATCGGCGGGGAGTTCCACCGGATCCAGTTCACGCCCGACCTCGTCCCGGCCGACCTCGTCGGCACACGCATCTACAACCAGCGGGACGGCGAGTTCCAGGTGGCCCTCGGCCCGGTCTTCGCCAACCTCGTCCTTGCCGACGAGATCAACCGCGCGCCGGCGAAGGTGCAGAGCGCCCTGCTCGAGGTCATGGAGGAACGGCAGGTGACGATCGGCCGGCAGACCTACCCGGCGCCGGAGCCGTTCCTCGTCATGGCGACCGAGAACCCGATCGAGTCCGAGGGGACCTATCCCCTGCCCGAGGCCCAGGTCGACCGGTTCATGCTCAAGGTGCTCGTCGACTACCCCTCCCCGGCCGAGGAGTTCGTCATCGTCGAACGCATGGTCGCCGGGCTGCCCGACACGGGCGCGGTCCTCAGCCCGGAGGCGGTCGCGCAGCTGCAGACGCACGTCGAGACCGTCTACGTGGACCCGAGCGTCATCGAGTATGCCGTTGAGCTGGCTTCCGCGACGCGCGCACCGTCCCGCGTCGGTCGGGACGACCTCGCCCGCTTCGTCACCTATGGCGCCAGCCCCCGGGCGTCGATCAGCCTCGTCCTCGCGGCCCGGGCCCTGGCGCTGCTCCGGGGCCGCGACCACGTCCTGCCGACCGACGTCCGGGAGCTGGCGCCCGACGTGCTGCGCCACCGGGTGGTCCTCTCCTACGAGGCGCTCGCCGACGACCTGCAGCCCGATGACGTCATCCGGCCGATCATCGGCGCCGTCCGGGTGCCGGCCACCCCGCTCGGCGAGCGGCCGACGGGCAGCGAGCTGAGCGGCATACGGCAGGAGGGGACCGAGCCGTGGACGCCCCCGGCACGCTGACCGCGGAACGGCTGCTGCGACGTCTCGAGTGGCGCGTCGTGCGGCGGCTCGACGGGCTGCTCCAGGGCGAGCACCGCAGCCTCTTCCGGGGGACCGGGGTCGACTTCACCGACCTGCGCGAGTACGAGCCGGGCGACGACCTGCGGCACATCGAGTGGAACGTCACCGCACGGCTCGACACGCCGTTCGTGCGCGAGTACGTCGAGGACCGGGAGGTGACGACCTGGCTGCTGCTCGACGTGTCCCGGTCGATGGCGTTCGGGCCCGTCGACCGGCAGAAGGACCGGGTCATGACGGAGGTCGTCGCGGCGGTCGCCGTCATCATGGCGCGCGGCGGCGGACGGGTCGGGGCCGTGCTCTTCGACAGCACGGTGCGCCGGATCGTCCCGCCGCGGACCGGTCGACGACACGTCCTGCGGATCGTGCAGGACCTGCTCCACCCGGCTGCCGGCACGCCGGAGGTGACCGACCTCGCCGGCGCGGTGCGGGCACTTGACGGACTCGCGCGCCGGCGCTCCCTCGTCGTGCTCGTCACCGACTTCGTCAGCCCGGGTGACTGGGCAGGCGCACTGGGGCGGCTCGGCCGGCGGCACGAGGTCGCCGCGCTGCAGGTGACCGACCCTCGCGAGGTCGACCTGCCCGCGGCCGGGATGCTCTACGTCGAGGACGCCGAGACCGGCGAGCAGATCTTCGTCGACTCGGACGACGCCGCCTTCCGGAGCCGGCTCCGCACGGTCGCGCTCGAGCGGCGGGCCGAGGTGGCCGCGGCGTGCCTGCGCGCGGGGGTCGACCTGCACGTCGTCTCGACCGACGAGGACCTCGTGCGTGCCCTCGTGCGGGTCGCATCGCTCCGCCGGAGGCGGCGATGACCTTCGCCTGGCCGTGGGCGCTGGTCGGCCTCGTCGCCGTGCCGGCTCTCGCGGTCGCGCTGCGGCGGCTGCGCCGGGTGC
>NZ_AWQS01000296.1 GCF_000576575.1 Intrasporangium chromatireducens Q5-1
CACGCCCAGAACAACCGTCAACACCAGCATGATGCGCACCGCAGTCCACACCGTGCGGGCGGAACTGCGGGCAGAACCGTTCACGAGAAAGGCGTCCTTTCAATAACCGGGGAGGAGTCCGACGATCATGTCGATGAGCTTGATCCCGATGACGGGTACCAGCAGGCCGCCGACCCCATAGAACAGCAGGTTGCGGTTCAACGCGCGTGCGAGATTTGCCATCCGGTACGGCACGCCGATGAGCGCCAGCGGGATCAAGATCGCGATCACCACGACCCCGAAGATGACCGTGGACAAGATGGCAGAGGCAGGTGAGTGCAGGCCCAGGATGTTCAACGTGGCAAGGCCGGGGAACACACCGACGAACAGAGCCGGGAAGAGCGCCACGTAGCGCACTAGATCGTTGGCGATGTTGAAGGTCGTCAGCGCGCCGCGCGTCGCCATCTGCCGTCTACCGATGTCGATGATCTCCACCAGCTTGGTGGGGTCGTCGTCGAGGACGATCATGTTCGCCGCCTCTTTGGCAGCCGAAGTCGCGGTGTTCATCGCGACCCCGACATCCGCCTGGGCCAGCGCTGGGGCGTCATTGGTGCCATCGCCGCTCATCGCTACGAAGTGGCCTGCCGCCTGCTCCTGCTTGATGAGATTGAGCTTGTCCTCGGGGGTCGCGTCACCGAGATAATCATCGACGCCGACCTCTTTCGCGATCGCCGCAGCGGTCAACGGATTATCGCCGGTGACCATCAGGGTTCTGATTCCCAAGGCACGCAGTTGGCTGAGCCGGGCGGGAACGCCTTCCTTGACAACATCCTTGAGCTCAATGACCCCGAGAACCTGCCCTGGTCCACCTGCCCGCTTGACCGCGACCACCAACGGTGTTCCCCCGGCATGCGCGATCGCAGCGGTCTGTGAACGCAGTTCGTCCACCACATGACGTGTCTGCTGTGTGCCAACGTGCTTGAGCCAGCCCAGGATCGCCGACTCGGCGCCCTTCCGGACGCTGTTCCCATCGGGCAGGTCACGACCGGACATCCGAGTCTGGGCGCTGAACGGCACTCCCCTTCCCGCGTCCGGCGGGTCGTTGGCCGCGGTGAACCCGTGTCGATGCGCCAACTCCACCGTGGAAGTTCCCTCCGGGGTGGGGTCATCCCGCGATGACAGCTCTGCAGCCCACATCAGCTCGTCCATCGTGGCACCGGCGACCGGGGTGAAACGAGTAGCGCGGCGATCGCCTTGCGTGATCGTGCCGGTCTTGTCGAGTAGGACTGTCGTGATGTCCCCGGCGGTCTCGAGTGCATGGCCGGAGTCCACGAGCACATTGCGCTGCAGCAGCCGATACATACCGGCAATACCGGTGACCGACAGCAAGGCTGCGATTTCGGTCGGGATCAGACAGGTCACCAACGCGACCAAGACCGGGATGGACACGGGGCTCGCGACCGGTGAGACGACCGCGTTGAGAGTCAGCGCGATCAGGACGAAGGATACCGAGAACGAGGCCAGCAGCGCACTCAACGCGAGTTCATTCGGTGCTTTCTGCCGGCGAGCACCCTCGGCGAGCTCGATCATCCGGTCGACCTCGGTGTCCCCCAGGGGTGTCGTGACGCGCACCATGACCCGATCCGACAGCACCCGGGTGCCGCCGGTGACGGCAGAGCGGTCGCCGCCGGACTCGCGGATGACCGGCGCGGACTCCCCGGTGATTGCCGACTCGTCCACGGACGCGATGCCCCAGATAACCTCACCGTCTGCGGGAATCACGTCCCCGGTGGTCAAGACCACGATGTCGCCGGGCTGTAGCTCCGCGGAGTTCACGTCGCGGATGCTCGATCTGTGACCGCCCGCGTCGTTCTCCGAATCATAGTGATGCACACGATGTGCAGTGGTGCTCTCCCGGATGAGCCGGAGCGAACTCGTCCGCGCTCGCCCGCGCCCCTCGGCCAGCGACTCGGCGAGGTTCGCGGCAAGAAGGGTCAGCCACAGCCAGACGGCGATCGTCCAGGTGAAACCTGCGGGTAGCACGGTTCCGCCGGATGGTGCAGGCCCGCCGACGAACGGTTCGCCGATCGCGACGATGGTCGTCAGCGCAGCCCCGCACCACACGATGAACAGCACCGGGTTGCGTGCTTGTGACCTAGGGTTGAGTTTGCGAATCGTGCTCCCCAGCAAGGGGCGAATGGCCCGCCAGAGCATCCGGATTCGAGGCCAGACACGCCTGCCGGTGAAGCGTTGCACCGTTGATGCCATCGTCATCCCAGCCCCTCCGCCAGCGGACCCACCATCAGAACGGGGATGAACGTCGGGACCGCGACGAACACGATGACACCAACGAGCAGGGCCACGAACTGTGGTCGGTGCAGCGGCAGTTCGGTGGCGGTCGACGCGGCACGGTCTTGTGCCGCGAACGAGCCCGCCAACGCCAGCACCAAGGCGATCGGGACGAACCGGCCCAGCAGGATGATGACCCCCAGGGTGGTGTTGAGCCAGGGGGTGTCCGCACTGAACCCGGCGAACGCGGAGCCATTGTTGATGGCGGCGGAAACGAATGCGTACAGAACCTCGGACATGCCGTGCGCACCGGGATTGCCCATGCCCTCGGTCACTATCTCCTCGTGCACCGCTGGGATCGCCAGACTGATCGCCATCCCGGCCAGCGCGAGAGCCGGCATCACCAGGATGAACAGGCTTGCGAGCTTCACCTCGCGCACCCCGACGCGTTTGCCGAGAAACACCGGTGCCCGACCCAGCAGCAGCCCGGTCAGGAACACAGCGATCACGGCCATCACCAAGATCGTGTAGAGGCCGGCCCCGACGCCACCCGGCGAGACCTCACCGAGCATCATGTTGAGGATCGCGACCATCCCACCCAGCGCCGTGTAGGACCCGTGCATCGAGTTCGCCGCACCTCCGGAGGTTCCCGTGGTGGCAGTGGCGAACAGGGTCGATCCGATAATCCCGAACCGTTGCTCCTTGCCCTCCATCGCGCTTCCTGCCAACTCCGGAGCGGTACCCTTGCCGGCCAGCTCGAACGCGGTCACTAGCGTGAACACCACCACGAACAGCACGGCCATCGCCGCTGCGATCGCGTACCCCATGCGATGGTCGCCCACCATCCGCCCGAAGGTGCGCGGCAGGGAGAATGGGATGACTAGCAGCAGGAACACCTGGAACAGGTTCGCCCAGGGGGACGGGTTCTCGAACGGATGAGCCGAGTTCGCGTTGAAGAACCCACCACCGTTGGTGCCTAGCATCTTGATCGCCTCTTGCGAGGCGACCGGCCCGCCGGGGATCGTCTGGGGGCTGCCGGTCAGGGTGGTCACGTCGGTGAAACCGTTGAAGTTCTGGATCACCCCGCCTGCGAGTAGGACGAGCGCAGCCAGCACCGAGAACGGCAGCAGGATGCGCAGCGTCCCGCGCACCAGGTCCACCCAGAAGTTGCCGATGCTGCCGCCCCGGCGGTAAGCCAACCCGCGCACCAGCGCGACCGCGACCGCCATTCCCACGGCAGCCGACACGAAGTTCTGAACCGACAGGCCGGCCATCTGCACGAGGTAGCCGAGGGTCTGTTCGGGCGAGTAAGCCTGCCAGTTCGTGTTCCCCACGAACGACGCTGCGGTATTGAATGCGAGGTCTTCGCGGACCGGCGGCAGACCAAGCGAGTACGGCAGCAGATGCTGTGTGCGTTGCAGGAGATAGAGTCCGACCAGTCCCGCGCCGGAAAAGACCAGGACCGCACGCAGATACGCCTGCCAGGACTGTTCGCTGTCCGGATTCACACCTACCAGCCGGTACAGTCCCCGCTCGACCTTCCAGCTCTTAGGTGTCGTGAAGACCCACGCCATGTAGTCGCCCAGAGGGCGGTACGCCACGACGAGGAGGACACCCAGCGTCAACAGGGCGCAGATGGCGATAAGCCACTCCATCAGAACCGCTCCGGCGAGACCAATGCGAACACCAGATACACGATCGCCGCGACGGCCAGCGCCGCAGCCATCACCTCCACGAC
>NZ_AWQS01000297.1 GCF_000576575.1 Intrasporangium chromatireducens Q5-1
GACGGTCCGATGAGACAGACGACCTCTTGCTCCTCGACCCGGCAGTCGATGCCGCGCAGCACCTCGTTGGTGCCGAACTTCTTGTGGAGGTCCTTGACGATGATCATGGGTCACACGCCTTCGAGTTGCAGGGCGGAGGGCTTCTCTTCGGGGTCGACGGCGGCCTTGTCCGTCGGGCTGCGCTGCTCGTACCAGCGCCCGAGTCGGGACACGCCGTAGCAGATGACGAAGTAGAACGCCGCGACGACGGAGTAGGTCAGGATCGGGTTGGCCGTGAGGTTGCTCGTAATGGTGCCGGCGTGGGTCAGCTCCACGAAGCCGATCACCGTGACGAGTGACGAGTCCTTGATGAGGGCGATCAGGAAGCCGATCGCCGGTGGGACGACGATCCGCATCGCCTGGGGAAGCACGACATACCGGAGCTTCTTGACGTAGCCGAGCCCGAGCGCGTCCGCCGCCTCCCACTGGCCCCTCGGGACGGCGTTGATGCTGCCCCGGAAGATCTCGGCCAGGTAGACGGACGCGAACACCGTGAGCGCGATGACCGCAGTGGCGAACGCCGAGAGGGACAGGTCCGGGAACAGGAGCGGGATCCCGAAGTACGCGAAGAACACGATGATGAGCAGGGGGATTCCGCGCACGAAGGTCACCAGGGCGGTGGCAACCCACCGGGCGATCCGGCTCGGGCTGGTCGCCGCGAGACCGATGACACCGCCGAGGAGGGTTCCGAGCACCCCGGAGATGGCGCAGAGCGCCAGCGTCCACAGGGCGCCGCGCGCCAGCGCCTCGATGTCCTGCCAGCCGAACGACCTAAGCATGGCGCTTCACCCCCCAGCCGAAGAGTCGGGACTCCGCGATCCGTGAGCCGAGTGCGAACAGGCCGGCGACTACGAAGTAGAGCAGGCCGCCGACGGAGAGGATCTCGAAGGTGCGGTACGTGTGGTTGTTGATGTTGAGGATGGAGTTCATCAGCTCCGGCAGCCCGATGATCGACGCGATCGAGGAGGCGAGGAAGAGCAGGATGAACTGGTTCGTCAGCGCGGGGAAGACGTTGCGGGTCGCCGGCATGAAGATGACGTGGCGGAAGAGGGTCCCTCGCCGCATCCCCAGGGCCTGACCCGCCTCGACGATGCCGGGCGGGACCGACTCGAAGCCGGCGCGGTAGATCTCGGCGGTGTAGGCGGCGTTGTTCAGTGTGAGCGCGACGATGCCCGCCCAGATCGGGTTCAGGTTGATCCCGACGACCGGCAGCCCGAAGTAGATGAGGTAGAGCTGGACCAGCAGGGGGGTGTTGCGGAACACCTCGATGTAGGCCGAGCAGAGCCGCGACAGCCAGGGGCTGCCGCCGCTCTTGCCCAGATAGAGCAGCACCGCGAAGGCGCTGCCGACCACCATGGCGATCACGGTGATGTAGACGCTCGTCCACAGCGCGGAGAGCAGCTGGCCCGCGAAGGGCAGCAGGTCTCCGTAGAAGAAGGTCATGACGGTCCTTCCGTCAGCGTCGGGGACAGGGCCGACGGTCGCGGGCGCCGTGCGTGCTCGAGGCGCCGGCTCTGTCCCTTCCGCGTCCAGTCACTTCAAGAAGTCGGGCATCGGCTGGTGCAGCCACTTCTGGGTCGCGGCCTCGTTCGCACCAGACACGTTGTAGTTGCGGACGAAGTTGTTGAGGTAGTTGAGCCAGATCTGGTCGCTCTGCTGGATACCGATCGCCATCAGCGACGGGTTGAGCACCGGGCCCTGCAGGATCTTGATGCTCGGGTCGGTGCGGACCAGGTCGGGGACGATGACGTTGTTCTCGATGAGCGCGTCGACCTTGCCGCTCTTGAGGGCCTGGACGGAGTCGGCGAAGGTGTTGAACAGCGCCGGGTTGGCCTTGGGCAGCTGGGTCTTGAGGATCTGCTCCCCGATGCTCCCCCGGCTCGCGGAGACGCTCTTGCCGGCCAGGTCTGCGTAGCTCTGGATGCCGCTGTTCTTCGCGACGGCGATGAGCGTGCCGCCCGAGGCGTAGGGGACGGAGAAGGCGACCTGCTGGGCGCGCTCGTTGGTGGCCGTGAAGGACGCGATGATGACGTCGGCCTTGTCGGCCTGCAGCATCGGGATGCGGCTCTCGTTCGTCGCCGGGACGAATTCCACCTTGGCGCCCAACGCCTTGCCGAGCGCATTGGCCAGGTCGATGTCGAAGCCCTCGTAGCTGCCGTCGGACTTGCGGACGCCCCAGGGGGCGGCTTCGGTCTGGACACCCACCCGGAGGGTGTGCGACTTGAGCACCTTGTTCAGGTGGCTGTCGGACGCCGAGCCTGCCGCCGCGCCCTTCTCGGACCCCGAGCTGCTCGTGCAGCCCGCGGTGGTCAGGGCCAGGACGGCGGCCACCGCCGCCCAGATCTTCTTGCGACCAATCATTGTCTATCCCTTCGGATGCCGGTTTGTCTTTGTTGCTCTCATGGATAAAGGACTCACACCTCGGCGGGAGTCATGTGCGGCTCGGTGACGGCGGCCCGGTCCCCGACCTCGCGCCAGCCGGCCCCGTCGGGATAGGACCAGCGCAGCCGCGAGTCGAGGAGCATCTCTGCCCCGTTGCCCGGCAGCTGCGGTGCCGCGTAGCGGCCCCCCGCGATCCGGACCGGCTCGGCGAAGTGCTCGTGCAGGTGATCGACGTACTCGATGAAGCGCCCCTCCTGCGAGGTCGACACGGCCGCGTAGTCGAAGAAGGAGAAGTGCTGCACCAGCTCACACAGCCCGACCCCTCCCGCATGCGGGCAGACCGGCACACCGAACCGGGCGGCCAGCAGCAGGGTGGCGACGTTCTCGTTGACGCCGGCCACCCGGGTGGAGTCGAGCTGCAGGACGTCGATGGCCCCGGCCTGGAGCAGCTGCTTGAACATGATCCGGTTGTGCACCGCCTCGCCGGTCGCGACCCGGGTCGGCGCCACCCCGCGTCGGATGGCTGCGTGACCGAGGATGTCGTCGGTGCTCGTCGGCTCCTCGATCCAGTACGGCTCGAAGTCCGCCAGGGCGCTCACCCACTCGATCGCGTCCGCGACGTCCCACCGCTGGTTGGCGTCGATGGCGACGGGCAGCTGGGGCAGCTCGTGGCGGACGAGGCCGAGGCGGCGGCGGTCGTCCTCGAGGGAGCCCCCGACCTTGAGCTTGACCATGCCGAACCCGTCGGCGACCGCCTCCCGGCTGAGGCGCAGCAGCTTCTCGTCGCTGTAGCCGAGCCAGCCGGGCGATGTCGTGTAGGCGGGGTAGCCGCCCGCCTGCAGCTCGGCGATCCGCTCGGCCTTGCCGCCCTGACCGCGCCGCAGGATGTCGAGGGCCTGGTCCGGGGTGAGGGCATCGGTGATGTGGGTGAAGTCGACGACGTCAACGAGCTCCTCCGGTGCCATCTCGCTGAGCAGCAGCCACAGCGGCTTGCCCTCGCGCCGGGCTCGGATGTCCCAGAGTGCGTTGACCAGCGCTCCACAGGCCATCTGGGAGACGCCCTTCTCCGGGCCGAGCCAGCGCATCTGGGAGTCGTGGACCAGCCGCTTCGAGGCCTCGCCGAGGTTGCCGACGAGCTCGTCGCCGTCGCGGCCGAGCAGAAGCTGCCCGTAGGAGTCGATGGCCTGCGTGACGATCTCGTTGCCGCGGCCGCAGGTGAAGACGAAGGCGTGGCCCTCCTCGCCGGTGTCCAGCGTCACGAGAACGTAGGCGGCGGAGTAGTCCGGGTCGACGTTGACCGCGTCCGATCCGTCAAGGTCCAGGGAGGTGGGAAAGCGGACGTCGCGGCTGACTACTGAGATGACCTTGGACACGGTGCCTATATCTCCTTGAGAAATCCTATAGGAATTGAGATCACCGTATAGTTCGCGTTTGCGGGCCGTCAAGACCCCGCGACTTCCCAATACCTCGGCCGGACCCCGGACCCCGCGCCCCGGCGGGTCGGCTCGAGCCGACACCGCGCGGCCCCGAGGGTGAGCGGCCAGCCGCACGGCCGGCAGGCCGGCGCGGTCGATCGAC
>NZ_AWQS01000298.1 GCF_000576575.1 Intrasporangium chromatireducens Q5-1
GCCGCTCACCTCAGCGAGGTGAGCGGCATACGTCCTCGCGCGGTCGGTTGGGAGACGGCAGCGCGGCCGCCGGAACGGCGGACCGTGTCACTACGAGGAGTCCTCGAGCGGGTTGAGCCGGCGCAGGGGGCCGAACCTGGCGAACCCGGTATCGAGTGTCACGAGGGTGGCGCCGAGCTCGAGGCAGTGGGCGGCGAGGCCGGCGTCGGGCACGTCGTTGCCGCGGAGGCGGTGCTCGGCAACCAGGGCGGTGAGAAGGGGCCAGTGGTCGGGGCCGGGCCGGACGAGCCGCGCCGCTGGGGCGGCAACGAGCGATTCCGTGAACTGGAGCACGTCGCCGGGGGTCGAGGGCGTCTCGAAGATCCGTGGGTGGGTGGCGATGCGGATGACCGACGCGAGGACGGGCTCGCTGACGGCCACGCGCTCATGGCCGACCAGCTTGGGTGCCAGCCAGCTGCTGACCCGGCGGGCGGTCTCGGACTGGTTCGGACGGTAGGCGTAGAGGCAGACATTGACGTCAAGCAGGAGCATCGGCGTCGCTGTCCTCGAGCAACTGCGCCATCAGCTCCTTGTCCGCCAGGTCGACGCCCGGAAGGAGCCCCGGCCGCGCCGGCGTGAAGGTATGGAGCACGAACTCGGCTCCGCTGCGGGGTTTGGCCTCGTCGTCCAGAAGCTTCTGCAAGGCCTCCTCCAGAACCGACCCGATGCTCCGATGCTCTCGAGCCGCGATGAGCTTGGCCTGGCCGAGCAGCCGCTCGTCGATGTTCACGGTCGTGCGCATGAAGCACCATAACATCACGGCGTGCGCATCAAGATGTCCCACCTCGCTGGCCAGCCAAGCCAGCGCGGCAGGGCACGCCTCCCGCCGCCGGTAGCCTTGTGCGGTGCCCACCGAGCTGACGTTCCAAGACGCCCTGCTGACTCTCCAGAAGTTCTGGACCGACCGGGGATGCATGGTCGTCCAGCCGTACAACACCGAGGTCGGCGCGGGCACCATGAACCCGGCCACCATCCTGCGTGTGCTCGGTCCTGAGCCGTGGCGCGTCGCCTACGTCGAGCCGAGCGTGCGCCCCGACGACAGCCGCTACGGCGAGAACCCGAACCGGCTGCAGACGCACACGCAGTTCCAGGTCATCCTCAAGCCCGACCCGGGCAACCCGCAGGAGCTCTATCTCGAGTCGCTCGAGGCGCTCGGCATCGACCTGACCGCCCACGACGTCCGCTTCGTCGAGGACAACTGGGCCCAACCGGCGATCGGCGCGTGGGGGCTCGGCTGGGAGGTCTGGCTCGACGGCATGGAGATCACCCAGTTCACCTACTTCCAGCAGGTCGGCGGGCAGAACCTCGACCCGGTCGCGGTCGAGCTGACCTACGGCATGGAGCGGATCATGATGGCGCTCCAGGGCAAGACGCACTTCAAGGACATGGCGTATGCCCCCGGCGTCAGCTACGGCGAGGTCTTCGCGCAGAGCGAGTACGAGATGTCGCGCTACTACCTCGACGACGCCGATGTGACGACCAACCGCGAGCTGTTCGAGCGCTACACCGCCGAGGCGCAGCGGCTGGTCGACGCCCGCCTGCCGGTCCCGGCGCACACCTACGTCCTCAAGTCGTCCCACGCGTTCAACGTCCTCGACGCACGCGGCGCGATCTCCACGACGGAGCGGGCCAAGGCCTTCGGCACGATGCGCCGCCTCGCCCGCGAAGTGTCGAGGCTCTGGGTCGAGCGCCGCGAGGAGCTCGGCTTCCCTTTGCTGTCAAGCGATCTCCCACCGATCGCGGGCCGAGCCGTCATGCCGCCGTCGCGCGGTGCCGTCGAGGAGTATGCCGCTGAGCTCGGTGGTCTCGAGGACGCGGAGCCGCGGTTGCTGGCCGTCGAGATCGGGGTCGAGGAGCTGCCGCCGCACGTCGTCGAGCAGGCCGTCGAGCAGGTGCGCTCCGGTCTCGTCGAGGGGCTGGGCGCGAGCCGGCTCTCGCACGGGGCAGTGGAGGTGGTCGGCACCCCTCGGCGGATCCTCGCCCTCGTCCCGGAGGTCGCGGCGCACGAGCCGGACGCCGAGGTCATGCGCAAGGGGCCCAAGGTCACGGCCGCCTTCGACGCCGACGGTCGTCCGACGAAGGCCGCCGAGGGCTTCGCCCGCGGCCAGAAGGTCGACGTCTCGCAGCTGGTTCGGGCCGAGTTCGACGGTGCCGAGCACGTCGCCGTCGCGGTGCACCAGCCGGGTCGGGAGGTGCGGGAGGTGGTTGGGTCGGTGGTCGCGGACGTGATCACGAGCCTGCGTGCTGACAAGAACATGCGATGGGGTGATCCCCAGCTGGCCTACAGCCGTCCGATCCG
Source organism: Intrasporangium chromatireducens Q5-1 (assembly GCF_000576575.1). Lineage (GTDB taxonomy): Bacteria > Actinomycetota > Actinomycetes > Actinomycetales > Dermatophilaceae > Intrasporangium_A > Intrasporangium_A chromatireducens. Next base: position 2,339 of record NZ_AWQS01000298.1, read on the forward strand.
GTGGGTCGTCGCGCTCTGGGGCGAGACCGTCGTGCCGGTCCGGGTCTCCGAGCTCGGGTCGGGGCGCACAACCTACGTCGACCGGCGCGCGGCCGGCCCGCTCGTCGAGATCGAGAACGCGGCGGTCCTCGTGCCCAAGCTGGAGGAGCGGGGGATCGTCCTCGACGCGGCCGCTCGCCGTGAGTCGGTCGTGGCGCAGGCGCAGTCGCTGGCCGGCGCAGTCGATGGGATCGTCGACGTCGAGGCCGAGGCCGACCTCGTCGACGAGATCACCAACCTCGTCGAGGCACCGCGCGGCATCCTCGGCTCGTTCGAGGAGCGCTACCTCGAGCTGCCCGAGCAGATCCTCACGACGGTGATGCGCAAGCACCAGCGTTACCTGCCGGTCCGGTCCGCGGAGGGGCGCCTCATGCCCCACTTCATCACGATGGCCAACGGCGACTGCGACGACGCCCTCGTGAGGGCCGGCAACGAGAACGTGCTGCGCGCCCGCTACGAGGACGCCGCATTCTTCTACGACGCCGACCTCAAGGTGCCGCTCGAGGACCTGCGTGCCGGCATCGCCAAGCTGACGTTCGAGGACCGCATCGGCTCCATGGCCGACCGGGCGGACCGCATCCGCGACGTCGCGGCGGCACTGGCCGAGCTCGTCGCCCTCGACACGACCGAGGGTGCCACGCTGTCGCGGGCCGGACAGCTCGCGAAGTTCGACCTCGCCTCGCAGATGGTCGTCGAGCTGTCGAGCCTCGCCGGTTTCATGGCCCGGGAGTACGCCCTCAAGGCGGGGGAGGCGCCCGAGGTCGCGAGCGCGCTCTACGAGATGGAGCAGCCGCGTGCGGCGGGCGACGCCGTGCCGCAGAGCCGACCGGGTGCCCTCCTCGCCCTTGCCGACCGCTTCGACCTGCTCATGGCGATGTTCGCCCTCGGCGCCAAGCCGACCGGCTCCTCAGACCCGTTCGCCCTGCGTCGCGCTGCCTTGGGCGTCGTCGCGATCCTGCGCTCGCAGCCCACCCTGGCCGCACTCACCGTCACGCAGGGGCTCCGGGCTGCGGCCGACCAGCTGCGGCAGCAGGGCGTCGACGTCTCGGACGAATCGATCCGCACTGCAACGGACTTCGTCACGGGTCGGTTTGCGCAGCAGCTGCGTGAGGAGGGTGTCCCGACCGCCCTCGCGGCCGCCGTCCAACCCCTGGCCGATGCGCCGGGCCAGGCGGAGGCAGCCCTGCACGACATCGAGTCGGTCAGGGGTCGAGAGGGGTTCCCGCGGCTCGTGGAGGCCACCCAGCGCATCACCCGCCTTGTCCCGCAAGGGAGCTCAGCGGCATACGACCCGGCGGTGCTGCGGGAGGAGGCTGAGCGCGCGCTCCACCAGAAGGTCACCACGCTGCCCGACCTCTCCGCAGCGGCGCTGCCGGAGTGGGCCAACGCGGCCGGTCCGGTGGTGCCCGAGCTGGAGCGGTTCTTCGACGAGGTGCTCGTCATGGCGGAGGAGCCCCACCTGCGCGCCGCGCGGCTGGGCCTGCTGCAGACGATCGTCGAGCGGGCGCCACGAGGGATCGACTGGCGGGCGCTGCACTCCGCCCTCTCCGACTGATCGAGAGTGCGCGTCTCACCATCGACAGTGCGCGTCTCACCATCGAGAGTGCGACATT
>NZ_AWQS01000299.1 GCF_000576575.1 Intrasporangium chromatireducens Q5-1
CGGCGTCCCCAGGGGCGCCGGCCGGTCCGCCTTCCCGGACCTGTGGACAACGGTCGACGTCGCGAGCGCCGTTCCGGCCATGCTCGTGCCATGGGATTCAAGGACCTGCCCCGCGGATGGGCCGAACGACCGATCACCGACCCCGACATCTTCGAGGACGTCGTCGACCTCGTCGCCAGCGAGCAGTCCCGGCGCGAGGGCGCGGTCTACCTGCTCCTGACGCATCCCGACGGCCGCATGCTCCAACCGCTCGCGATCCACGACGTCCCGCCCGGCGCACCGGGCGTCGACGACGCGCATCGGTGGCGTGCCGCCCTGGACGAGCTCGCGCAGCACGGCGCCTGCTCCCTCGTCGTGGTGCGGGCCCGCCGGGGCCCGGCCGAGCGGACTCCCGACGACGACGCGCTCTTCGGTGTCCTCGCCGCGGCGGCCGAGGCAGCCGGCCTCGACGTGCAGGGCCAGGCGGTCGCCACGCCGAGTGGCATCGTCACGCTTGGCCCGCCCGGCACGGAGGAGCTGTCCCGTCCCGCGTGAGTGAGCGGCATACCGGGTGGTCGTGGGGTCCGGCGACCGAAGGTCGGCGCCCTCTCAGCCCTCGGGCGCGGTGTGGCAGACCGCCTCGACGTTGTTGCCGTCGGGGTCGCGCACGAAGGCGCCGTAGTAGCCGGGGTGGTACTCGGGCCAGAGCCGCGGCTCGTGCAGCGACTCGGCGCCGAGCGACAGCGCCGCCTCATGGAAGGCGCGCACGTGCTCCGCGTCGGCCGCCCGGAACGCGACATGGACCTCGCGGTTCGGCTCGGGGCCGTCCCAGGCGGAGATCCAGAAGGCCGGGTCTCCCTCGGTGCCGTAACCGATCGCCTGGCCGAAGTCGAGCTGCCGACTGAACCCGAGCACCCCGAGGACGGTGTCATAGAACCGCGCGCTGGCCGCCAGGTCGGAGCAGTTGATGCCGAAGTGGTCGATCATGGCCCGACCGTACCGGCGACGACGGACATCGACACGGGATCCGAAACTCCCCGCCGCCAGGCATTGATCTTGCCCGGGTTCCTTGATCTATTGGATACGTCAGATGGGTTCGGCCCATCAGGGACCGGCCCGCTCTCCCCCGGAGGTTGCCGATGACCAGTACGACGGAGTCCATCCCCGACGAAGCGCAGTCCCGGGCGGTGCGCGCGAGCCGCACCGTGCCGGCCTCACCTGAACAGGTGTGGCAGCACCTGATCAGCCGCGAGGGCACGCAGGCACTGCTCGGACCGGGCGCCCAGCTCGGCAGCAAGGGAGAGTCGTGGCACAGCGACGACGGCCCACATGGCGTCGTCCGCTCCTACCACCCCCTTGAACAGATCCGCGTCTCCTGGCACGCCGACGACGACGCGCCGGCTTCCCTCGTCGACCTCCAGCTCGCACCTGACGGCACGGGGACCCGCATCGACCTCGTCCACGAGCACGCCGACGATGCGAGCCTGCAGGCGCGCTGGGACGGCGCGCTCGAACGGCTCACCTCCGGCATGAGCTGAGCCCCCGCGACGACGCGTGGACCGCGCGCCGCTCGCTCACCCCTTTCCGTATGCCGCTCACTCACCGGGCGCTTCGCCCTGCCCTCCGTGACGGGGCGCGCCCCGGCCACGGCACAATGCTCTGGCGCAGGCCGCCCCCGTCCCGGGGGGTGGCCGTCGACAGGAGAGGGAGTGCCCGTGGGAGTGCAGTCGGTCGAGGCCCGCATCGCGGAGGAGCTCGGGGTGGGCGGCGGCCAGGTGACCGCCGCGGTCGCCCTGCTCGACGGCGGGGCGACCGTGCCGTTCGTCGCCCGCTACCGCAAGGAGGCGACCGGCGGGCTCGATGACGCCCAGCTGCGCACCCTCGAGGAGCGCCTCGGTTATCTGCGCGAGCTGGAGGACCGGCGCACCGCGGTGCTGGAGTCCATCCGCGAGCAGGGCAAGCTCACCCCCACGCTGGAGCAGCAGGTGCGCGCCGCCGACACGAAGGCGCGCCTCGAGGACATCTACCTGCCCTACAAGCCGAAGCGCCGCACGAAGGGCCAGGTGGCCCGGGAGGCGGGCCTCGAGCCCCTGGCCGAGACCCTCCTGACCACTCCGGGCACGGACCCGCAGACGGCAGCAGCGGCATACGTCGACCCCGAGCGCGGCGTCGCGGACGTCACTGCCGCGCTCGATGGCGCCCGCGCCATCCTGGTCGAGCGGTTCGCCGAGGACGCGGACCTCGTCGGTGAGCTGCGCGAGCTGATGTGGTCCCAGGGCCGCCTCGTCTCGGCCGTGCGGGACGGCAAGGAGACCGAGGGTGCGAAGTTCGCCGACTACTTCGACTTCGCCGAGCCGCTGACCACGCTGCCCTCGCACCGGATCCTGGCGATGTTCCGGGGTGAGAAGGAGGACGTGCTCAGCGTCTCCATCGACCCTCTCCCGGCCACCGACGAGCCGCCCAGCCGGCTCAGCACCGTGCCGACGACCTACGAGCGGCGCATCGCCCGGCGGTTCGGCATCGAGGACCTCGGTCGAGCCGCAGACCGCTGGCTCGCGGACACGGTGCGGTGGGCCTGGCGCACGAAGATCCTCGTGCACCTCGGGATCGACCTGGCATGCGCCTGCGGCAGGAGGCCGAGCAGGAGGCGGTGCGGGTCTTCGCCGCCAACCTGCGCGACCTGCTCCTGGCGGCGCCGGCCGGCACCCGGGCAACGATGGGCCTCGACCCCGGCTTCCGTACGGGCGTGAAGGTCGCCGTCGTGGACGCGACCGGCAAGGTCGTCGCCACCGACGTGATCCACCCCCACGTCCCACAGAACCAGTGGGACCGCAGCATCGCGACCCTCGCCGGCCTCGCCGCGAAGCACCACGTCGACCTCGTGGCGATCGGCAACGGCACCGCCTCGCGCGAGACCGACAAGCTCGTGGCCGACCTGTTGCGGCGCCACCCGGAGCTGCACCTGACCAAGGCGATCGTGTCGGAGGCCGGCGCCTCGGTCTACTCCGCCTCGGCCTACGCGTCGAGCGAGCTGCCGGACCTCGACGTGTCGCTGCGCGGGGCCGTCTCCATCGCCCGGCGCCTGCAGGACCCGCTCGCCGAGCTCGTCAAGATCGACCCGAAGTCGATCGGCGTCGGCCAGTACCAGCACGACGTCTCCCAGACGGCGCTGAGCCGCTCGCTCGACGCGGTCGTCGAGGACTGCGTCAACGCGGTCGGTGTCGACGTCAACACCGCGTCCGCTCCCCTGCTGACCCGCGTCTCCGGCATCACCGCGGGTCTCGCGGAGACGATCGTGGCGCACCGTGACGCGAATGGGCCGTTCCGCACGCGCGTCGCCCTCAAGGACGTGCCTCGCCTCGGGCCCAAGGCCTTCGAACAGGCCGCCGGCTTCCTCCGCATCCCCGGTGGCGACGACCCCCTCGACTCGTCGAGCGTGCACCCCGAGGCCTATCCGGTCGTGCGCCGCATCCTCGCGGCGAGCGGTCACGAGCTGCGCGGCCTCATCGGCAACACGGCGGCGCTCCGAGCAATCCGTCCGGCCGACTTCGTCGACGAGACCTTCGGTCTGCCCACCGTGACGGACATCCTGGCCGAGTTGGAGAAGCCGGGCCGCGACCCCCGCCCGGCGTTCACCACGGCGACCTTCGCCGAGGGGGTCGAGAAGCTCTCCGACCTACGGCCGGGGATGCGGCTTGAGGGGGTCGTGACCAACGTGGCGGCCTTCGGCGCGTTCATCGACGTCGGGGTCCACCAGGACGGGCTCGCCCACGTGTCGGCGCTCTCCGACCGGTTCGTCAAGGACCCTCGTGAGGTCGTCAAGCCCGGGGACGTCGTCAAGGTCAAGGTGCTCGACGTCGACCTCCCGCGCAAGCGGATCTCCTTGACCCTGCGCCTCGACGACGAGGTGACCGCGGACGGAAAGCCGCAGCGCGCCGGCGGTCGGGGCGCGCCGGGCGAGGGCCGGGCAGGTCGCGGCGCTGGCGACG
>NZ_AWQS01000300.1 GCF_000576575.1 Intrasporangium chromatireducens Q5-1
CTGCGCGCCCGGGTGAAGGCCACATAGGCGAGCCGGCGCTCCTCGGCGACGGCGTGCCGACCACCATCGGCCGCGAACGCGTCCATCTCGGTGGCGAAGGACTTGCGGTCGGCGGCGCGCCGCCACTCCAGCACGGGGAGCCCGTCACGGTCGCCGCGCAGCTCGTAGGGCACCCCGTCGAGGCCCGTGAGCCAGCCCTTGTCGCTCGGGGCGCCCTTGAGGACCCACTCGTCGTCGACCAAGGTGACCGAGCTCGCCGAGTGCGACGGGAAGACTGACTCGACGAGAGCCGGCACCGCGACGACGTCCCACTCGAGCCCCTTGGCGGCATGCACCGTCAGCACCTGCACGGCGTCATGGTCGGTCTCGACGTGGCCGAGCTCGAGACCACGCTCCTGGGACCTCGCCGCCTCCAACCAGGCGAGGAACCCGGCCAGCGTGGGACGGTCGGAGGTCATCGCGAAGCGGGCCGCGACGTCAGCGAAGGCGTCGAGGTGGACCCGGGCGGTCGAGGCGGTGTGCTCGGGCCGGGACAACACCTCGAGGTCGAGCCCGAGGGCACGCTCGGCCTCCCCGACGAGGTCGACGAGCGGCAGTGCGGTCATCCGCCGCAGCGCTCGCACCACCTCGGCCAGGACGGCCAGCCGGCGATGGGCGGCGGCGCTGAGGCGCGCACCACCCCAGGACCGCCACTGCGGCGGAGGCAGGACGTCGAGGGCCTCGACGAGGGTCGCCTCGTCGGCGCTGTCGGCAGCGAGGTCACTTCCGCGGTCATGTGGGAGCACGTCGCCCCTCTCGGACGCCGGTGCTCCGCCCACCACCCCGCTGGAGCGCAGCTCGCCGGCCCAGGCCCACAGGGCATCGAGGTCCGCCGGGCCCAGGCGCGCGACCGGTCCGGTGAGCAGGCGCATCAGCTGGTCGCCGCGCGTCGGGTCCTGGACCACCGAGAGCACCGCGACGAGGTCCGCGACCTCCGGGGTCATGAGCAACCCGCCCAGACCGACGACCTCCACCGGAAGCCCTTCGCGACGCAGGGCCTCGATGACGACCGGGAAGTGGGCGCGGCGCCGACACAGCACCGCTGCCGAGCGGCCGGTGCGTCGGCCGCTCGGGCTGCGCCACCGCTCCGCGACCCAGTGCGCCGCATGGGCCACCTCGGCCTCGAGCGAGTCGAGCCTGGCCACGGTGACCTGTCCGGCGCCCGCTCCCGGACGGGGTGCGAGGGGGCGCACGTGCGCGGTGCGGAGCGGCGCGGAGGTGACGTTGGCCGCGTCGAGGACCAGCCCGTCGTTGCGCCAGCTCGTCGAGAGGGGCAGCACGGCTGCGGGCCCGTTCGCGCCCGCAAACTCCGCAGGGAACCGGGCCAGAGTGGTGGCGCTCGCGCCGCGCCAGCCGTAGATCGACTGGTTGGGGTCGCCGACGGCAGTGAGCGCGACCGGCTCGGCACCGCCGTGAAACAGGGAACGCAGGAGGGCGAGCTGTGCCTCAGAGGTGTCCTGGAACTCGTCGAGCAGCACCGCCCTGAAGCGCTCGCGTTCGACCTCGCCGACATCGGGGACCGTCTCGGCGAGGCGCGCGGCGAGGGCCATCTGATCGGCGAAGTCGAGGGCGTCCCGCTCGCGCTTGAGGGAGAGGTAGCGCTCGACGATGGGGACGACGGCACGGCGTTCGCGCAGGACCAGGAGCAGGTCGCGGACGGGGGTGAGTGACCCTCGGCCCTCCCCGTCGGGCAGCGCGTCGAGCCGACTGATCACCTCGTCGAGGTGGGCGGCGACATCGTCGGGGCCGAGCAGGTGCTCGGCCATCTCTCCCGCGAGGGCCATGACCGCCTCGATGATCGTCGACTCCGCCTTGACGACGTCGTCCATGGTGCCGTCGTAGCGCGCCACGGCCTCGGCCGCGAGCTGCCAGGCGCCTGCCTCGGTGAGGACGCGGTACTCGGGCTCGATCCCGAGCCGGAGCGCGTGCTCGCGGACGAGGCGGCCGGCGTAGGCGTGATAGGTCGAGACGGTCGGCGTGCCGCCGAGCACCTCGGCGCCCGTGCCGTCGTCGATCGGCGGCGTCCACAAGTCGGTGCGACCGAGCGTGCGCAGCCGCCCCGTGATGCGGGCGGACAGCTCGGAGGCGGCCTTGCGCGTGAAGGTGAGGCCGAGCACCTGGTCGGGCTCGACGTGCCCGTTCGCGACGAGCCAGACGACCCGCGCGGCCATCGTCTCGGTCTTGCCCGAGCCGGCTCCGGCCACGACGAGGAGCGGCTGCGGGCCAGCCTCGATGACGGCTTGCTGCTCGGGCGTCGGGGATGGCAGCTCGAGCGCGGTCGCGATGTCGATGGCGGAGTGCTTCACAGCGCATCTCCCTCCGGCTGGACGGGACAACACGCCTTGACGGCGCAGAGCTGGCACCAGCTGCCCTGGACGGCACGGAAGGATGCGGCTCCCATGCCGGCTGCGGTGTCCTCGACGAGGCGACGCGCCCAGCCGGGGTCGTCCGCCTCGGCGAGCGGCGGCTGTGCCTGGACGGCCGCCCGCAGGCCGCTGCGCCCGGCCTTGCCGATCTGGACGAGCGCCGCGCCCCCGGAGGTCGCGCCCAGGTCGCCGAAGGCACCGGACTCGACGGCCGCCTGGTAGGCACCGAGCTGGCCGTGCTCGTCGAGCTCGGCGTTGGTCGGCTTGCCCCGTCCCGTCTTGAGGTCGACGATGCGCAGCCGCCCGGCCCCGTCCTGCTCGATCCGGTCGACGCGGCCCTTGAGATCCGCTCGACCGAGCTGGACGCGGAAGTCGTGCTCGATGGCCACCGGATGCCAGCCCTCGGCAGCAGACTCGGCCCGGTAGTCGACGAACCGGGCGACCATGTCATGCGCCTCCTGGCGGACCCGGTCGGCCAACCACCCGGGGGGCAACCCCAGGCGCCCCCAGCGGCGGTCGAGCTCGTCGTCGAGGACGGCCCGGTCGGCATCAGGCTGCTCGGCCACGACGTCGTGCACCAGGGTGCCGACGAGCTGGGCGCCCATCGCGGGGCCGCTGCCGCCCACGGCGCTCAGGAACCAGGACAGCCCGCACTGGTTGAAGCGTTCGACCTTCGACGGCGACACCCGGACGAGCTCGTCGTCACCCCGGACCGGCCGGTCGTCAGTGAGGTCGCGCAACGCCCACCAGCTGGTCGGATCGGCGCCGGTGACTCCCGCACGGGCAGCGTGGGCGAGCAGCTCGGCGGCGCGCCGCGACGTGGCGGCGTCGGGCCCGGCGACCTCCCGCCGCAGCTCGCCGACGAGTCCGGTCAACGTCATCGGGCGGGGCGGTTCGGCGTGCGGGCGCACCTCGGTGTCGAGCCCGTCGCCGGCGGGCGGGTCGATCAGGTCGAGGTAGACGGACGGCTGCTCGTCCTCGTTGCCCACCGCCGTCACCAGCAGCCGCTCCGTGGTGCGCGTCATCGCCACGTGCAGCAGCCGCGTCTCGTCGTAGCGAACTGCTGCCTGGGCAGCCCGGAAACTGTGCGCCCGGTCGGCCACGACGTCGACCAGAGCCTCCGATCCGAGGACGGACCCACGCAGGCGAAGGTCGGGCCAGATGCCCTCCTGGACGCCGGCCACGACGACGATCCGCCACTCGCGCCCCGCAGCCGTCTGGGGGGTCACCACGTGCACGGCGGGCCCGGCCTGGGCCCGCGCCAGCAGGGTGTCGCCCGGCACGTCCTGTCCCTGGATGTGGTCGAGGAAGGCGTCCGGGCCCGCCTGCGGGAGCCGGTCGACGAACGCTCCGGCCGCGTCGAACAGGCCGAGCACGGCATCGAGGTCCCGGTCGGCACGCTGCCCGGTGGAGCCGCCAGCGAGGGCGGCCCGGCGCCACGGCTCCGCCTGACCGGTCGCCGACCAGATCTCCCACAGCACCGTCTCGGCCGTCACGCCGCGCTGCCAGCCGCCCGAGTCGCCCGGACGGGCCGCACTGGCGCCGGCGTCGATGGCCGCGG
>NZ_AWQS01000301.1 GCF_000576575.1 Intrasporangium chromatireducens Q5-1
CGACACAAGGAAGGTAAACCAGTGAGCACTCTTCTGCTCCCGGTCAGCCAAGCTGAGCTCGAGGTCCCGTCCGACGCTACAGCGGACGATATCGATGCGGCGGTCGCCGCCTCGGTCGAAGCCGGCCATGGCTCGTGGCCCCGTGATCACAGGCGGCGGGCAGCCGTCATGCTCGCTTGGGCTGATCGGATCGAGGCCGAACAGGACGAGCTCGTCGAGCAGCTGGTATGCGAGACCGGCAAAATCGTCACCGAGGCACGAGCCGAGGTGTCCGGAAGCATCGACGCGCTGCGCTTCAACGCGGGGCTGTGCCGGCTGCCCCTCGGACGTGCCGCCTCCCTGTGGGACGGCAGCGAGTCGCACCTCGTGCGCGAGCCGGTCGGGCCAACGGTGTTCATCACCCCATGGAACTGGCCGGTGCTCCTTCTGCTGCGCGATCTTGCGCCGGCGCTCGCGGCCGGTGTCACCGCGCTCGTCAAGCCGAGCCCGCAGACCCACCACGTCACCGAGCACGTTCTCCGCCTCGGGCACGCCTCCGGCGTAGACGAGGACGTCCTCCAATGCCTGCCCGGCGGTGCCGCCGTTGGCTCGGCCCTCGTCCGCCACCCGGGGACCGCGGCGGTGGCCATCACCGGGTCGACCACGGCCGGCCAGGCCGTCATGCGAGACGCGGCTGAAACCATGACCCGCCCGCTCCTCGAGCTCGGTGGGAAGGGCTCGATGCTCGTCCTTCCGGATGGCGACCTGGAGCGGGCCCTCGCCTCGGCCGCGCGCGCCTCAGTCACGACCGCCGGGCAGATGTGCATGGCCTGCACGCGCGTCCTCGTGCACCAGGACCACCTGGCCGAGGCGTGCGCACGCCTCACCGACCTCATGGGCAGCCTGCGTGTCGGTGACCCGCACGACCCACAGTCGGATCTCGGCCCGCTGATCTCGGGCGATGCCTTCGCCAAGGTAACGTCCTACGTCGAGCTGGCCCGGCGCGACGCCACGGTCCTGGTCGGAGGTGAGCGACTCCGGCCACCGGGATCCCAGGGGTACTTCCTGGCTCCCGCGCTCGTGACAGACGTCGAGCGATCCTCTCCAATTGTCCAGGACGACATCTTCGGTCCGGTGCTGACCGTCGAGGCCTACCGCGACGAGTCGGACGCCATCGGGCTGGTCAACGCGGCTCCCTACGGCCTCGCGTCCTCGGTCTGGAGCCGCGACCTCGGCCGTGCACTCTCGGTGGCACGCGCCATCAAAGCAGGCACCGTGTGGGTCAACGGCTACAACCGTTCCTATGCGGAGGCACCATCGGGTGGTTACGGGATGTCCGGGTTAGGCCGCACCCGTGGGCTCGAGGGTGTTGAGCAGTTCACCGAGGTCAAGCACGTGCACTTCTCGTTGTAACCCATAAACACTCGGCTCCAGCGACGCAAATGGAGTATGCCCATGACTGTTCCCGCTAAGCCGCACGCGGTGTCGGTGACCTCGCCAATGGGCGCGCCACCCGGCGCTGACCTCCGTGGCTGGCTGGATCACCTGCAGGCTCGGCAGCGGCTCGCGATTGCTCACCCCGGCGTCGACCTCCGGTTCGGTGTGGCCGGGGTGGCCAATCGGCTCGACGGGACGAGGGCATCGTTCTTCCCGAGCCCCTCGGGCCACGACGTGCCGGTCGTCTCCGGCCTCCTATCGCAGCGCGGGTGGATGGCCGAGGCCATGGGGGTGAGCGAGAACGAGCTCATCTCCACGTTCGAGGCGGCCTGCCAAGAGCCCGTACCCTGGAGGGAAACCACCACCGCCGTATGTCAGCAGGTCGTGCACCAGGAAGTGGACCTCGAGCGGATCCTGCCCATCCCAACCCACAATGAGCATGACAGCGGCGGTTACATTACGGCCGGCCTGCTGATCTCGAGACAACGCAGTACTGGTGCGCAGAACGTCTCCATCCACCGGCTTCAAGTGAACGCGGCAAACCGGCTCGGCGCGCTGCTCCTCCCTCGGCACACCTTCGCGTTCTTCCAGGAACGCGAGGAGCAAGGCGAGGATCTCGAGGTCGCCGTCGTCATCGGCGTCGACCCGCTCACTTTGATGGCGTCCCAGGCGATCGTGCCGATCGGGCAGGACGAACTGGAGATTTCCAGCGCGCTGCGCGGCGCGCCCCTGCCGGTCGTCAAGTGCCAGACCAACGACGTCCGCGTGCCCGCCGACGCGGAAATCGTGATCGAGGGCAGGCTGCTGGCCAACCGGCGTGAACCAGAAGGTCCGTTTGGAGAGTTCCCGCAGTACTACGGTGTACGCGCCGAGAGACATGTCATCGAGGTCGATCGGGTCACGCACCGCAAACAACCGATCTACCACACGATTGTCGGCGGTGGCCTCGAGCACCTGCTGCTCGGCGGCATCCCTCGAGAGGCATCCTTCCTGGCTTATCTCCGAAGAAGCTTTCCCTGCGTGCACGATCTACACCTCTCGCGGGGGGGTGTGTGCAGGTATCACCTGTTCGTGCAGGTTGACTCGCCGAAACCCGGGGAAGTGAAGAACGTGATCCTCGGCGCCCTCGCCACGCACTACGACATCAAGCACGTCACCGTCGTCAACACCGACGTGAACGTCCACGACCCCGCCGAGGTCGAGTGGGCCGTAGCCACGAGGTTCCAGGCAGACCGCGACCTGGTAGTGATCACTGGGACACAGGGATCCAAGCTGGACCCGTCGGCGGACGACGGCGTCGGCGCGAAGCTCGGATTCGACGCCACCGTGCCCCCACAGGCCCCCCCCTGAAAGGTTCCTGAGGATCCGGGTACCCGGGCAGCAGGAGATCGACCTGGACACGGTCATCGACGCAAAGACCGACGACTGGCGACGAATTGGCATCGACGATTGATACCGACCAGCTATGGAACGGCGGCAGTTCACTCTCGCGTGCCCTTACTGCCCGCAGGAATCCTACCCGGGGCGTGCTTACCAGAGCGTCATGGAGATGGGACGGCCGCTGGCAATCGAGGCACTCCCCAACGGGATCGACCCGGCCCGGCCATCCCTGGTCGCCCCAGATCCGGCGGGCTGGTCGCTGATGAACGGAGTCATCCAGGGCCTCGTCGGGGGCCGGCCGACAGTCCACGGGGCGTCTCCCGGCAAATCATGACCATCGAGGAGTCTTCAAAGAACGAACAACGTCTGACGAAGAACGCCATTGTTCACGAGTAGGAAACAAACAGTTGACGCGGTACGGGCCGCGACCGCAATCACCGACCATGGGAGGCCGGACATGAAACTGCCTGACATGACGCCGAGGCTGATCGTTGGCATATCAGGCGCCTCTGGCGCCGCGTACGGCGTCCGGATCCTCGAAGTACTACAGCAGGCGCCGGTCGAGACACACCTGGTTATCAGCAAAGCCGGACGATTAACCCTGATGCACGAAACTGGGCTGAGGCAGAACGATATCGAACGCATGGCCAATGTGGTCCATCACAACCACGACATCGGGGCCACCATCTCAAGCGGCTCGTTCCGGACGCTGGGCATGATCGTCGCGCCGTGCTCGGTCAAGACGATGTCAGAGATCGCCTCAGGAATGACGGCCTCCCTGATGTCGAGGGCGGCCGACGTCGTGCTAAAAGAGCGTCGACGCCTTGTCCTCATGGTGCGTGAGACTCCGCTCCACCGGAACCACCTTCGCACGATGAGCGAGCTTAGCGAGCTAGGGGCGGTGATCGCGCCTCCAGTTCCGGCCCTTTACACCCATCCCGAGTGCGTACAAGACATTGTCGACCACACCGTAGGGCGGCTGCTCGATCTCTTCGACATTGAAGTAGGACTGGCCGAGCGTTGGCCCGGGATCGCACCCGAGATCGGCGCTCGGTAGGGCCCACGGACCCCGCGACCGGGTGACCGTCTACCTCGTCTCCGTCACCGACCTAACGCATCGCACCACCGGATCAGTCACGGACCCGAACGGCCCGTAGAACCG
>NZ_AWQS01000302.1 GCF_000576575.1 Intrasporangium chromatireducens Q5-1
TCGCGACCGGAGTTCGCGCTCACTCGACGGTCTGAGCGGGCGGTGTGCCCCCGTCCGGCAACGGGGACGTAGCCTCGGGGGCATGACTTCGGAGACGGCCTCCGCGGCTCGCCCGTCCCGGCCGAAGGGCCGCCCACAGACCCGCCCCAACGAGGCGGCGATCTTCGCTGCCAGCGTCGAGTCCTTCGGCGAGAAGGGGTTCAACGGCGCGTCGATGCGCGACATTGCGACGCGGGCCGGCACCAGCCTGGCCAACCTCTACAACTACGTGCCCTCGAAGGACGCGCTCCTCGCCACGGTCCTGCGGCAGGCGAACGACGACCTCATCGCCACCCTCACCGCACACATTCCGGAGGGCGGCACGGCGCGGGCGCGACTCGAGGCCGCCGTACATGCCTACGTCGGCTGGTCGATCCGCAGCCAGACGGCCGGTGTCGTCGCCCTCGGCGAGTTCCGTTATCTCCGGGGAGACCAGCGGTCCGAGGTCGTCAAGGCGCGCGACACCACCGAGCAGATCTTCACCAGAATCGTCGAGGACGGTTCAGCCACAGGCGAGTTCGCGACCCCCTACCCGCACGAAGCCGCGCGCAACATCGTGCTGCTCTGCTCCGCACTGGCGACGTGGTACCGCCCCCAGGGCCCGGAGAGCCCCGAGACGGTGGCGCGCCAGCAGGCCCGACTGGCGCTCGCGATGGTCGAGGCCCGGCCGGACTCCGAGACGGCCACGTCCGCCGAGTCAGGAGGAAGACCCAGAGGACGTGGCCGTGGCGGCAGCCGCGCTCAGCGCGGCGAGTAGAGCGGGTCAGCGGCACCAAGCCCAGCGGCATACGTGAATCGGCCTGCGTCCCAGCCACTTTCGAGATCAACCCACCAGAAGAACCGCACCTTGCGCTCGGTGAAGCGCCAGTTGCCGTCCGCGCAGCGGACCATCTGGTCGACGTAACGGCCGGCCGCGAGCTGCGACTGCCCGTCCACCACGCACGGCTGGAGCAGCCAGGTCTGGCCCGTGGCACTGTCCCCGGTCAGCTCGATCGTCTCGTTCGAGGAGAAGTGCCACCACGCGGTGAGCGAGCCCTGCTGGAGGTCGGCGAAGAAGGTCCGCAGCTCCTCGCGCCCGCGTGCCGTCGCGAGGCCGACGAAGGCGCCGTCCTCGGTGAAGAGCTGAACGAGCTCGTCCCAGCGACCGTCGTCGAGGCACTGGCAGTACGACGCGCGCAGCTGCTGGATGGCGTGCAGGTCCTCGAGGCGCTGGACCCGCTGCCCCAGGGAAGCCTCGGGTGCAGCTGCCGTCATGCGCCCGCCTCGGCACCTGACCCCGCGCGGCTGCCGGCGTGCGCAGGCGCAGCAGACCCAGCCGACCCGACCGACCCGACCGACCCGGCCGACCCCACCGGCGCGGACTCAACAGCCGCCCGCTCCGCCGCCGCCTCGTCGGACAGCTCATAGAGGTCACGCTGGAAGTGCTCCTTGATCGTCGCGACGCCGACGAAGGTGATGACGGCCATCGCGATGATGTAGAGCGAGACGGACCAGGAGCCACCGAACTCGGCGACGAGAGCGGTCATGATGAGCGGCGCCAGGCCGCCGGCGAGGACCGAGGCGAACTGGAAGCCGAGCGAGGCGCCACTGAGCCGGACATCGGCGGGGAACATCTCGGCGTACAGCGCGGTCTGCGGCCCGAACATCGTCGCGTGGATGGTGAAGCCGACGACGAGCGCGAGGAAGACGAGGGCGAGGTTGCCGGTGTCGATGAGCGCGAAGATCGGGAACGCGGCGACCGCCATGGTGACCGCGCCGGTGAGGTAGAGCTTCTTGCGCCCGAGCCGGTCGGAGACTGCGCCGAAGAACGGGATCGTGACCACCTGGGTCAGGCCGGCGACCATGACGACGAGCAGCATCTCCGAGCGGTTCAGGCCGAGGCTCTTGGTGCCGTAGTCGAGCACGCCGGAGATGAAGATGTAGTAGGTGCCGTTCACGACGAAGAAGGCGCTGAGGGCCTGCAGGATCTGGCGCCAGTAACGTCGCACCGCGACGACGACCGGCGCCTTGCGCAGGCCGGCCGTCTTGGCCGCCGACCGCGCGGACAGCTCCTTGAAGACGGGCGTCTCCTCGATGCGGTTCTGCACGACGATGCCGAAGCCGACGATGAGCAGGCCGGACAGGAACGGCAGGCGCCAGCCCCACGACTCGAAGGCGGCCTTCGACATGATCGCTGTCAGCACGAGGTAGAAGCCCGTGCCGAGGACGGCGCCGAAAATCGTGCCGGTGTTGACGAGCGAGCCGTAGAAGCCGCGCTTCTTGACGGGCGCGTGCTCGACGAGGAGCATCGCGGCGCCACCCCACTGCGCGCCGACGCCCAGGCCCTGCACGACGCGGAAGACGACGAGCAGGACCGGAGCCCACACGCCGATGCTCGCGTAGGTCGGCAGAATGCCGACGGCGAACGACGCGAGGCCCATGAGGATCATCGAGCCGACGAGCGGCACCTTGCGGCCGTGCTTGTCGCCGATGTGGCCGGCGATGACGCCGCCGAGGGGCCGCGCGATGAAGCCGACCGCAAACGTGGCGAACGACGCGAGGCTGCCCTTGACGCCGCCGAGGGTCGGGAAGAACAGGTGGCCGAAGACGAGCGCGGCGGCCGTCGAGTAGACGAGGAAGTCGAACCACTCGAGGACCGTCGAGACGATGGAGGCGAGGGCGAGGCGACGCATCTTCGACTCGTCGACCGGCGCCTCGTGGCGCGAGCCCACGGGGGCGTGGGAAGTGCGGGGGTCGGTGGACATGGGAACCTTCCGATGGAGGCGGCGTTGCCGTGGGGTTCTATAAACGAACGACCGTTCATAGAAAGTGAAGCAGTGGACGCTGCCACCCGTCAAGGTTCCTCGCGCGACGATTTGGTATGCCGCTGAGCTGGGTCAGCCGCTCGGCCAACCTCCCGCTCCCCACCGTCGAGTGAGCGCGAACTCCGGTTGCCCCCCGTCGAGTGAGCGCGAACTCCGGCCGGGGCTACTGCGCCCAGCGTGGTGGCCGCTTCTCCAGGAAGGCCCGCATCCCTTCGGCGGCCTCCTCGCTCCGGAAAAGGCGGGTCGACTGCTCGACGACGCGGTCCCGGCTGGCGTCGAAGGACGCGAGGATCGCGTGGTTGACGAGCAGCTTCGTCTCGCGCAGCCCTTGGGGCGAGACAGCGCGGAAGTCGGTGAGCAGCTTCGCGACCGCGCCGTCTCGGTCGTCCGCCGCCTCGGTGATGAAGCCGATGCGGGCCGCCTCGGCCGCATCGAACGTCTCGCCCGTGAGACAAAGTCGGGCGGCGGACCGGTCGCTCAGTCGGGGCAGCACGACGAGGCTGATGATCGATGGTGCGACGCCGATCCGCGCCTCCGTCAGGCCGAACGTGGACCGCTGACCCGACACGACGATGTCGCAGGCACCGATGATGCCCATCCCGCCGGCGCGCACGTGGCCGTCGATGCTCGCGACGACGGGGGTGCCGAGGGTGAGGATGGTCCGCAACAGGTCGGCCAGCTGTTGGCTGCGCGCTGTCGCGGCATCGGCGCCCGTGTTCTCCGACGCCTCGGTCAGGTCCATCCCCGCGCAGAAGGTGTTCCCGGTGTGCGACAGGACAATGACCCGGACGTCGTCGTCGCCATCGGCCCGGCGCAGCGCCTCGAGGAGCTGGCCGACGAGTCGGTTGGAGAGGGCATTGCGGTTGTGCGGCGAGTCGAGGGTCACCCGCGCGACGCCCCGCTCGACCTCATAGTGGACCAGCTCGGCCGCCTGCTGCTCGCTGCTCACTCCGTCACTCCTTCGGGTCGGGTGTCGATGGCCAGGGACCATGTTCTCCCATTGCCGGGTCGCCCGGGGGCCGGCCCGGGGGGCGGAGTTCCCGCTCACTCGACGTGTCGCAAC
>NZ_AWQS01000303.1 GCF_000576575.1 Intrasporangium chromatireducens Q5-1
CGCTGCCCGGAACTCCCGGGCAGCGGCGCCGTCCCAGCGCATCGGTCTGCGCGTCGGTCAGCGCACCGGCTGGCCCGGCGGCACCGAGAGGAGCGCGAGCTGGCCCTGCTCGACGGTCTCGGGGTCACCGGTCTTGGCGTGCACCTGCGCGGTGAAGAGGTACTTGCCCGCACCGAGGAACGGCACGGGGATGATGCCCGAGCTCTCCTCGTCGCGGGTGATGAAGTTTGCCGCGCCCGGGGCGAAGCGCTTCGCGTCGAACCGCGCAATGCGCGCAGCGCCGCCGGTGGTCGGGTCGTACTGGAACACGCCGGCGAGGTAGTCGTTGCCGCCCGGGTCCTCCTGCATGAGGACCTGCCCGCGGTCGTTGACGGTGATGTTGTCCATCATCCGCGGGCCCTCCTGCTCGGCCTGCGGCTTCGTGGCGTCGTAGGCCGGGCTGGCCACGGCGATCGTCGCCCGGCCGCCCGCCGTGACGTCGGCGGCGTCCGCGAAGTCGAGGTGCCACAGCCGGCTGATGCCGGTGAAGCTGGCCGTCGTCGCGAAGTAGAAGCCGCCCGGGTTCGTCGGGTCCCAGGCCCCGTCCTCGGGACGCGCGAGGGCAGAGACGCCGAGCTCCTTGCTCTTCGCCTCGAGCTGTGCGCCGCTCAGGCCGGCGGCGGCCGGGATCTCGATGAGGCGGAAGCCGGCGCCCGAGCCGACCGTCGTCGCGTCGTTCTCGGCGGCGACCCCGTCGATGGCGAGGCCGTAGAGCGTGCCGCCGGTCAGGCCGGCCCGCTCCACGTCGTTGCCGGTCGACTTCTTGTCCCCGACGTAGACGTAGACCTGGCCGCCGCCGGAGTCGTCGAGGCCGACGACGACGGTCTTGTCGCCGGTGTTCGGCATCGCGACGACGTTCTCCCAGCTGGCCTTGCCGAGCCACGGCAGGATGTAGCTCGTCCCGGCGTCCGGCCCGTCGACGACGTGGGCGAGGGCGCGGCCCTCAGAGCCGGCCTCCTCGCCGTTGAGGAAGATGCGGGTCTGCGTGCCCTTGCCCGTCGCGGCGTCGTAGAACGCCGAGACGTCGGCCAGGTCGGCCGAGCACATCCGGTTGAACGCGGTCGTGATGTTCTCCCACGCGGTGCCGTTCCACGACTTGACCTGCTGCACGAGGTCCTCCCCGGAGCGGACGCGCAGGCTGCCCTTCTCGACCGTCCACTTCGAGATGAACGCGCCGGCCGCACCGTGGTCGCGCACCACGCCGGAGGTCGCACCGAACTCGTGGTTCATGACGAGCGTGAACGTGCCGTCCCCGTTGTCGTAGGCGCCGAGCCCGTCGGGCGTCCCGGCGAGGCGGTAGTCCCCGACGCGGTCGCCGACGGTGAGGACGGACTTCGTGACGACACCGGGGCGAACGGTCTGCACGTAGGGGGACGTCGTCGTGGAGGGGCCGGTCTGGGCCGGGGCGGCGACGGCCGTGCCGGTGGCCACGAGGCCGAGGCAGGTGGTAGTCGCGGCAAGCGCCGCGACGGTGGATCGCTTCATGAGTTGCTCCATCGTTCGTGAGGTCCAGTGGACGGTTGTGACGCTAGGGACGACACACGTGGAGTCGTCGACCTCTCGGTGACCTCCCGGTGAACGTGACGCTTCCGCTTCTCGCCGTCCGGAGTGGGGCGGTATGCCGCTCAGCCGGCTCCCCGGGGGTGCGCGCGGTCCTGTGGGCGGCGGGTGCCCGATGTCACGTCGGGGTCGGGACTAAAGTCATGGCGGCCAACGTGATTCGGGCCCTACGGTGAGCGCGTGAACGAGACCCCGCAGGGCGGCCAGGGATCGCCGATCGGCCCGCGTCCGACGATGCCGTCCGCGACGAACGTGCCACCCGACCGCACCGGGGCGAGCGCCCCGACCGCCTTGCCCCACACCGCGCCGCGCGTGCACCGGGCGTCGTCCCACCGGTGGTGGTGGCTCGTGGCGGCCGGCGCCCTCCTGCTCCTCGTGGCCGGCGGCGGCTTCAGCGGTTGGGGCGGGGGTGGTCCCTTCACGACCTCGACGAGCCAACAGCACACCTACCGGGGAAACGTCACCTCACTGGACCTCACCGGCGGCTCCGGCGACGTGCAGGTCACCGGTGGTGCCGCGGCCGGAACCGTCGAGGTGACCCGGCACCTGCGGTGGGGGATGGGCGGCCAGCCGTCCCCGAACGAACGGCTGAACGGCGGCACCCTCGCGATCGACTCGAGGTGCGGCGGTGGGTTCATGTCGTTGTGCTCCATCGACTACGAGGTCAAGGTGCCGGACGCCACCGCGGTCACCCTCGGCGTCGGCTCCGGCGACATCGCGCTCAGCGGAACGCTCGGGGTCGTGACGGCCGAGACGGGCTCGGGAGACGTCAACGCGAACGGTCTTGCCGCAGGGGACACCACACTGCGGACCGGCAGCGGCGACGTCGACCTCAGCTTCAATGCGGCGCCGTCGAAGGTCGACCTGCGGACCGGCTCCGGGAACGTCGACCTCTTCGTGCCGAAGGGCGAGAGCTACGCCGTCGACGTGACGACCGGCTCCGGCGACAAGAACGTCTCCGTCGACACCTCGCAGAGCAGCCCGCGCAGCATCCAGATCCAGACCGGCTCCGGGGACGTCGACGTCGCGTACCGCTGACCCCTGCCCGATCGACAGTGCGCTTCTCCCAATCGACAGTGCGCTACTCCCGATCGACAGTGCACCATTCCCAATCGAAAGTGCACGTTTTCTGATCGACAGTGCGCTACTCCCGATCGAGCGTGCGGTGCTGGTGAAGATCGCCCACCCCGTCGCGGGGTGACGGACCCTGCCCAAGGCAGCTGAGCGGCATACGGAAAACACAGGGTCGTCACGGGTGGGCGACCTACCGTCGGACGATGAAGCGCTCCCTCCCGGTCGCGGCGCTCGCCGCTGTCGGTATGGCGCTCGCGGCGTGTTCGGGGTCCCCGACCGGGGGCGCCACCACCCGGAGCGGTCCGCCGTCGACGTCCTCCGCGTCCGGCTCTGTGACCAGCTCGGCGCGGTCGTCCGTGACCCCGCAAACGCCCTCGTCCCCCACGGCGACGGGGGCACCGCGACCGAAGGCCGCGCCCGGCCGCTTCACGCGGACGACGCTCTACCGAGGGTCGGCACACCCCGACGACCTCACCTTCGACGGGTCCGGCAGGCTCCTGTTCAGCGACTACACGAACGGCACGGTGAGCCGGCTCAACCCCGACGGCACCGTCACGGTGCTGCACCGGGGGCTTGCCGGCCCGGAAGGGCTCGTCCTGCTCGCGGACGGCACGCTCGTCGTGGCACAGGAGAAGACGAACCGGATCGTCAGCTTCGCCCCCGGCTCAGACACGGCCCACCTGCTCCGCACCCTGCCCGGCACCCCGACCCTCGTCGAGTGCCACCAAGGGGTCGACGGCATCGCGTGGGACCCGTCGACGAAGTCGCTCGTCGTCCCCGACGCGCCCACCGGGGCGATCTACCGGCTCAGCACCGACGGGCGGTCGCTGACCCGAGTGGCCGGCGGGTTCACCCACCCGGTCGGGGCGACGGTGGACGCCGCGGGCAGGATCTACGTCGCCGACGAGTGCGGGGGTGACGTCTGGCGGGTCACCGCGGGCGGGGGCCGGGTCCGCGTCGCGCCGGCCGCGATGCCCGACGACGTCGCGCTCGACGGCTTCGGCAACATCATCGTCACCGACGTGCGGCACATCCGGCACTCGGTCACCCGGACCAACCTGCGCACCGGCGCCACGACGACGTTGGCCAGCGCCGGACTGGTCGAGCCGCAGGGCCTGGTGCTCGACCGGAGCGGCGCCATCTACGTCTCGGACGACATCGCCGACGTGATCATCAAGCTGACGCCCCGGGGGTGACGGACCGACCGTCGAGAGGCCACCAACCG
>NZ_AWQS01000304.1 GCF_000576575.1 Intrasporangium chromatireducens Q5-1
AAGCTGCGGGCGCTGCCGTCCTACCCCCACCCGCGCCTGCTCCCGAACTACTGGGAGTTCCCGACGGTGTCGATGGGCATCGGCCCGATGAACGCGATCTACCAGGCCCAGTTCAACAAGTACCTGCACAACCGCGGCCTGAAGGACACGAGCGACCAGCACGTGTGGGCCTTCCTCGGCGACGGTGAGATGGACGAGCCCGAGTCGCGCGGCATGCTGCAGCTCGCGGCGAACGAGGAGCTCGACAACCTCACGTTCGTCGTCAACTGCAACCTGCAGCGGCTCGACGGCCCGGTCCGCGGCAACGGCAAGATCATCCAGGAGCTCGAGGCGTTCTTCCGGGGTGCCGGCTGGAACGTCATCAAGGTCATCTGGGGCCGCGGCTGGGACCCGCTCCTGGCAGCGGACCGCGACGGCGCGCTCGTGCACATCATGAACCAGACGAGCGACGGCGACTACCAGACCTTCCGGGCCAACGACGGCAAGTACGTCCGCGAGCACTTCTTCGCCCGTGACCCGCGCACCCTCAAGATGGTCGCGGACTGGACCGACGACCAGATCTGGTGGGACCTCAAGCGTGGCGGCCACGACTACCGCAAGGTCTACGCCGCCTACCAGGCTGCGATGAACCACACGGGCCAGCCGACGGTCGTGCTCGCCATGACGATCAAGGGCTACAGCCTCGGCACCCACTTCGCTGGTCGCAACGCGACGCACCAGATGAAGAAGATGACGCTGCAGGACCTCAAGGACTTCCGCGACTCGCTGCGCATCCCGATCAGCGACGAGCAGCTCGAGGCCGACCCGTACCGTCCGCCCTACTACAACCCCGGCGCGGAGAACCCCGTCGTCAAGTACGCGATCGACCGGCGGGCCCGCCTCGGCGGCACCCTGCCGCGCCGGCGCGTCGAGTTCAGCGCACCGCAGCTGCCGGGCCCGGACGCGTACAAGCAGATCAAGAAGGGCTCCGGCAAGCAGGAGGTCGCCACGACGATGGCGTTCGTGCGCCTGCTCAAGGACCTCATCCGCGACAAGCAGTTCGGTGAGCGGATCGTGCCGATCATCCCGGACGAGGCGCGCACCTTCGGCATCGACGCGTTCTTCCCGACGCTCAAGATCTACAACCCCAACGGGCAGAACTACACCCCCGTCGACGCCGAGCTGATGCTGGCGTATCGCGAGGCGAAGAACGGCCACATCCTGCACCAGGGCATCAACGAGGCCGGGTCCGTCGCGTCGTTCACCGCCGTCGGCACGTCCTACGCGACGCACGGGCTGCCGATGATCCCGGTGTACGTCTTCTACTCGATGTTCGGCTTCCAGCGCACCGGCGACGGCATCTGGGCCGCCGCGGACCAGATGACGCGCGGCTTCCTCATCGGCGCCACCGCGGGTCGCACCACCCTGACCGGTGAGGGCCTGCAGCACGCCGACGGGCAGTCGCCGCTGCTCGCCTCGTCGAACCCGGCCGTCGTGCACTACGACCCGGCCTACGGCTACGAGATCGCGCACATCGTCGAGGACGGCCTGCGCCGGATGTACGGCGAGGGACAGGAGGGCGACGCCGCCAACCTGATCTACTACCTGACCGTCTACAACGAGCCGATCCTGCAGCCCGCGGAGCCCGAGAACGTCGACGTCGAGGGCATCCTCAAGGGCATGCACAAGATCGCGCCGGCCAACACCGAGGGGTGGCAGCACACCCCGGCACGCGCGCAGATCCTCGCCTCCGGTGTCGGTGTGCCGTGGGCCCTCGAGGCGCAGCAGCTGCTCGCCGACGACTGGGGCGTCGCTGCCGACGTCTGGTCGGTGACGTCGTGGAACGAGCTGCGCCGCGACGGCCTCGACAGCGACGAGCAGCAGTTCCTCCGTCCGGAGGAGCCGGCCCGCGAGCCGTGGGTCACCCGCTGCCTCAAGGACACCGAGGGCCCGGTCATCGCCGTCTCCGACTACATGCGGGCGGTCCAGGACCAGATCCGCGAGTGGGTGCCGCGCAGCTACGCGACGCTCGGTGCGGACGGCTTCGGCTTCTCCGACACCCGGCCCGCGGCGCGGCGCTTCTTCCGCATCGACGGCCCGTCCGTCGCGGTGCGCACCCTCCAGATGCTCGCCAAGGAGGGCAAGATCGACGCCGACATCCCGGTCAAGGCGGCCGACAAGTACCGCCTCGACGACGTCACCGCCGGCACCTCCGGCAACGCGGGCGGCGAGTCCTGACAGGGCCGCTCACCGCGGCACGTCGCTGAGCCCGCTCCCCGCTGGGAGCGGGCTCAGCGGCATACGGAGCACTCGGTATGCCGCTCACCGCGGTCCCGCGCGCGTGCGGTCCGCGATTGGATAATTATGCGCTGCCGTGCATATACTTGCATGGTGTCCAAAGTTCTGACCTCTCTCCCTGTCGGTGAACGAGTCGGGATCGCCTTCTCCGGCGGCCTCGACACCTCCGTGGCTGTCGCCTGGATGCGCGAGAAGGGCGCGGTCCCGTGCACCTACACGGCCGACCTGGGGCAGTACGACGAGGACGACATCGACTCGGTCCCCGGCCGCGCGGAGCAGTATGGCGCCGAGATCTCCCGGCTCGTCGACTGCAGGACGGCGCTCGTCGAGGAGGGCCTGTCGGCGATCGCGTGCGGCGCGTTCCACATCCGCAGCGGCGGCAAGACCTACTTCAACACCACGCCGCTCGGGCGCGCCGTGACCGGCACCCTGCTCGTGCGCGCCATGCAGGAGGACGGCGTCTCGATCTGGGGCGACGGATCGACCTTCAAGGGCAACGACATCGAGCGGTTCTACCGTTATGGACTGCTCGCGAACCCGCAGCTGCGGATCTACAAGCCCTGGCTCGACGCGGAGTTCGTCAGCGAGCTGGGCGGCCGCAAGGAGATGTCCGAGTGGCTCACGGCGCGCGACCTGCCCTACCGGGCGTCGACGGAGAAGGCCTACTCGACGGACGCGAACATCTGGGGCGCGACGCACGAGGCCAAGACCCTCGAGTTCCTCAGCGAGTCGATCGAGGTCGTCGACCCGATCATGGGGGTGCGCTTCTGGGACCCGGAGGTCGACATCGCGGCCGAGGACGTCAGCGTGCGGTTCGAGCAGGGCCGCCCTGTCGCGATCAACGGCGTCCGCTACGACGACGCCGTCGCACTCGTCGACGAGGCGAACCGGATCGGCGGCCGGCACGGCCTGGGCATGTCCGACCAGATCGAGAACCGCATCATCGAGGCGAAGTCGCGCGGCGTCTACGAGGCGCCGGCCCTCGCGCTGCTCCACATCACGTACGAGCGGCTCCTCAACGCGATCCACAACGAGGACACGATCGCGGGCTACCACAACGAGGGTCGCCGACTGGGCCGCCTTCTCTACGAAGGGCGTTGGCTCGACCCGCAGTCCCTGATGATCCGCGAGTCGCTGCAGCGCTGGGTCGCCTCGGCGGTCACGGGCGAGGTGACGTTGCGGCTCCGACGCGGTGACGACTGGTCGATCATCAACACCGAGGGCCCCGCGTTCTCGTACCACCCCGAGAAGCTGTCCATGGAGCGCACCGCCGACGCGGCGTTCGGTCCCGTCGACCGGATCGGCCAGCTGACGATGCGCAACCTCGACATCGCCGACTCCCGCTCCAAGCTCGAGGGGTATGCCGCTCAGGGCCTCCTCGGGACCCGTGCCGTCGAGCTCGTGGGTGAGCTCGCCCCCGGTGGTGCCGTCGCGATCGCGGCCAACCCAGCCGCGGCCAACGTCGACGAGGAGGACGACGCCCTCGACCGCGCCGCGATGGAGTTCGGCACCGACTGAGCCCAGGCGCGAGGACCCGAGCGAGGGACGAGCGAGGCCCGGAGCGCCGATTCGGCTCAGGCGGCCAATGAGCACCGACTGACACCGATCGAGAGTTCGCC
>NZ_AWQS01000305.1 GCF_000576575.1 Intrasporangium chromatireducens Q5-1
GCTCCGCTCGCACCCGGCGGTGCGAACGCGTCGCCGGCGCCGACTCCGCCGCCTGGCGCTGCCGAGCGTCCCGCGGCTGCCACCACGAGTGCCGGTGCGGCTGACGTTCGGGCGGCAGCGACGCGACCCTCCGAGAGGGTGGCGCCCTCGCCCTCGTTCGTCGAGGGGCTCTTCGGTCCGCTCTGGCCCGAGCACGGACTGGGCCCGACCCGGCTGGCGCTGTTCGGCTCGATCGGCGTGGGTCTGACCGGCGCTGCCGTCCTGCCCTACCGCCCGCTCGGTCTCGGTGTGCTGGTCGTGCTGCTCCTCGGCGGGGGCCTCGTTCTCGCAGTGTCGCGCCGACGATCCGCAGGCTGGACCATCGCCTCCGCAGCCCTGTGCCTTGCGCTCGGTTCGCTCGTCGTGCTGCGGGCCGCCGAGTGGCTGGTCGTGCTGGCGCTCTTCATCGTCGGCCTCCTCGTCACGACCGCCCTGACCGACGCGCGACGGCTGGTCGCCGTCCTGGCTGGTCCCGTTGCCTGGGTGCTCGCCGGGCTGCGCGGCCTGCCGCTGCTGGGACGGACCCTCTCGGCGCTGAGCAGCCACCGGCTGCTCTGGCCGGTCGTCCGGACGGTGGCCATCTCCGTCGTCGCGCTGGTCGTCTTCGGCGGCCTCTTCGCGTCCGCCGACCCGGTGGTCGGCCGCTGGGCCACGCAGCTGACACCGGACCTCGGCCTGGACAGCCTCGTCCTGCGCACGTTCGTCCTCGTCATGGTCGGTGGCATCGTCCTGGCGGGCTGCTACCTCGCCATCAACCCGCCACCGCTCGACCAGGTCCCGCTCCCTGACGCGCGGCGCGTCAGCCGGGCCTGGGAGTGGCTCGTGCCGGTCGGCATCGTCGTGCTCACCTTCCTCGTCTTCGTGGTGGCTCAGGCGTCGGTCATGTGGGGCGGTCACGACTACGTGCACCGGACGACAGGGCTGACCTACGCCGACTACGTCCACCAGGGCTTCGGACAGCTGACGGCCGCGACCCTGCTGACCCTCGTGACGGTGGCCGTCACCGTGCGCAAGGCCCCTCGCCGGTCGGCGGGGGAGCGGCTGCTGCTGCGTCTCGTCCTCGGCTCCCTGTGCCTGCTGAGCCTCGTCGTCGTCGCGTCGGCGCTGTTCCGGATGGCCGTCTACCAGCAGGCGTTCGGCTTCACCGTGGTGCGCGTGGTTGTCGACGCCGTCGAGATCTGGCTCGGTGTCCTGATCGTGCTCGTCCTGGCCGCCGGCGTGCGCCTCGAGGCCCGCTGGCTGCCGCGGGCGGCCCTCGTCACGGCAGCCGTCGGCGTCCTCGTCCTGGGGTGGCTGAACCCCGAGGCGTGGGTCGCCCAGCACAACATCGACCGCTATCGGGCCACGGGCAAGCTCGACACCGCCTATCTGTCCACCCTCGGTCCGGACGCGACGCCCACCATCGTGGCCGGGCTGCCTCGGGACCTCGCCGCCTGCTCGCTGCCGCGCGGGCAGCACCTGCCTGACGACCTGGCGTCCTGGAACCTCGGGCGGGCCCGGGCGGTGGACGCTCGGGTGGACTCTGCGTCGCCGGTGACCGCACAGGCGGCCTGCCCCTGAGCGGTTTGTCCGATCTGGACCAGGTGTTCGGTGGCGACGAATTCCCTTGTTAGGCAAGCCTTCGTCTCGAAGATCACAGCGACAAGACATACCCCCAGGCGTACCGTCGAAGTATGACTACAGCAGCAAAGACCTTGGTCATTCTGGGGGGCGGCACCGCCGGCACGATGGTTGCCAACAAGCTGCGCCGCGCCCTCGCCACGGATGAGTGGCGGATCAGCGTGGTGGACCGCAACGACGTCCACGACTACCAGCCGGGCTACCTCTTCCTGCCCTTCGGGATGATCGAGGCGGAGCAGGTTCGCCGGTCCCGGCACGCCTTCCTCCGCGACGGCATCGACCTCGTCCTGGGCGACGTGGACAGGGTCGAGCCGGGGGCCAGGCGCGTCGAGCTCGTCGATGGACGCTCCCTCGACTACGACTACCTCGTCATCGCGACCGGCACGAGCCCACGGCCGGACCAGACGCCCGGGATGCTCGGCCCCGAGTGGCACGCCAGCGTTGGCGAGTTCTACACCTTCGACGGTGCGCTCAGCCTGCGGGACCGGCTCGCGGCGATGACGTCCGGGCGCCTCGTCGTCCACCTGACCGAGATGCCGATCAAGTGCCCGGTCGCCCCGCTCGAGTTCACCTTCCTGGCCGACGACTTCTTCCGGCGGCGGGGGCTGCGCGACGACGTCGAGATCGTCTACGTCACTCCGCTCGACGGAGCCTTCACCAAGCCCGTCGCGAGCCGCGAGCTGGGGCACCTGCTGTCCGAGCGCGGCGTGAAGGTCGAGACGGACTTCATGGTCGAGCACATCGACCAGGAGCGGCGCGTCCTCGTCTCCTACGACGAGCGTGAGGTGTCCTACGACCAGCTCGTGACGATCCCGCTCAACATGGGCGCCGACTTCGTCGCGCGCTCGGGCCTCGGGGACGAGCTGAACTACGTCCCGGTGGACAAGCACACGATGCGCTCGACGCAGTACGACGAGATCTTCGCCCTCGGCGACGCGGGCAACCTGCCCACCTCGAAGGCCGGCTCGGTGGCGCACTTCTCGGTCGAGATCTTCGTCGCCAACTTCCTCCAGCTGGTGGCCGGCCGGCCGATGACCCACGCGTTCGACGGGCACGCGAACTGCTTCGTCGAGTCGGGCCGCGGCAAGGCGTTGCTGCTCGACTTCAACTACGACACGGAGCCGCTCACCGGCACCTTCCCGATCCCGCGCCTGGGTCCGCTCACCCTCCTCAGGGAGAGCCGGGCCAACCACGCCGGGAAGCTCGCCTTCCGGCACCTGTACTGGAACCTGCTGCTGCCCGGCCGTCCGATCGGGCTGCCGTCCGAGATGTCCATGGCGGGGAAGGTCCCCGCAGCCTGACGCCGAAAGGAGCGTCGCCATGCCCACCACGACCATTGCCGGTCACGAGGTGGCGGTCAACGACGAGGGGTTCCTCACCGACCCCACGCAGTGGACCGATGACCTCGGGGCCGAGCTGGCTCGGCTCATCGGGATCGAGATGACCCCCGAACACTGGAAGCTCGTCCAGTTCCTGCGGGACGACTACGCCCACCAGGGCGAGACCGCCACCCTGCGCCGCGTCAGCACCCAGACGGGGGTGCCCGTCAAGCAGCTGTTCGCGCTGTTCCCCGCGAAACCGGCCAAGAAGATGGCCTACGTCGCGGGCCTGCCGAAGCCGAAGGGATGTGTGTGAGATGGCCGAGACCATCACCCAGCCGATCGTCCCCGACTTCGAGACCACGTCCGAGGGGCGCAAGCTGGCCATCATCTGCAGCAAGGGCAACCTGGACATGGCCTATCCGGCCCTGATCCTGGCCAATGCCGCGGTCGGGGAGGGCATCGAGACGCACCTGTTCTTCACGTTCTGGGGCTACGACATGATCAACCGGAAGACGGCTGCCCACCTCAAGTTCACCCCGCTGGGCAACACGGCGACCCATCTGCCCCAGGGACTGGGTGGGATCCCGGGGATGACGCACCTGGCAACCTCGCAGATGAAGAAGTCCATCGCCGAGCTCGACGTGCCCGACGTCCCGGAGTTCCTCGACCAGATCGTCGCCTCCGGAGGGCACCTGTGGGCCTGCAAGATGTCGGCCGACATGCAGCACCTGACCGAGGCGGACCTGCGCGACGACATCGAGGGGATCATCTCGGCCTCCGACTTCATGGAGCTGACGGACGGCGCGCAGCTGCTGTTCATCTAGCTCGGGTCATCCGCCCGGGGCGGCCGGCAGGCGCTCCACGGCCGCACCGTGGAGCG
>NZ_AWQS01000306.1 GCF_000576575.1 Intrasporangium chromatireducens Q5-1
TCGACGGGTCAGGCGGCCCCAGACTCGACGTGCCATCCTGATCGCGAGAGGCGATGAGCGATGCGCCGTGACGAGATCTGGCTGCGCCTCCGCCACCGCCTGCGACTGGCGGCCCGGCGGATCTGGCCGGCCATGCCCACCACCCGCGCCGAGCTGCGCCGACTGCTCCGGCGCGACGCGGCCCAGATCGGCCGCCTCACCGGCGCGGCCGTGCTCGCCTACGTCGCGGCGCGCCTGCTCTATCCCAAGGTCATCGACCTCACCGCGCCGCTCACCGCGCTCCTCGTCGTGCAGGTCTCGACGGTCCGCACCCTGAAGATGGGGTTCGTCAGGGTCGGCGCGGTGCTCGTCGGCGTCCTCGTCGCGATCGCCCTCTCCGGCTACTACGGCCTGTCGTGGTGGAGCCTCGGCGCCGTCATCGCGGCATCGCTCGTGCTCGCCAAGGTGCTGCGGCTCGGCGAGCAGCTGCTCGAGGTGCCGATCAGCGGGATGCTGATCCTCGGGGTCAGCTCCCACGGCCTCGCCGCGGAGACGCGCATCGTCAACACCCTCATCGGCACGGCGATCGGTGTCGCCTTCAGCCTGCTCGTGCCGGTCACGATCCCGAACACCCGGGCCCGGGACACGGTCCGCGACGTCGCCCGGTCGCAGGCCCAGCTGCTCGACCAGGTCGCGTTGACGCTCTCCGCGCGGGCTCCCTCCGCCGAGGAGACGGAGGCGTGGCTGCGGGTGGCGGACACGATCGGTGACGACGTCATCGCCGCGCGGACCGCGGTCGACGAGGCGGAGGAGCGCCGCAAGCTCAACCCGCGCGCGCTCGTCGCACTGCGAATCGCCCCGGAGCTGCGGGTCGCCCTCGACCGGCTGGCCCGCTGCCGCACGGCCGAGCACGTCCTGCTCGTGATGATCCGACGGGCGTGGAGCACGATCGCGGCCGAGGAGGACCGGGCCGCCGCCCTGCGCGGCGCCTTCGCCGTCGTGCTCGACTCGCTCGGCGAGGGCCTGGACGCCTTCGCCGACCTCATCAGCAGCGACCGGATCGAGTCGGCCGAGCAGGCCCTCGGGCGGCTCCATGAGGTCGTCGGCGAGACCCGCGCCATGCTGACCGACCTCATCCTCGTCGACATCGAGGCCCGCCCCGGCAGCGACACCTGGATGCTGCAGGGCTCGGTCCTCGCCGCCGTCGACCAGGTCCTGCAGCAGCTCGACCTCGAACATCCGGAGCAGACCGCGCCCGCGTGGAGCCGCCGGCCCAGCCTCGAGCGGATGCCGCGCACCGTCGCCGAGACCGGACAGCGCCTCAGTGAGCCGGTGCGCCGACAGATCGCCGCCGTCCGGCGCGACCGCGGGGAGCGCTGAGCCCAGTTGCGCTGGAAGGAAACTCAGCGGCATACGACATCTTCGGTATGCCGCTGAGCCGAGTCCGCGGCAGCGCTCGCTCCCCGCATGGAAAAGGAGAGGACCACTCCTCTCCATTACCAACGTATAGCGCACTGGGGGTCTTGCGGCAAGGCCCCCGTGCTGGCTCAGAATGACGGCCCGAGGCAATCCCGCCCCTCGATCGGAGCTGATGACGTGGACCGCCTGACCACCGCCTTTGCCCTGCCCGCCCACCTCGCCGCCAAGGCCGACCCCGCGCTCATCACCGAGGACGAGGAGCGCTTCGCCGCCATCGCGGAGAGCCTCGAGGCGACCATCGCCGACCTGTCCGACCAGCTCGAGGAGGTGCGCCGGCGGCCCGGGGGCTCCGGGCAGCACGCCCTCGACCGGGACCAGGAGATCCATCGGCTCTCGGCCCGCCTGCGCGCGCTGCGACGCTTCGGGATCGACCTGTGCCTCGGGCACGTCGTCCCGGCCGACGGGTCGCCGCCCGTCTACGTCGGGCGGCTCGGGCTCAAGGACGACGAGGGGCAGCAGCTGCTCGTCGACTGGCGCACCCGCGCTGCCGAGCCCTTCTTCGCCGCGACGCACGGCAACCCGATGGGCCTGACCCGGCGGCGTCGCTACCGGTGGGCACGCGACCGGGTCGTCGACTACTGGGACGAGGTGTTCACCCCTGGCGGTCTCGAGGGGCTCGAGCGCGCAGCGCTGGACGACCAGTCGGCTTTCATCGCCAGCCTCGGCGGCGCGAGGTCGGCCCGGATGCGGGATGTCCTCGCCACCATCCAGGCGGACCAGGACGCGATCATCCGCGCCGGGTCCCGCGGTCCTCTCGTCGTCGACGGGGGTCCGGGAACCGGCAAGACCGTCGTCGCGCTGCACCGCTCGGCCTACCTGCTCTATGCCGACCCCCGGCTCGGCCACCGACGTGGGGGCGTGCTGTTCATCGGGCCGCACGAGCCCTATCTCGCCTATGTCTCGGACGTGCTGCCGAGCCTCGGCGAGGAGGGGGTGCAGACGGGCACGCTGCGCGACCTTCTCCCCGAAGGGGCGGCAGCCACGGATGAGCCTGACCCCGAGGTCGCGCGCCTGAAGGCCCGCACCGAGATGGTGGCCGCGGTCGAGCCGGCCGTCCGGTTCTATGAGGAGCCGCCCCGCGACCGGCTGACCGTCGAGACGCACTGGGGTGAGGTCAGGGTCGGCCCCGCGGAGTGGCAGGAGGCGTTCCGCGCGCCGGCCCCGGGCACGCCCCACAACGAGGCACGCGACGACATCCTCGACGAGCTCGTCGCGATCCTCGTCGACCAGCTCGACCTCGACGAGGACGTGTCGACGGAGGAGGTGGCGGCGTCGCTGCGGCGCAACGAGGAGCTGGCGTTCGCCCTCAACCGGGCGTGGCCCATGCTCGAGGCGACCGATGTCGTCGCGGACCTGTGGTCGGTGCCGGCCTATCTGCGCCGGTGCGCGCCGGGGCTGTCTGCCGACGAGGTGCGGCGGCTGCAGCGCCCCGCACCGGAGGCCTGGACCCGCTCGGACCTGCCGATCCTCGACGTCGCCCGGCAGCGGCTCGGCGACCCGGGGGCGTCTCGTCGCCGGCGGCGGGAGGAGGCGATCCTCGCCGACCAGCGCGCCCAGATGGCGAAGGTCGTGGACCACCTCATCGAGACGGACGGCTCCGAGATGCACCTGATGTCCATGCTGCGCGGCGAGGATCTCGCCGCCGCCCTGGTCGACGGCGCGGCCCTCGCACGCCCCGAGCCGGACCTGCTCGCCGGCCCGTTCGCCCACGTCGTCGTCGACGAGGCCCAGGAGCTCACGGACGCCGAGTGGCAGATGGTGCTGTCCCGTTGCCCCTCACGCAGCCTGACGATCGTCGGCGACCGGGCGCAGGCGCGGCACGGGTTCACCGAGAGCTGGGCCGAGCGGCTCTCGCGGGTCGGCCTGGAACGGGTCCGGTTGTCCTCCCTCAGCATCAACTACCGGACACCGGCCGAGGTCATGGCCGAGGCGGCGCCGGTCATCCGGGCGGCCATCCCGGACGCGAACGTGCCCACCTCAGTGCGGGAGAGCGGCATACCGGTCCTGCACGGCTCCGCGGCGGAGCGGGACACCCTGCTGGAGCGGTGGCTCGCCGCCCACGAGGACGGCATCGCTTGTGTCATCGGCGATCCGACGTTCGGCGGGCTGCCGCGCGTGCGGTCCCTCACTCCGGAGCTGGCCAAGGGGCTGGAGTTCGACCTCGTCGTCCTCGTCGACCCGGACGCGTTCGGGACGGGGATCGAGGGAGCCGTGGACCGTTATGTCGCCATGACTCGCGCCACCGGGCAGCTGGCGATCCTGACGACGGGCTGAGACCCGCTGAGGGCCGCCGCGGCGGGATCCTGCTGAGCGGCTTACGGCTGGCTGCGGACGTTGCAGCGCGTCCTGAGGTGCTGTGCCGGCCCCTGCGTCACTGCTCACTCTGAGTGAGCAGTGACG
>NZ_AWQS01000307.1 GCF_000576575.1 Intrasporangium chromatireducens Q5-1
GCTGGTCCTGCGCCGTGCTGCTCGAGGACCGCGACGAGGTGGCGCCCGCCGGCACGGTCGGGCGGCTCGCGATCGACACGCAGGCGAGCCCGCTCATGTGGTTCACCGGCTACCTCGACGCACCGGAGAAGACGGCCGAGCGCTTCACCGCGGACGGGCGCTGGTACCTGACGGGCGACACCGCCGCCCAGGACGCCGAAGGCCGCCTGTTCTTCTCGTCGCGCGACGACGACGTCATCATCATGGCCGGCTACCGGATCAGCCCCTTCGACGTCGAGAGCGTGCTCGTGACGCACGACGCCGTGGCCGAGGCGGCGGCGGTGGCCGCCCCGGACCAGCTGCGTGGCGAGGTGCTCGAGGCATATGTCGTGCTCCGCCCCGGGCGCGAGGGCTCACCGGACCTCGTGGTCGAGCTGCAGCAGCTGGTCAAGACGCAGTTCGCCGCGCACGCCTACCCCCGCTCGATCCACTTCGTCGAGGAGCTGCCGAAGACCCCGTCGGGCAAGATCCAGCGGTTCAAGCTGCGGCAGGAGGCCCGCTCCCGGACGGCGGGTTGACCCTGCGTGGCAGCGGGTAGGCGGGAGTCATGGTCTCCATCGGTTACACCATGATGTGCGAACAGTCCCCGCCCGACCTGCTCGTGCGGGACATCCAGCGTGCGGAGGATGCCGGCTTCGACTTCTCCGTCATCAGTGACCACTTCAACCCATGGCTCGAGGAGCAGGGGCACTCCGGCTATGCGTGGTCCATCCTCGGGGCCGCCTCCCAGGTGACCTCGCGGATCCCGCTCATGACCTACGTGACCTGCCCGCTCATCCGCTACCACCCGATCTCCTACGACGTGTCGAAGGACGCCGCGAGCAAGCGGGCGCACGAGC
This sequence comes from Intrasporangium chromatireducens Q5-1, assembly GCF_000576575.1. GTDB lineage: Bacteria > Actinomycetota > Actinomycetes > Actinomycetales > Dermatophilaceae > Intrasporangium_A > Intrasporangium_A chromatireducens. The sequence goes on from NZ_AWQS01000307.1 coordinate 879, forward strand.
AGTTCCGCTGGACGGGGCTCGGCTGGCCGGTGAACTCGGAGCTGCCCACGCCGGCAGGGTTCGCGTCGGCGTCCGCCTCGGTGCGGCCGGAGGACATCGCCGAGCAGGTGGCGTGCGGGCCGGACGTCGACCACGTCGTCGACAAGGCGAAGGCGTACGTCGACGCAGGCTTCACCGAGCTCGCGCTGGTCCAGATCGGCGCGGACCAGCAGGAGGCGTTCTGCTCGTGGGCCGAGAAGGAGCTGCTGCCGGCGCTGCGCTCGCTCTGACCTCGAGCCCTCGGGCCAGCGGCATACCAAATGGCTTGTGGATCACCCGATCCGGATCGCGCGCGTCTCGCTCGGCCGCTCCTGCACGCCGCGTTCGACGCAGAACTCGTTGCCCTCCGGGTCGGCGAGGGTGACCCAGCCGGAGCCGTCCGGCTTGCGGTGGTCCGCGAGGATCGTCGCGCCCGCAGCGGTGGCCCGCTCGACCGTCTCGTCCCGGGTGGCGTCCTCGGGGCCGAGGTCGAGGTGGACGCGGTTCTTCGCCGTCTTGCCCTCCGGCACGGGGATGAAGAGCAGGCCCGTGCCCTGCTGGGGGAACGTCGGCGCGACGAGCACCTCGGGGTCGTCGTCGTAGAAGAGGTTCCAGCCGAGCAGGTCGGCCCAGAACTGGCCGAGCCGGCGCGCGTCGGCGCAGTCGAAGGTGATGTTGTGGACGTGGGCTCCCATGGGGGCAGTCTCGCGCACGGACGGCGCGGTATGCCGCTGGGTTTCCGTCCGCGTGCGAGGCCGGCCGAACGCCGTGGCGGGCCGAAGGGCCCGGTCCCGGCCCCTGATATTCCCTCCGCTGTACCAGGGACCGGCGCCGCGGGGAACGCCGAGGCGACCTCCCCCCTGGGTGCCCGGCGGCCCCGACCGCATGACCGGGCCCAGCAAGATTGCCAGCCCGGCGGGATGGGCCGGAATCGGCCGCGGACCGACACCGCGGCTCATTCCCCGACGGAGCCGGTTCGCCGCAAACCATGGCGGATCGCGCTCCTTACCGCGAGTATGTCCACCGTGAACCAGGGGACAATGGAGGGGCCGGCATGAGCGACGGCTTGTCCGACGCGGCGCTGCGCGCGCTGCGCCACGCGGACCAGACCATCCGGGAGGCGGACCGCGACGACCTCTTCGGCGTGTATGACGCCTGTCGCGCGGCCATCGGCGCCATCTCGCCGATGGACGACTTCTACATCGGCCTGGTGACGCACGCCGACCGACGGATGTCGTATCCGTACCTCTACACGAACGGCACCTTTGAGGACGCGGGGACCGTCACCTACGGGCCGAACGGGCTGACCGCCTGGATCGTCGCGAGCCGCCGGCCGTACCGGTTCGCGGACGACGGCGGGGCGCTGCTGCACCGCGGGCTCCGCTTCGGCGACGCGGAGCTGTCGAGAGACACGGTGGTCGTGCCGCTTCTCGCTCCGGACGACGGTGAGGTCCTCGGGCTGATGGGCGCCCTGTCGGACACCGCCGACGCGTTCACCGACGAGACGGTGCGTGCCATGGAGTGGCTGGCGGGCCTCGTCGTCGACCGCCTGGAGGCCGGCCGCCCGGGACGGCGGCTCAACCTCGGCCTCGTCTATCCCGAGCTGGGGGACGACGGCCGGTCGGGGAAGGTCACGGCGCTCAACGCCGCGAGCCGGGAGCTCACCGAGCTCGCCGCGCGGCTGAGCGAGCTCGCCGAGGCGATCGCGCGGGACGGAGTGTCCGGTGGTGAGCGTGGGAGGCGCCCCCGCGACGAAGACCTGCGGGAGCGGCTGCTCACCCTGTCGCGACGCTGCTTCGAGATCCAGGCCAACCTCGTGACCCGCCTCGGTCCGCACGACGACGTGCCGGTCGACCCGCTTGCCGTGCTGTCTCCTCGGGAGCGGGCGGTCGTCGCCCTCGTCACCGGGCCGGCGGGTGACCCGGGCAACGCCGGGATCGCCGTGGCGCTCGGCATCAGCCAGGCGACCGTCAAGACGCACATGTCATCGCTGCTCGAGAAGCTCGGACTCGAGCACCGCAGCGAGCTGCGGTGGCTCGTCCGGGGCGGCGGGCGGCCGGGCTAGCCGAGCATCGGGATGGCCCGCGCTGCCGTGTAGAGGGCGACCGCGACGAGCAGGACAGCGAACGCCCGGGTCAGGTGGCGCGGGTGGAGCCTCGCCATGAGGCGACTGCCGAGCAGGCTGCCGACGGTGGCCGCTGCGGTGAACACGCCGATGAGCGTCCAGTCGAGCTGGCCGCCGCTGGAGCTGACCCGTGCGGCCAGGGCGGTGGCGCTGTTGACGACGATGACGAGCAGCGACGTGCCCACGGCGACCGGCATCGGGAAGCCGAGGGCCAGCACGAGGGCCGGGACGAGGGCGAAGCCGCCCCCGACGCCGAAGAAGCCGGTGAGCAGCCCGACGGCCGTGGCGGTGACGATCACCTTGAGAACCTTTGGGCAGGAGCACGAGAAGGGCCGCAGCGTGAGCATCGGCTCGGCCGTGGGGTCGCCCGCCGCGGTTGCGGGCCCGGTCCGTCGGGACCGGCGGAGCATGAGGGTCGCCACCACGAGCATCAGGGCGGCGAAGGCGGTGAGCAGCACGTTGGGGTCGACGGCCGCGGAGAGGGCGGTCCCGGCGATGGAGCCGGCCGTGCCGAGGGCGCCGAAGAGCAGCCCCTGCCCGAACCGGACGCGTCGCGCCCGTGCGTGCGGGACGAGCGCGATGAGGGAGGTCAGGCCGACGATCACGAGGGAGCTCGTCGTCGCCGTGCGCGGGTCCTGGCCGAGAACATAGACGAGCGCGGGGACGGTGAGGATCGACCCGCCGCCGCCCAGGGCTCCGAGCGAGAGGCCGATGGCGAGGCCGAGGGGGACGGCGAGCAGCAGCACGAGTGGCTCCGTGGGGATCTGTCAGGACGATCGGTGGCGAACGGTGGTGAGCGGCTGGGGCCCGGGACGGGGGCCCGGACCCCAGCCG
>NZ_AWQS01000308.1 GCF_000576575.1 Intrasporangium chromatireducens Q5-1
CGAACCGTCGACTGAGCGCAAACTCCGGTCCGGCCGAGGGCTCAGGGTGTCGACGAGAAGACCGACTGGAGCGTGACGAAGCCGTACCCCTTGGCGCGCAGGCCCGAGATGACGCGGGGCAGGGCGTCCGCATCGAGGGTGGAGTGGTCCTCGGGGTGGGCGCCGACGTGCATGAGGACGATCTCGCCGGGCCGCGCGCGGGACAGGACCCGGCTCACGACCGAGTCGACGGACTGGCCGCCGGTCACGCCTTCCCAGCCCAGCGTGTCGACCGTCCACCGGAACGGCACGTAGCACTCGCCGTTGACGAGCCCGATGGCGTGCCGGTCCACGGCGCCGAACGGGAAGCGGAAGAGCGGCCGAGGGTCACGCCCCGTCACGGCCCGGATGCGGGCGGCGGCGCTGCGGATCTGGGTTCGCACTCCGGCGTCGGTCAGGGTCGTGAGGTCCGGGTGCTCGTAGGTGTGGTTCCCGATCGGGTAGCGCGCGATGGCCTTGGCGCTCGCGGGGAACTGGTCGATGAAGTCTCCGGTGAGGAAGAACGTCGCCGGCACGCCCTCGCGGGACAACGTGGCCAGGATGGAGCTCACACCGTCGGCGCTGCCACCCGCGTCGAAGGTCAGCGCGACGACCTTCCGAGTCGTGGGGAGCGCCTCGAGGTCGACACCCCGCAGGGACGCAGGGATGGAGCACGACGCGCTGGTCGGCCGCGAGGCTGACGTCGTGGGGGCCGGGGTGGCGGCCGTCGGCCCTGGGCGGGAGGTGCGTGCGGTGGATGGCACCGGAGAGGTGGTCCCCGAGCTGGACCCACCCGGACCGGACGAGGGCGACGACGACGGCGACCCGGGCAATGCCGATCCAGAAGGCAGCGTCGGTGCCGCACCCGGCGGCGCGCCGCCACCGCCGGATCCGCCACCGCACGCCGACAGCCCGAGCGCCGCGGCGGCGAGCAGCCCCACGGCACTTCGACGCAGCGTCCACCGGGCCATCCCGACCTCCACCTCCAGCACACACCCTGGCGACCGCCGATGTCGACGAATGTGCCTGACGGCACCCGCAACTCACGACACCCGCGACTCACGGCACCGGTCAGCGGTCGCCCGCTGAGCGGCATACATCCTGTTTGTGCTGTTGCTCCTGCGAGCATTGGGGAAACCGCTACCCCCGGCCGCTGGGTCTGCAACCGTGGTGAGGGTGACCGAGCAGCCGATCGCCTCTGTCGCCTCGGCGATCACCGCGTTCGTCGGAGGTGCGCCGGCGGGGCCGGTCGGCGAGCCGCGGCTGGTCACGTCGATGTCGCACTTCAACCGGCTCTTCGGTGGGCTGTGGCGCGAGAGCCACCTGGGCTACTCGGTGCGCGACTTCTTCCGGCACGGTGGCCGGTACGCGGTCATCGTCCGCACGGACCCCGCCGAGGACGTCACGCGATCGCAGGTCAACGCTCTCGAGCTGATCCGCGAGCGGCCGGACGGCATGCCCGGCGGCGACCCCGTCGGCCTGCTCGTCGTGCCGCCCGACGGCGCCGAGACGCACGGCTGGACCGAGCCGTCGCTCGACGTGCTCCGGGAGGCCGTCATCACGGCCGAGCAGATCAAGGCGCTCGCAGTCCTCGACGCACCGGCCGCCTGGGCGGGGACCACCTCGCCGGCCGGTGGCGCGGTCGACGTCCTCGAGTCGCTGCGCTCGTCGTTCGCGGCGATGTACTTCCCGCAGCTCGTCGAGATCGATCCGCTCACCGGCGAGTCGCTCGCGATCAGCGCGAGCGGCGCCGTGGCCGGGATCATCGCCCGCACCGACGCGCAGTACGGTCCGTGGAACATGCCGGCCGGCACCGCCACGACCGCCCTCGACGTCGACGGGCTCACCGTGGCGCTCGGCCAGGGACGGATGGAGATGCTCGCCCAGCTGAGGATCAACGGCATCCGGTCGTTCCCGGGGACGGGCCCACTCGTCTGGGGCGCCCGGGTGCTCGGAACCGATCCGGAATGGCCCTACGTGCCGACCCGTCGCATGGCGACCTTCCTCGAGCAGAGCATCAGTCGCGGCCTGCGGTGGGCGACCTTCGAGCAGAACGCGCCACCGCTGTGGACCCGTGTGTGCACCCGCGTCGAGGAGTTCCTCCACTCGCTGTTCCGGATGGGGGCCTTCCCCGGCACGAAGCCGGACCAGGGCTTCTACGTGCGGTGCGACCCGTCGACGATGACCCAGGAGGACCTCGCGGACGGGGTCCTCCGCCTCGACGTGGGCTTTGCCCCGACCCGTCCGGCGGAGTTCATCGCCCTGCGCATCGCCATCCCGGTGGCCCGGCCCGCCTAGCGCCGGCGATGCTCGCCGAGGTCCCGTCGGACCTCGGCAGTGCGGACGGGCCCATCACCGCCCGTATGCCGCTCAGCTCGGTCTCGCACGCCCGCGCGGTGAGGCGACGGTGCCGTGAGGCGACGGTGGCGTGAGGCTACGGTGGGGACCACCCCGACCAGAGGAGGAATCGGTGCCGAAGCCACCCCTGCCCGCAGCCGTCGCCGAGGAGCTCGCCAAGCCCTGGTACGCGACCATCTCCACCGTCCGTCCCGACGGGCAACCGGTGTCGGTGCCGACGTGGTACCTCTACGAGGACGGCCGGATCCTCGTCAACATGGACGCCGGACGGAAGCGGCTAGAGCACCTCCGGGACAACCCTCGAGTCAGCCTGAGCGCCATGGACCCGGACGACTGGTTCACCCACATCAGCATCCTCGGCCGAGTCACCGAGCTGGTCGACGACGAGGGCCTGCACGACATCGACCGCGTCGCACGCCACTACACGGGCGAGCCGTATGCCGTCCGTGACCGGCCACGGGTCAACGCCTGGGTCGAGATCCGCCGCTGGCACGCCTGGGGGCGGCTCAAGGACGTGCGGTGAAGGTCTATCTCTCCTTCGACTTCGAGGGGATCGCCGGCATCGTCGACTGGGCCCAGTGCCGGGAGGGCACAGCGGCCTACGACATCGGCTGCGCGCTCACCCTCGGCGAGGTGAACGCGGCGATCGAGGGCGCGGTCCGCGGCGGGGCCACGGAGGTCGTCGTCAACGACTCGCACGGTCAGATGCGCAACCTCGACCCGGACGACCTCGTCCACGATGCGACGTACATCTCCGGCCGGCACAAGCCGCTCTACATGATGGAGGGCCTCGACGAGTCGTTCGACGTGATCTTCCTCGTCGGCTACCACGGCTCCATCTCGGGCGAGTCCTCGACGCTCTCGCACACCTACAACCCCGAGGTCTTCTCGGCAGCGCGCCTGGGAGGGGCGGAGGTCGGTGAGAGCGGGATCAACGCTCTCGTCGCAGCCCACTTCGGCGTGCCGATCGGGCTCGTCACGGGCGACGACGTGACCCAGCGGGAAACGGCGCCGTTCGCGCCGGAGGCGGCCACCGTCGTGACGAAGCACTCGATCACCCGGTTCGCCGCGACGAACCTGCACCCGCGGGTCGCTCGCGAGCGGATCAAGGAGGCGGCGACCGAGGCGGTTCATCGCGCGACGTACGGCCGGCTCCGGCCGCCGGCGCTCGACAAGCCCGTGCGCCTCGAGCTCGATGTCCAGACCGCGGACATGGCGGAGGTCGGCAGCTGGGTCAAGGGCGCCGAGCGGGCCGGGACGAGGACGATCCGGATCGAGTCCGACGATGCGCTCGCGGCCTTCCGGTCCTTCGTCGCGGTCAACTACATCACTCGGCAGGCCGGCGGTCGCTGATCTCCTCTCGTCGACCGGTCACTTTCGCGGGCGCGACCGGTCACTTTCGCTCGCTTGGCCGAAGCAATGTGACCGGTCGAATGCGGGAATGTGACCTCTCGACTGGGGGAAA
>NZ_AWQS01000309.1 GCF_000576575.1 Intrasporangium chromatireducens Q5-1
CCCTCGGCCGCTCCCGCGGCGGGTGCCGCGGCCGGTGCCGCGGCAGGTGCCTCGGCCGCTGCCGTGGCTGCGTCGCGCTGGTCAGCCGCTGACATCGAAGCCCTCCCCGGTGAGGGCGACGAAGAGGTCCTCGAGGCTGGGGCGGGTGATGGTGAACTCCTTGACGCCGACGCCACCCGTCACGAGCGCCGCGACGATCGTCTCCGGCTCGATCCCGCCGGGGTCGGCGCGGACGCCGCCGGGCATCAGTTGGACGTCTGTCAGGCCCAGCCCGGACAGGACGCGGGCCGCGTCGTCGGGCTGGTCCGTGCGGACCTGGGCGACCGGCGTGGCGGCACCGCGCACGTGCCCGACCGGGCCCTGGGCCACGAGCCGTCCCTCGCTCATGACGCCGAGATGCGTGCACATCTGCTCGACCTCGGAGAGCAGATGGCTCGAGACGAAGACCGTCGTGCCGTCCGACGCGAGCTCACCGACGAGGTGACGCACCTCGCGCGTCCCTTGCGGGTCAAGGCCGTTCGTCGGCTCGTCGAGGACGAGCAGGTCTCGGGGCATGAGCAGGGCGGCCGCGATGGCCAGGCGCTGCCGCATCCCCAGCGAGTAGGCCCGGTAGCGCTTGCCCGCGGCGGCGAGCAGGCCCACCCGGTCGAGCGCCGCGTCGATCCGGTGCCGGGACGACGACGGCTCGGCGGTGAGGTCGGCCGCGTCGAGCCGCTCGAGGTTGCGCCGCCCGGAGAGGTAGGGGTGGAACGCGGGCCCCTCGACGAGCGAGCCGACCCGCGGCAGCACGCTCTGGGCGGCCCTCGGCATCGGCTGGCCCAGCACGGCACTGTGCCCGGCCGACGGACGGACGAGGCTCAGCACCATACGGATCGTCGTCGTCTTGCCCGAACCGTTCGGGCCGAGGAAGCCGTAGACGCTGCCCGTCGGGACCTGCAGGTCGATGCGGTCGACGGCAGCCTTGCCGCGGAAGAGCTTTGCCAGTCCTCGGGTCTCGATCGCGAGACCCGAGGACGGCGCGACGGGCTGGGCCGTCACTTGGCCGCCAGGGCGGCGTAGAGCTGCTGGGCACCCACCGCGCCGACGGCGACCCGGCCGTCATCGGTGAGGACGGCGGAGACGAGCGTTCCCTCGAGCAGCCGGCCGCGGCCCCACGACCCGGAGACCTGGGGCAGGGACCCCAACACCGGGCCGAGCTGCTGCATCAGGCTCTGCTGCGACGTGCGGGACGGGCCACTCGTGTTCTGCGGCAGGGCGGCGACAACGACGGTGCTCCAGCCGGACCCGACCACCTTCGGCTGCGCCACGCCGGGGAGGGACGGCGGGCCGCCGGGCTGCGTCGGTGCCGGGTTCGTCCCGGAGGCCTTCGGCACGGTGGTCCGGGGCGGGGTGGGCGCGGGCGAGTTCGGCGTGTGCGAGCCCGGCGTCGGCGCGGCGCCCTTGTCGGTGACCGTCGTCCCGGGCGGGGGCGTGAAGGTGAACCGGCTGGCGTCCGGCTTGGCGAAGTCGATGGCGGTGAAGCCGACCTGGAAGGCCGGGTTGGCCAGCTTCGTGGAATAGACCTGCACCCGCAGCGGGATGTGCCGCTGCGCGTCGATCGCGATCCGCACCGACCCGACGAGGGTGGCCCGGTCCTTAGGCGTCAGGACGAGCTCGTATGCCGCTCGGCCGGCGACCGTCGCCGTGCCGCTCGTCGTGACCGTCGTGTCCTGGCCCATCAGGGCGAGCGCCTGGTTCGCGGCCTCCTCGGGTGTGGCCGGCGCCGTGGTCGGCACCCCGGGCTGCCCGGTGCTGGGTGAGGCGCCCGGCTTCGCGCTCGGGGCCAGGGAGTGCCGAGGGAGCGGGTGCATCATCGTCGGAAGGCGCCGGTGCACCGCCGACTTGTCCGCGCTCGACCAGAGCCACACGTCGGTGCCGTTGCGGATGAGGTCGGACTCGTTCGAGCCGTCGATGAGCGCCAGCCGCTGCCGGGTCGGGCCGTCGACCCAGACCCGCCAGGTGTGCGACCCGGTCAGAAGCGTGGTGAGCGAGCCGGTCGCGCCGGTGCCGGTGGCTCGTCCGCCGCCGGGACCGCCCACGCCGCCGGACAGGCCGGGCAGCTGCGGCAGCCCGAGGTCGGCCGTCTGCACGACCGTCCCGGCCAGGCTCTGGACGTGGGCCGAGCGGACGTCGGCCAGCAGCTGCGCCGCCGTCCGGTGCGGCAGGCCCGCGTCGGCACTGGCCTGCTGGTTCGTCACGGCCGCGGTCGCGGCGATGACCGCGAACGCCGCCACCGGCACGACCCAGCGGCCCCATGGGTGCTCCCCGAAGAACGTCATGTGCCTATCGTGCGCCTTCAAACCGAGGACGAACCTGTGGATCGTGTGGAGATCGCGTGCAACCTCCGCGGCTCCGGCCCCGACCACCGAGCGGTGAGCCGCAGGCGTTCGTCGCGGGCCCACCACTCTGCCGGGGCGCCTCCAGCGCGAGCGGGCTGAGCGGCATACCCTCTGCCCATGCGAACGACGGGGAAGATCGTGGCCGCCGTGCTCTCCGGACTGTGCCTGCTCGGCACCGCCGCCTGCACGGGCGACAAGGGCTCGCCCCAGCCGACGCAGCAGGCGCAGCTGACCCCCGCGCAGCGCCTGGCCGCCGCGAAGGCGGCGCTCGACGCGGCCACGTCGGTGCACCTGACGCTCGCCAGCGCCAACGTCCCCGAGCGGGCGAGCGGCCTGATCTCCGGCAGCGGCTGGGGCACCCACCCACCGGCGTTCAAGGGCACCTTCAAGGTCGCCGTCGCCGGTGTGCAGGCCGACGCCGAGATCACCTCGGTCGGCGGTGAGGTGTGGGCCAAGCTGCCGCTCGTGCCCGGCACGAACAAGATCAACCCGAAGGACTTCGGGATGCCCGACCCGGCGACGCTCTTCTCACCCGAGACCGGCCTCACGACGCTGCTCACCGCGACGACGTCGCCGGCTGCCGGCCAGCAGACCCGCAAGGGGGCCGAGGTGCTGACGACCGTCACCGGGAGCCTGCCCGGGTCGGCCGTCGTCGGCCTCCTCGGCATCGGTGACCGGGCCGCGACGTACCGCGCCACCTACCTGCTGACCGACGCCAACCAGCTGCGCCAGGTCACCCTCGAGGGGCCGTTCTTCGGCAGCGGCACGACGTCGACGTACACGCTCGTGCTCGACCGCTACAACGAAGCGGTCTCGATCACGCGGCCCTCGTGACCACGGCCCCGGCGCAGGCCCCTCGCCGCGCCCTGCTCGGCGTCGCGTCGGTCGCCGTCGCCCTCGCCGCCGCCGACACCTACGTCGTCGTCCTCGCGCTGACCGACATGATGGCCGGGGTCGGCCTCGGCATCGAGGCGCTGCAGGAGGCGACGCCGATCATCTCCGGCTTCCTGCTCGGCTACATCGCGATGCTGCCGCTCATCGGCCGGCTGTCCGACCTGCTCGACCGGCACCGGATCCTCCTCGCCTGCCTCGCGATCTTCGTCGTCGGGTCGGCCGTGACGGCCCTCGCCGTCGACCTGCCCGTCCTCGTCGGCTGGCGCGTCCTGCAGGGCATCGGCGGCGGCGGCCTCGTGCCGGCGACGCTTGCCCTCGTCGCCGACCTCTGGCCGACGGGGCGTCGCGGCACGCCGCTCGGGATCGTCGGTGCGGTCCAAGAGCTCGGCTCGGTGCTCGGGCCGCTCCTCGGGGCCGTGATCCTCGCGTGGTCCGGGTGGCGGGCGATCTTCTGGGCCAACGTCGTCGCCGGGGTCGTCCTGTATGCCGCTGTCCTCGCCACCGCTCGCCACCTCCACCCTCCCCACCGTCGAGTGAGCGCGAACTCCGG
>NZ_AWQS01000310.1 GCF_000576575.1 Intrasporangium chromatireducens Q5-1
TCCTGGGAGGACGCAGCGGTGGCGGCCTTCTGCTTGGCGAGGAACGCGGCGGTCGCGTTCGCGCCGGACTCGGCGGCCTTCGCATCCTGTTCGGTGATCTGGTCGGTCATGTCGGACTCCTTTGTCGTTCGGTGCTTCTCGAGATGTATGCCGCCGGGCTCGGTCCCCCTGTCACCGGGCCCGTGCGTCTGGTGGGCTACCGGTCCTGCCGGTAGTGGGTGAGCTTCTCCTCGTCGATGACGAGACCCAGACCGGGGCCGGGGCGGACCGTGAGCGTCCCGTCGGTGATCCGGAGCGGCTCGGCAAGCAGGTCGTCGGCCATGTCGAGGAAGTTCGACAGCTCTCCGGCGCGCCGGCTCGTGTGGTGGTGGGCGGCGCCGAAGGCGACGGCGCAGACGCTGCCGACCTGCCCGTCGATCTGGTTGCCCATGACGACCTCGACGCCGAGCCCCTCGCACTCGTGCAGGATGCGCTGGCCCTGGGTGAAGCCGCTGCGTGCCGTCTTGATGCTGATCGCGGTGGCGGAGCCCCCGAGCAGCTCGCGGGTGACCTCGCCCGGGCGGGTGGCGCTCTCGTCGGCGATGAACGGGATCTGCGCCTGCTGCACGAGCCACCGTCGTCCGAGCACGTCGTCGGCGGGGTTCAGCTCCTCGGCGAACAGGAGGTCGAGGTCGGCCATCATCCGGAGCGCGCGGGCGCTCTCGCTCGCGGTCCACCCCCGGTTGCCGTCGATGTAGAGCTCGGCCTCAGCGCCGAAGTGCTCGCGCAGGGCCCGGCAGACGGCGACGTCGAGGTCGACCGGCATCCGTCCGACCTTCACCTTGAACGTCCGGATCCCGTACTCGTCCCGCACCCGCTGTGCCTCGTCGACCATGGCCGACGGCTCGTCGAAGCCGAGCATGTGACTCACCCGCATCCGGTCGGTCCACCCGCCGAGCAGCTCGGTGACCGGCACCTCGAGGGTCTGGCCGAGTGCGTCCCAGATCGCCATGTCGAGGGCCGCCTTGGCGGTCGGGTTGCCGATGGTCCGGTCGAGGTCGGCGTGGATCCGCTCGCGCTCGAGGAGGCTGCGCCCGGCCACGACCGGCGCAAAGATCGTCTGGACCACGGCGATGATCGACGCCTGCGTCTCGCCGTAGGTGAACGGCCGGGGTGGCGCCTCGGCCGTGCCGATGACGCCGGAGTCGGTGTGGACCCGCACGAGGACGTGCTCGGCGACCCGGACCTCGCCGCTCGCGAAGCGCAGTGGCTTGCGGTACGGGATCGCGAACGGGATCGCTTCGACGTGCGTGATCTTCACGTCATCGACGCTACGGATCCGATTGTGAACCGTCCAATACCTGTTTTTGACCTACTCGGACGTCCGACGTCTCAGTGCGTCCGATGGCGCGGGTCGCAGGCTCAGGCGAGGCCGAGGGCGGCGGCCTCCTCCCACAGCTCCTCCCGGACCGACGGGTGCGCTGCGCACTCGATGATGGCCCGGCACTGCTCCCGCTCGTCGTGGCCCCAGAGCGGGGCGATGCCGTGCTCGGTGACGACTGCGGACTGTTGGAACGAGGTCACCGGCTCGTCGAGCAGCGGCACGATGGTCGACACGTCCGCCTTCGGGTGCCAGGACCGCAGTGCGATGAAGGACTTGCCGCCGGGGGAGTGCAACGCCCCGACGATGAAGTCGGTCTGGCCGCCGAAGCCCGAGTAGATGCGCGCGTTGATCCGGGACGCGTTCGCCTGCCCGAACAGGTCCACCTCGAGCGCCGTGTTGACGGAGGTCATCTGGCGCTGCTGTGCGATGAGCCCGGGGTCGTTGGTGCGCTCGGTGCGCATCATCCGCACCCGCGGGTTGCGGTCGAGCCAGTCGTAGAGCTCCTGCGACCCGAAGACGAAGGAGGTGATGAGCGGGTGGTTCCGGTCGAGCGCACCGGCCGCGTCGAGGGCGAGCACGCCGTCGGAGAACATCTCGGTCCAGACGCGAATCCCCTTGCGGGACACGAGTGCTGCCAGCGTCGCGTCCGGGACGCCCCCGATGCCGAGCTGCATGGTCGAGCCGTCCAGGATCTGCGAGGCGACGAGCTCGCCGATGGCCCGGCTGTCGTCGTCGGGCGGGACCGGCACGTGCGTCGCGAGCGGTGCCTCGATCTCGACCGCGAGGTCGACGTGCTCGACCGGGATCTGCGCGTCACCGAAGGTGTAGGGCATCCGCGGGTTCACGACGGCGACGACGAGGCCGCCCCGGGCCCGGCACGCCTCGACGGCGGCAGGCAGCACGTTGACCTCGAGACCGAGGCTCAGCTGCCCGTCGATCGGCGGTGCGCAGTGGAGCAGGACGACCTCGGGAGGCAGGGTCCGGCCGAAGAGCAGCGGCACGAGCGAGAGGCGCGAGGGCACGTAGCGCAGTCCCGGGTGGCGCCGCATGCCCGCGCCGACGAAGCAGGTCTCGACCGTCACGCCGTCGCGTTCCGGCAGCCCGGGCGGCGCGTTGAGGGCGTGCAGGACGTAGGAGGGCACGCACTCGTCGACGGCCTGCACCGCCTCCCAGGGGATCGACATGTTGCCGCTGACGACGATCCGCGGGTTGGGCGGAAGGGTGCGCAGACGGCTCTGGAGCTCGGCGACGGAGACGGTCTTCACGCCCCCATCCTTGCCCAGCGGCACCGCTCACCGCTCGCCGACAGGCAGGCCCGCTCGTGACCCTGCTCTCGCGTGCTCTCGTGGTTGGTGCGGTGGAGGATCGGCACACCCAGGGGTGGCCGATGTTCCACGCTCGACTGGGACGGAGCGGGACTCAGCTGGCCTTCTTCTTGGCCTTGGTCGCCTTCTTGGCCGGCTTCTTCTTCTCGGGCGTGGCCTCGGCCTCGTCCTTCGTGCCGCCACCGCGCTTGGCGGCCTTGGCGGCGTCGACGCTGCGCTGCAGCGCCGCGAGCAGGTCGACGACCTCGGTCTCCTCCTCGGGAGCGGCCTCGGGTGCCTTGACCTCGCCGCCCTCGATCTTCGACTCGACGAGCGCCTCGACGGCCTCGGAGTAGTCGTCCTCGAACTCGTCCGGCTCGTAGTCGCCGGCCAGCGAGTCGACGAGCGAGGACGCCATCGCCAGCTCCTTCTTCGTCGCATGGGTGTCCTCGTCGAGCACGCCGAAGTCCGGCTGGCGCACCTCGTCGGCCCACAGCAGCGTCTGCAGGACGATGACGCCCTCGCGGACCCGCAGGACGGCGAGGGTCATCCGCGTGCGGATCGCGACGGTGACCAGTGCCATCCGATCGGCCTTCTCGAGGGCGTCACGCAGCAGGACGTAGGGCTTCACCGAGCTCTTCTCGGGCTCGAGGTAGTACGACTTGTCGAACAGCAGCGGGTCGATCTGCTCCGACGGGACGAACTTCTCGATCGAGATCTCCTTGGAGGAGCGCGACGGCAGGCTCTTCATGTCCTCGTCGGTGAGGATGACCATGCGTCCGTCCGAGGTCTCGTAGCCCTTGGCGATGTCGGAGTAGGGCACCTCCTCACCGTCGATCGAGCAGACCCGCTGGTAGCGGATCCGGCCCCCGTCCTTCTCGTGCACCTGCCGGAACTGCACGTCGTGGTTCTCGGTCGCGGAGAAGAGTCGCACGGGCACGTTGACGAGGCCGAACGACACGGCGCCCTTCCAGATGGCTCGCATGGGTACCAGAATGCCACCCATGCGCCCGATGCTGGCCACGTCGACGACCGCGGTCCCCCAGGGCGACTCGTGGGCCCACGAGGTGAAGTGGGACGGCATGCGTGTCCTCGCCGACGTCACCGACGGGCGGCTGCGGCTCTTCAGCCGGACCGAGCGCGACGTCACCGTC
>NZ_AWQS01000311.1 GCF_000576575.1 Intrasporangium chromatireducens Q5-1
GAGGTCAGAGGAACTGGCGGGAGAGCTTGGCGTGGCGGTTGACGTCCTTGTAGAGCAGGTAGCGGAACCGGCCCGGTCCGCCGGCGTAGCAGGCCTGTGGGCAGAAGGCCCGCAGCCACATGAAGTCGCCCGCCTGGACCTCGACCCAGTCCTGGTTGAGCAGGTAGACGGCCTTGCCCTCGAGGACGTAGAGGCCGTGCTCCATCACGTGGGTCTCGGGGAAGGGGATGACACCGCCGGGCTCGAAGTTCACGATGGTGACGTGCATGTCATGGCGGACGTCGGCGGGGTCGACGAATCGCTGTGTCGCCCAACGGCCCTCGGTGCCAGGCATCTCGGCCGCCGGGACCTCGGTCTCGTTGGTCACGAAGGCCTCTGGTACGTCGATCCCGTCCACCCGCTCGTAGGCCTTGCGGATCCAGTGGAACCGAGCCGCGTCGGCTCCGTCGTTGCGCAGCGTCCACTGGCAACCGGGTGGCAGGTAGGCGTAGCCACCGGGACCCATCTCGTGCCGCTCGCCCTCTATGGTCAGCGCGACGTCGCCCTCGACGACGAAGAGGACGGCCTCGGCTTCGGGGTCGAGCTCCGGTCGGTCGCTGCCGCCACCCGGCGAGACCTCGACGATGTACTGTGAGAAGGTCTCGGCGAAGCCGGACAGGGGTCGGGCGATGACCCAGAGGCGGGTGTCCTCCCAGAACGGGAGGTAGCTCGTGACGATGTCCCGCATGGTGCCGCGCGGGAGGACGGCATAGGCCTCCGTGAAGACCGCCCGGTCCGTGGTCAGCTGGCTCTGGTCCGGGTGGCCGCCGTGAGGGGCGTAGTAGCGCGGGGCTGCAGGACCGGACGCCATGGGCTCTCCTCGACTTCCCCGGAGGCAGGCCTCCGGAGGGTGGATAAACCTTTCCGCAAAGAGGAAAGCATGGGACAGTATCGCCGTCAAGCACCCACGTCTCCAGGAGGGCAGCGGTGAGCAGCCTCGACCTCGTCATCAGGGCCCAACGAGTGGTCACGCCGTCCGGGGAACGGGCGGCGTCGGTCGGAGTGAGGGACGGGCGGGTCGTCGCCGTCGAGCCGCTCGGGACCGGGCTGGCCGCGACGCGCGAGGTCGTGCTCGCCGACGACGAAGTGCTCCTGCCCGGCATCGTCGACTCCCACGTCCACGTCAACGACCCGGGACGAACGGAGTGGGAGGGCTTCACCACGGCGACGAGGGCGGCCGCCTCCGGCGGTGTCACGACGATCGTCGACATGCCGCTCAACAGCATCCCGCCGACGGTCGACGCGTCGGCCCTCGATGTCAAGCGGAAGACGGCAGCGGACCAGGCGTGGGTCGACGTCGGCTTCTGGGGCGGCGCGGTGCCCGGGAACGCCGGACAGCTCGAACCGCTGTGGGACGAAGGCGTCTTCGGGTTCAAGTGCTTCCTGCTCCATTCCGGCGTCGACGAGTTCCCACCCCTGGACTCGGCGGGTCTCGAGGAGGCGATGCGGACCATCGCCGTCTTCGACGGACTGCTCATCGTCCACGCCGAGGACGCGCCCACCATCGACGCGGCGGTCAACGAGGGAGGGGTCCACTACGTCGACTTCCTCCGGTCCCGGCCGCGGGAGGCGGAGAACCGCGCGATCGAGCAGGTCATCGACCTGGCGCGCCAGACCGGCTGTCGGGTTCACATCCTGCACGTGTCGAGCGCCGATGCCCTGCCGCTCATCGCCGCCGCCCGCGCCGACGGGGTGCGCATCACGGCGGAGACGTGCCCGCACTACCTGACCTTCGCGGCGGAGGACGTGCCGGACGGCGCGACCGCGTACAAGTGCTGCCCGCCGATCCGCGAGAGCGGCAACCGCGACCTCCTCTGGGAGGGCCTGCGCGATGGAACGATCGACATCGTCGTGACGGACCACTCGCCCTCGACCCTCGACCTCAAGTGCCTCGGCAGTGGTGACTTCGGCGCTGCCTGGGGTGGCGTGGCGTCCCTCCAGATCGGCTTCTCCGCCGTGTGGACGGTGGCCCGGGAGCGGGGCTTCGGGCTGGGTGACGTGGTCCGCTGGATGTCGCGCGGGCCGGCAGACTTCGTCGGCCTGCAGCGCAAGGGCCGGATCGCGGTCGGCGCGGACGCGGACTTCTGCGTCTTCGCCCCCGACGAGACGTTCGTGGTGGAGGCTGAGCGGCTCCAGCACCGCAATCCGATCACGCCCTATTCGGGTCGCACGCTGCACGGCGTGGTGCGCGGCACCTGGCTGCGAGGAGAGCCGGTCGACATCGCGGCCGAACCTCGCGGACGGCTCCTGCGCCGGGGGGAGGCGTGAGCGCGCCGGCGGGCCTCGACTCGACCGGCGTCGCCGTGGTGACGGGTGCCGGGTCGGGACTCGGGCGCGCCATCACCCGTGGCCTGCTCGACGCCGGGTTCCACGTGGCGCTGCTCGGCCGGCGCGGCGAGGCCCTCGACGAGACGGTCGGGGAGCGGTCAGGGTCACTCGTCATCCCCACCGACGTGACGAACGAGGGCGCGGTCGCAACCGCCTTCGCAGCCGTCGTCTCGGAGTGGGGCCGCGTGGATGTGCTGGTCAACAATGCCGGAACCTTCGGGCCGGTCGGCGAGGCGGATGAGATCTCGGTCCAGGACTGGCGCGAGACCATCGAGGTCAACCTCACTGGCACCTTCCTCTGTTGCAGGGAGGCGTTCCGGATCATGCGGGACCAGTCGCCCCAGGGTGGCCGGATCATCAACAACGGCTCGATCTCGGCGCACGTGCCGCGGCCCGGCCAGGTCGCGTATGCCGCGAGCAAGCACGCGGTCACGGGCCTGACGAAGTCGCTCGCCCTCGATGGCCGCCCGCACCGGATCGTCGTCGGCCAGATCGACATCGGCAACGCCGCGACCGACATGACCTCCCGCTTCACGGAGGGTGCCCGCCAGGCCGACGGCTCAGTCCGTCCGGAGCCGACCTTCGACCCTGCCCATGTCGCCGAGGCGGTCGTCGCCATGGCTCGCCTGCCCCTCGACGTCAGCGTGCCGTTCCTGACGATGCTCGCGACCGAGATGCCCTACGTCGGCCGCGGCTGAGGACCGGGCCGCCAGAGCCGGCCACAAGCAAGAGGTATGCCGCCCAGCTCGCGAGCTGAGCGGCATACCTCTTGCTGTTGCTGGGTCAGCGGTAGTTGGTGAAGTTCAGCGCCACGTCGAGGTCCGCCTCCTTGAGCATGCGCTGCACGGCCTGGAGGTCGTCGCGCGACTTGCTCGTCACGCGCAGCTCGTCGCCCTGGATCTGCGACTTGACGCCCTTGGGGCCCTCGTCGCGGATCAGCTTGTTGATCTTCTTCGCGTTCTCCTGCGAGATGCCCTCCTTGAGCGGGACGTCGAGCTTGTACTCCTTGCCGGAGACGCGCGGCTTCTCGGGGACGTCGAGGTACTTGAGGCTGACCTTGCGCTTGACGAGGTGGGTCTTGACGACGTCGAGGACTGCGAGGCAGCGCTCCTCGGTGTTGGCCTTCATCGAGATCGACTCGCCGGAGAGGTTGACCTCGGCGCCGACGTTCTTGAAGTCGTAGCGCTGGGCGATCTCCTTGGCCGCCGAGTTGACCGCGTTGGCGACCTCCTGCTTGTCGTACTTGCTGACGATGTCGAAGGACGAGTCGGCCATCGGTGGCTCCTTCCGGGGCGGGTGCTGGGGGTGGGCGCGCGTCGTCCGAGGTCGATTCGAACCGGCGCCCGATCTCTTGCTATCCTTCCAGACGCACCACGGCAGGTTGTCCGAGCGGCCAATGGAAGCGGACTGTAAATCCGTCGCGAAAGCTACGAAGGTTCGAAT
>NZ_AWQS01000312.1 GCF_000576575.1 Intrasporangium chromatireducens Q5-1
GACCGCGAGCGCCAGATCATGGGGCTCATCGGCCAGACGTTCCTCTTCGGTGCCGCCGCCCTGATCCTGCTCGTCGGCGCCGTCGCGTTCGTCGTGACCCGGCTCGTCGCCGACCCGGTCCGGCGGGCGGCGAGGATCGCCGAGCGGTTCGCGGAGGGCAACCTCGGTGAACGCATGCGGGTCAAGGGCGAGGACGACCTCGCCCGACTCGCGAACTCGTTCAATGCGATGGCCGCCTCGCTCCAGCAGCAGATCGGCCAGCTCGAGAACCTCTCCCGGGTCCAGCAGCGCTTCGTCTCCGACGTGTCGCACGAGCTGCGCACCCCCCTCACCACGATCCGCATGGCGGGCGACCTCATCCACGACTCCCGCGCCGACTTCGACCCCACGGTGGCGCGGTCGGCCGAGCTGCTCCGCGGCGAGCTCGATCGCTTCGAGTCGCTCCTGTCCGACCTGCTCGAGATCTCCCGCTTCGACGCTGGAGCGGCCGTCCTGGACATCGAGGCGACCGACCTGCGGCTCTGCGTCGAGCACGTCGTCGATGCGCACCGGACCCTTGCGGAGCGCAAGGGCAGTGAGCTGGTGGTGCGCCAGCCCGACGAGCCCGTCGTCGCCGACATGGACTCGCGTCGGATCGAGCGGATCCTGCGCAACCTCGTCTCCAACGCCATCGAGCACGGCGAGGGCCACCCCATCGAGATCTCCCTCGCCCAGAACGACTCGGCGGTGGCGGTGACCGTCCGGGACCACGGCATCGGACTGCGGCCCGGCGAAGCGGCCCTCGTCTTCACGAGGTTCTGGCGGGCCGACCCGGCCCGGGCCCGCACGACCGGTGGGACCGGGCTGGGCCTGGCGATCGCCCTCGAGGATGCCCGGCTGCACGCCGGCCGGCTCGAGGCGTGGGGGGCTCGCGGCGAGGGCTCCTGCTTCCGGCTCACCCTGCCGAAGAAGGCTGACTCCACCATCACCGGCTCGCCGCTGCCGCTCACGCCCCTGCTCCAGGCCACGGACCCCGTCGGGCACGTCGCCCTGCCCGGTCCGACGGTCACGGGTGCGACCCTGCGCAGTCCCGGGCCCGCACCGGCGTCCGCACCGGAGTCGAGCCGGTGAGCAGGCCGCGGCGGGTCGCCGCAGCGATGCTGACGGCGCTCGCCGTCCTCGGAGTGTCCGGCTGCGGTGGCCTGCCGGGGGACGGGCCGGTGCTCGAGGGGCGACGGCTGGACGAGGCGATCGGCGACCCCGTGCGGGTGCTGCCGCAGAAGCCCTTCGACGGCGCGAGCCAGGAGCAGATCGTCCTCGGCTTCATCCGCTCCAACGAGGACGTCGACGAGAGCCGCGAGACGGGCAAGTCCTACCTCGCTCCGCAGTCGCCCGACCTCTGGCGATGGACGAGCGAGGACGTCATCGTCTATGACACAGCGGACGACCTCACCGTCAAGCAGCTGGGGCCGGAACAGGTGGAGGTCTCGACGAACGCCGTGGCGCGGGTGTCCGCCGACGGACGCTACGAGGAGCTGCCGCCGGGGACGCGCGCGACCGTCACGTTCGGGTTGACCAAGGTTGCCGGCGAATGGCGGATCGAGCTGCCCCGCACCGGCTTCGGGCTGTGGCTCGACTCGGCCGCGTTCGACCGGCTCTACGAGGCGCGCCGCATCTACTACGTCACGCCGAGCGGTCGTCGGCTGGTGCCGGACATCCGGTGGTTCCCGAGCGGCTCGCGCATGGTGACGACCCTGGCCCGGTCACAGCTCGCGCCCGTGCCCGACTATCTCGCCGGAGCGGTCCGCAGCGGCGTTCCCACGGCGACGAAGCTGTCGGTCAACGCGGTGCCGGTCAACAACGGCCGCGCCCAGGTCAACCTCACCGAGACAGCTCTCAAGGCCGACCCCATCGAGCGGGCCTCGATGTGGGCCCAGCTGACCGCGACGCTCGGCCAGGTCGCCTCGGTCCAGGCAGTGGGCCTCGCCGTGCAGGGAGTCGAGCTGGAGCTGCCCGGCATCGGTGCCTGGGTCTCCACGCCGGACGAGCTCGACTATGGCCGGGTGCCCGTGCCGAGCTTCGACACGGCACTGATCCGCAACGGCGTGACGTTCGCGCGGATCGACCCGCTCGCCATCCCGGACAACAGCGTGGCCCGCAAACCCGCGGACACGGGGCGCAAGCCCGGCGACCCGAGCACGCTCTCGCAGGAGTGGACCCGGCTGGCGATGTCGGTGGACGGCAAGGAGATCGCCGCGGTCGGTCCCGACCAGAGTCACCTCTCGCGCTGGCGCGACGGCCGTTCGACCGTCTTGGCCCCGTTCGCCGGGGAGCTGACGACACCCGTCTACGACGCCGCGGGCTACCTGTGGGTCGGCGGGCTGGCCAAGAACGGCACGGGCGGCCTCTGGGCCACCCACGCCGACCCGACCGCAACGGGGGAAAGGCCGCGGCGTGTCTCGGCGCCCTGGCTGGACGGCCGGCGCGTGACGGCCATCGCGATCTCCCCGGACGACGCCCGACTGCTCGTCATCTCCACCAACGCGAAGGGCGGGGACGCCCGCCTCGACGTCAGCGGCATCGTCCGGGCCCCCAGCGGGCAGCCGACCGGGCTCGCAGCACCGTGGCGGCAGGCGGAGGCGCTCACCTCGATGCGCGACGTCGTGTGGCTCGACGGCGACTCCTACGCCGTGCTCGGCCGGATCGGCCCCGACGACCCCGTGCGGCCGTGGACCGGCACAGTCGGCGGCGGGCTCGACGGGATCCGCCGGCACGGGCAGGCGGAGCCGCAGGACACCCGGCTGGCAGCGGTCCCCGGCGCCGTTTCGATCACGACCGTCGGCGGCGCCCGCGGCATCATGATCGTCACGGACACGGGGCAGGTCCTGGCTCGTGCGGGCCGGACGTGGCCGGTGGTCTCCAACGGCACCGACATCCTCGTCCCGGGTCGCTGAGGCGCGCAGACGCCCACAGGCGGCGAAGGGAGCGCGCCCGGGCGGCGAGCCCGCGGGCGTCCCCATCCCGAGGCCCCGTCGGCGCTCCTCCACAGTCCGCGCCGTGCGGCCGGCACGGCGCAGTCCGCGTGGGTGCAATGAGGGCATGACCCTGCGCCCACTGCTCGACCTCGTCCTGCCGACCGAGTGCGCCGGGTGCCACCGGACCGGGCTGCCGTGGTGCCGCCGCTGTCGACGGGCCCTCGACCGGCTCGCCTTCCCCGGCGGCCCGCGTCCGGTCACTCCGGACCCGCCACCGGCCGGGGTGCCGCTCGTGTACGCCTGGGGCGCCTACGCCGACCCGCTGCGGGCGGCGATCACGGCCTGGAAGGACGAGGGGCGACGTGACCTGGTGGCGGAGCTCGCGCCGCTCCTCGGGGCAGCCCTGTCGGCTGCGGTCGAGGGCGCGGACGGCTCGAACGTGCCACTCGTCGTGCCAGCCCCCTCATCACGACGCTCCCGCCGGGTGCGCGGTGACGTGCCGCTCCACGAGCTCGCCGACCGCGCTGTCCACCTCCTGTGCCTGCCGGGGCTCGAGGTGCTCATGGCGCTGGACGAGCGCTGGGGCGTGCGTGACCAGTCCGGTCTGGCGACGACGGCCCGGCAGGTCAACGTGAGCGGTGCCTTCCACGTGCCACGTGCCCGGCGGCCGTTGGTCGCCGGGCGCGACTGCATCGTCGTCGACGACGTCATGACGACTGGAGCGACCCTCGTCGAGGGTGCGCGAGCCCTGCGGGAGTCCGGGGCGAGACGCGTGCTCGGGGCCGTCGTCGCGGTCCCGCGGCGGCGGCGCGGGGGTCGCGCACGACGGGCCCAATGAGCCGC
>NZ_AWQS01000313.1 GCF_000576575.1 Intrasporangium chromatireducens Q5-1
TCAACGTCTCCTCCGTCGCCACGCGCGGACTCAACCGGCTGCCGTATGCGGCCGCAAAGGGCGGTGTCAACGCGATCACCGCATCGCTCGCCCTTGAGGCGGCCGAGTACGGCATCCGCGTGGTGGCCACCGCGCCGGGCGGCACCGACGCCCCGGAGCGGCGGATTCCCCGGGGCCCGAGCGCCGAGACGGAGCAGGAGCGGGCCTGGTACCAGACCATCGTCGACCAGACCGTGGACTCCTCGCTCATGAAGCGCTACGGCGACCTCGACGAGCAGGCGGCGGCGATCTCGTTCCTCGCCTCCGACGAGGCGTCCTACATCACCGGCACGGTCCTGCCCGTCGCCGGCGGGGACCTCGGCTGACCCGAGTGGAGGCCGCGGCCCCATGTACCGGCGACGCGACGGGGACGATCCGCGTCCGTACCCTGAGGGGGTGACGGAGCGGATCCCCTCGCCGGGCCTCGTCGGCCGGGACGGCGAGCTGCGCCGCCTGCGTGACCTGCTCCGCAGGGCACTGGGGGGCCAACCGGTCCTCGCCCTCGTCCACGGGCCGAGCGGTGCGGGCAGCTCCACCCTCGTGTCGGCCCTGATCGAGGGTGCGGGCGACGTGGACGTCCGCACCGTGACGGGACTGCCATGGGAGTCCACGCGAGAGTTCGAGCTGCTTCGCCGGCTCGGGCTCAGCATCCCCCAGGTGCCGGCGGGTCGGGCACTGCATGACCACGTGCAGGGAGCCGCCGCACGCGTGGTCCGCCAGTGGGAGCGGTGGCTCGACGCGAGCGACCGGCCGCTGCTCGTGGTGGTGCGCGATGCACAGGAGGGCGACGCCGCCTCTCTCTCTGCCCTGAGCTCAGCGGTGCACCGGCTCGGCCCACGTCCCGTCATGGTCGTCGTCATGGCGCGCACCTCACCCCAGGCCGCGCCACCGGCCGGGGTAGCCGCCCTGCAACAGGTCCACCGGGACACATCCATCGCGCTCGCTGGCCTCGCCGTCGCAGACGTCGCCCGACTCGCCGCCAGCCGTGGAGTGCTCCTCGACCCACAGGCAGCCGCACGCCTGCGCCGCCACACCTCCGGGCTGCCACGGCTCGTGCTCGAGGTTCTCGACGAGGCGCCGATGACGACGTGGGGTGCCACGGGCGAACGTATCCCGGCCCCCTCGTCCGTCCGGTGGACCGCAGAACGGAACCTCGTCGCCGCGGGTCCGGACGCCCGGGCCGTTGTCGAGGCAGCCGCGGTCCTGCGGCCCTGGGCCACCGTCCGGGAGGTTGCCGAGCTCTCCGAGGTGAACGACCCGCTTCCCCCGCTCGACGTCGCCCGGGGCCTTGGGCTCGTCCACGTCCGTGGCCATCAACCGCTGCGGGTCGACCTGACCTCGCCGCTGCTCCGCACCGCGGTCCTCGACCTGCTCGACCTCACCCGGCGCCGCGAGCTCTACCTGCACGCCGCCAGGCAGAGCGCGGACGAAGGTGAGGCGCTCCGGCTGCGGCTGCTCGCGGCGGTCGGGCCCGACCCGGGTCTCGCCGATGAGCTGGAGGCGTTCGCCCGCGTATCTGCCCGACGCGGCGCGTGGGGAGCCGCCGGCGACGCGTTGGCCGGCAGCAGCGAGCTGCAGACCGATCCGGCACGCCGGGCGGCGCTGCTCGTCGCCGCTGTGGACGCCTACGTCGGTCACGGCGACCTCGGCCGGGCCGCCATGCTCATCCCGGAGCTCGACGGGGCACCCGAGTCGCCTCAGCGCGACGCCGTCCTCGGCTACGACGCGATCCTGCGTGGTCACCGGCATGAGGCTGAGCACCTGCTCGCCCAGGCATGGAACGCCGTCGACCCCGCGGCCCACCCGGAGGTGGCTGCACAGATCTGCCATCGACGCGCCCTGCACGCGCTCGCGGCCTGGGACGCGCCAGCCCTCGTCGAGTGGTCGACAAGGGCGATCAACCTGGAGCCCAACACGGCACCAGCCGTCGTCGAAGCACGCACACTCGAGGGCCTCGGACACGGCGGCATGGGGCACCACGATGCGGCCCGCGCTGCCTACGCCGCCATCACGGGAGACGTTCCCGAGGGGGCACAGCGCCAACGGGCGCAGATGGGCCTCGGCTGGCTCAACCTCGCCCTCGACGAGTTGCCCACAGCCGCAGGCAAGTTGCGCTTGGCCAGCCCGCGAGACGCATGGCAGGGCTCCACCCGCGTGTCACTCTGGGCCTATGGTTGGCTCGCTCGATGCCAGTTCTCACTGGGCGACTGGGATGGCGCGATGGCGACCGTCGAGCGGGCGGTGCCGGTCCTGGATGCCACCGGCCAAGACCTCATTGCACCGCTCGTGCACTGGACCGGGGCGGAGGTCAGTGCACTGCGCGGCGACTGGGAACGGGCTCGCCGGCACCTCGACATCATGGGGGCCCTTCGCAGTGACTACGTCGTCATGTTGGCGCCGGTTGCGATCGCTCGGGCCACGGTCGCCTTGGCGGCCGCTGACCACCCCGCCGTCGTGCGGGCCCTGTCCGTGCTCGCCAGCGGCGAGCACGGTGCTGGCCTCGACGAGCCGGGCTTCTGGCCCTGGCACGACCTCTATGCGATCGGGCTCACCGCCACGGGGCTCCTCAACGAGGCCGACCAGTTCCTCCAACCGCACGAGCAGAGGGCACGAGAGCGTGGACACCGTTCGAGCATCGCCCGGCTCGGAGCCGCCCGGGGCCGGCTGCTGGGGGCTTGTGGCGAGCTGCAGGCGGCGCGTGCGGTGTTCGCCGACGCGATGAACCAAGTACGCGAACTGCCGCTGCCCTACCTGCGCGCCCGGATCCACTACTCCTACGGCGAGACGTTGCGACGAGCCGGCAAGCGGCGTGAGGCGGAGCAGCAGCTCCACCTCGCGCGCGACGGTTATGCCGCCCTCGGTGCGCAAACCTATGTCGATCGATGCGACCGCGAGTTGCAGGCGGGCGGACTGACGCCGCGGCGCGATGGAGCGCGCCTGGACGAGCTCACGCCCCAAGAGCGCTCCGTCGTCGACCTCGTCCTCATGGGCCGGACCAACCGGGAGGTGGCGAGCCAGCTCTTCATCTCCGTCAAAACCGTGCAGTACCACCTGACCCGCGTCTACGCCCGCCTCGGCGTTCGCTCCCGGGTCGAGCTGATCGCGCTACAGAACGCAGCCGACCAGGAGTCCGGTTGACCTCGTGCACGAGCACGGCCACCCCCTCACCCTCGCCTCCCGTGTGCGCAAGGGCACGGTGCTAGTGTCGCGCGTCGTTAATTGATTTACAGGTCGTGTTCCTTGAGAAGAGCATGGGCACTGACGCGTTGGTGATCAGCGATGCGGACCGGGCGACGTTGCAGTCGTGGACGCGGTCGCGGTCGATCCGGGCCAGTCATGTGGAGCGGGCCCGGATCGTGTTGGCGGTCGCGGAGGGTAAGGGCACCTCGGGAACGGCGCGAGAGCTGGGGGTGTCGCGTCCGACGGTGATCAAGTGGCGGGATCGGTTCGCCCAGCATGGGATCGACGGCCTGGATGACGAGCCTCGGCCGGGTAGGCCCAAGGTGATCGACGACTCGTCGATCATCGCTTCGACGTTGGAGCCGCCACCGGCCTCGCTCGGGGTGACGCACTGGTCGAGTCGGCTGCTGGGCAAGCACCTGGGTATCGGGGACGCGACGGTGGCGCGGGCGTGGCGCAAGTACCGGGTGCAGCCGTGGCGGCGCGAGACGTTCAAGTTCTCCACCGACCCCGAGCTGGAGGCCAAGGTCCGTGACGTGGTCGGGCTGTACCTGAACCGGGGG
>NZ_AWQS01000314.1 GCF_000576575.1 Intrasporangium chromatireducens Q5-1
AACCGACGAAGGGCCACGAACCGACGCCGACGTGGCGCGGGAGTCCGGGGAGGCTCAGGACCTGATCAGGGGAACCCCTGATGGCGACAGCGCATCAGACAGGGCAGGGTCGGAGCCGACCCCGGTGAAGGAGGATGAGGAATGAGCGTGAGTGCGCCGCGCACCATTCAGGGCTCGCTCCCGACGATCCCTCAGACGACGAACGAAGCCCGGACCGTCTTCCACTCCCTCGTCCACGGCACCCCCGGACGCATGCGACTGCTCGGCGTGGTCGCGGTCGTCGCCGCCCTGCTGCTCGGGGCGGTCTGCGCCCAGGCGCTGATCGGCTCCCGGGCCGCTGCGGACCGGGCCGCGACCAACATCGCCCAGGTCGTCCGCGCGCAGAGCCTCCAGGTCGACCTGCTCAGGGCCGACGCCCTCGCCACCAACGCCTTCCTGGTCGGTGGGCTCGAGCCGTCCGACCAGCGCGCCGCCTACGACCAGGCGATGACGACGGTCGCCAAGGGGATCGCCGAGGCCGCCGCTGCCCAGCCGGCCGACGGCGACGCACTGGCCGCCCTGTCGGTCCAGGTCCAGACCTACGCGACGCTCGTGGAGCAGGCCCGGTCCAACAACCGCCTCGGGCTGCCGGTCGGCGCCACCTACCTGACCCAGGCGAGCGCCGGGCTGCGCAGCGACGCGATCCCCATCATCGACTCGATCGTGCGGGCGAACGAGGGTCGGGCCACCGCCGAGTTCGATCGCGCGGACTCGACCGCCCTGCTGCTCGTGGGCGTCGTCGCGGTCATCGTGCTCATCGGGGTCGCGGTGTGGCTCGCCCGCCGCACCCACCGCTACGTCAACGCACCGCTCGCGGTGGCGATCGTGCTGCTCGTCATCGGTCTGGTCGTCGCCCTCTCGACGATCGGCACTGTCGGCGCGACGGCGGCCGACGTGCGCGCCAACCAGTACCAGGACACGGTGCAGCTGGCTCGGGTCAGCACCGCGGCCAACGACGCACGGGCCAACGAGAGCCTCACCCTCATCCGGCGCGGCTCCGGCAGCGACAACGAGAAGGCCTGGAAGGCCGACGCCACCACGGTCGAGAAGGCTCTCGCGGCCTACAGCACGCCGCTCCTGCAGGAGTGGCAGCGGTATGCCGACGGCCACCGCGAGATCCGCTCGCTCGACGACCACGGCAACTGGGACAAGGCCGTCAGCCTCGCCACCTCGACCCAGGCGCAGGCGCCCGGCACCCTCTTCGCACAGTTCGACAAGGACGTCACGGCCCAGCGCGACGCGGCGAGCCAGGGCGCCGTCGCCCGCATCGACGGGCTCGGCGGCGCGGCACCGGCCTACGCCGTCGGGATCGGGCTGCTGTCGCTCATCGCCTGCTGGCTCATCATCCGCGGCATCGGCAAGCGCATCGAGGAGTACACGTGACGACGAACCGGCGCCCCGGACGCGTGGTGCGAGCCCTCGTCGCGACGGCCGCGCTGGCCAGCCTCGCGGCCTGCTCCGGCGTGACCTACGCCAAGACCCCCGTGCCCACCCCGTCGGCCCCCCGCGCCAGCTCGGCGCCGGCCGCACCCGCCCCGGTCAGCTGCAGCAACCCGCTCCAGTCCTACGACCCGTTGCCGAGCATCCCGGCCTCGTCGGCCATCACCGACGCGTCGGTCCGCAAGATCCTCGACCGGGGATACCTCATCGTGGGCGTCTCCGCCGACACGTTCCTCCTCGGCGCTCGCAACCCGCTCTCGGGCCAGCTCGAGGGCTTCGACATCGACATGGCCAGGGCCGTCGCGCAGAGCCTCTTCGGCGACGAGAACAAGGTGCAGCTGCGCGTCATCACCGCCGCGCAGCGGATCAAGCTGCTTCAGGACCGCGAGGTCGACATGGTCGCCCGCAACATGACGATGACGTGCGGCCGGTGGGCCGACGTCGCCTTCTCCGTCGAGTACTACCACTCCGGTCAGAAGGTCCTCGTCGCCCGGGGGAACCCCGCCAAGACGCTGGCCGACCTCAAGGGCCAGCGGGTCTGCGCCCCGAAGGACACGTCGACGCTCGACAACCTCAAGAAGGTGCCCGGGCCGATCCCGGTGGCTGCCGACACCCACACCGGCTGCCTCGTGCTGTTCCAGCAGGGCAAGGTCGACGCCATCACCGGTGACGACACCGTCCTCGCCGGGCTCGCCGCCCAGGACCCCTACGCCGTCGTCACGTCGGCACCGGCGACCAGCGACGAGCCGTACGGCCTGGCCTTCAACAAGGACGACGTCTACCTCGTGCGCTACGTCAACCGCCTCCTGGCCGACATGGAGAAGGACGGCCGGTGGACCGCCATCTACAACCGCTGGCTCTCCGGCGCCCTCGGCAAGGCGCCGGCACCGCCCAAGGCGGTGTACGGCCGCTGATGACGACTCCCATGCAGGCTCCGCTCGGTGGCGGCGTCCTCGCGCCCGCCGCGCCGGGCGCCCTGGGCGTGCCGATCGACCCGACCGCCGCGCAGACCTACCTCGGCGCCCTCCGCGTCTGGGTCAACCAGCGCCGGGCCGACCTCGACGCCGTCGACGCGGCGGTGCTGCGCCTCTCCCCGGACGAGCAGACCGCCATCACGACGGACCTCACCGTCGCCCTCACCTTCTGGAAGGCGATCAACGACCGCTACGTGCTGCTCGAGACCGTCTTCGACGGCGGCCGCGTCGGCCCCACCGAGGCCGAACGCCTCTCGACCCTCATCCACGGCAGGCTCGGCGGCTCCGCCACGGAGTCGCTGTCCGTCCCCGGCACCGGCACTCTCGCCGTCACCCTTCCCGAGGCGTGCCGGCTGCTCGACTCGCTGACGCGCACCCTGCAGGCCCGCGCCTCGCTCGCCCCCGGAGTCGCCGAGGCGAGCCAGCGGATCACCGTGCTGCGCCAGACGCTCGAGCGGGTCCGCGACCAGCTGCCCCTCGTGCCCGTCGGCGCCCAGCGCGACGAGGCCGCCGAGTCCCTCGCGCGGCTCGACCGGCGCCTCGTCGACCTGACGGAGCGGGCTCGCCGCGGCGCCGACACCGGCGGCATCATCGGCCCCCTCGAGATCGACGCCGCCGTGCTCGAGCGCGACCTCATCGTCGCGGCCGCGGAGCGCGCCGAGGCGCAGAAGGACCGGGCGCGGCAGGCCCAGCGCGTCGAGGAGCTCGACGCGCGCGCCGAGGCGATCCGTGCCCTCGAGCGCGCCTGCGTCGCCGCGATCGACCCCGCCCCGCACCTGGCCATCCCCAACGTGCGCGCGCTGGGACCGGTGCCGCAAGCGCCAGCCGAGCTGGCGGCATACCGCGAAAAGCTTGATCGCGTCGGTCGCGCGCTCGACCTCGCCCACGGTCAGTATGCCGCTGGGCTGGCCGAGCGCGACGAGATCGTCGGGCTCGTGGGAGCCGTCACGGCCATGGCGGCCACCGCGCACCTGTCGGCCGAGGCGCGGTCCGATCTCGACGACCTGCGAGCGCGACTCGACGACGTGCTCGGCACGATGCCCGTGCGGCTCCAGCGGGCGCGGGCGCTCGCCGCCGCCTTCCAGTCCTACGTCGAGGCCGTGACGCGGCCCCGTCCCCGAAAGGCGCGCCCATGACCAGGTGCACCCAACCCGGCTGCTCGGGCACGATCGTCGACGGCTACTGCGACGTCTGCGGGATGGCCGCGCAGAGCAGCCCGGTTGTCCCGGGCGCGACCGCTGCCCCTGCAGGCAGTGCGCCCGCTGGCGGCGCGGCCGGTGGCACTGCGGCGTCCGGCGGTGGCGTCACTGGGGTGTCCACGGTCACC
>NZ_AWQS01000315.1 GCF_000576575.1 Intrasporangium chromatireducens Q5-1
CCGCCCGCCTCAGGCAGGAGCAGTCCGTGCGCCGGTCAGAGTGGCGAGCCGCCCTCGAGATAGACCGGCGGGTCGTCGAGCCGCTCCAGCCGCCCCAACAGCCCGTCGAGGTAGTCCGGGACCTGTGGCCGGGCCTGCTCGCGCGTGCACCAGTGGACGGCCGCGATCTCGGTGGCCTCGAAGGTCATCGCCCCGGTGAGCGACGGATCGTGCACCCCGAGGTCGAAGACGAACTGGCACGCGTCGTCCCAGCCGCGCCACGGCGGCATCCAGTTGACGACGAGGAGCCCGGCGACGGTCAGGTCCAGGCCGAGCTCCTCGCGCAGCTCACGGGCCAGGGCCGACGCCGGCGACTCCCACGGGTCGACGACGCCGCCGGGCAGGTCCCACTCCCGCTTGTAGGTCAGCTCGCAGAGCAGGACGCGTCCCGTCTCGTCCCGGAGGACCCCCTGGCTGATGACGCGCTTGGTCGGGAGGTTGGCGTTGAGCACGCCGATGAACCCGTCACGGGTGTCGGGCGTCGGGTCGCTGGCGAGGCGCGCCACCCGCACGAGGTCGGTGCGCGGGCCACCGGCACCGCGCGCGAGGCCCTCGCGGCGCAGGCCTGCCCGGGCCGCGATGCGCAGGCGGGCGGTGTCCGCGACGGGGATCAGGGCCTCGACCCGGTGCAGCCCGAGCTCGGTGAAGCAGTAGTCGACCGCCCGGCGCACCGCGCGATGTGGCACACCGGCCCCCTCGTGAGCCGGGTCGAAGCGCCACGTGACGAGCGCCGTCTCGTCGCCGCGGGGATGGACCAGCAGGCTCCCGACCGGCTCTCCCGCCGACTCGACGAGCAGGGTGACCTCGCCGTCGCCGGCCCGCCCGGCCCGGACGACGAGGTCATCCTCGGCGACACCCCGCTCCCCCGGCACCGACGGCCAGCCCACGCGTCAGCGGCCGAACTCGTCGGGGTCGGGCCCGGTGCGCACCCCTCGGTCCAGCCCGGCGATCGCCTGCAGGTCCTCCTCGTCGAGGTCGAAGCCGAACAGGTCCGCGTTCTGCGCGATCCGGGCGGGCTTGACGGACCGGGTGAGGACGACGTGGCCGAGGTGCAGCTGCCACCGCAGCGCCACCTGGGCCGGGGTCACGGCGTAGCGGTCGGCGATCCGGGTGATGACCGGGTCCTCGAGGAGGCCGGCCCGGGCCGCGAGGGGGCTCCACGCCTCGGTGAGAATGCCGTGCTCCTCGTGGAAGGCGCGCAGCTCGCGCTGCTGCAGGTAGGGCGACAGCTCAACCTGGTTGATCGACGGCAGCACGCCCGTCTCGTCGAGCAGCCGCTGGAGGTGGTCGACCTGGAAGTTGCACACCCCGACCGACCGGACCCGTCCGGACCGCTGCAGCTCGAGCATCTGCTGCCAGGCCCACACGTACGCGTCCCGGCTCGGCGCCGGCCAGTGGATGAGATAGAGGTCGAGCACGTCGAGGCCGAGGCGCTGCATCGACGCGTCGAAGGCCGCACCCACGTCGTGCAGGTGGGTGTACCAGACCTTCGTGGTGATGAAGACGTCGTCGCGGGCGATCCCGGCGCGGGTCAGGACGCGCCCGACGCCCTCCTCGTTGCGGTACATCTCCGCGGTGTCGATGTGCCGGTAGCCGGTCTCGAGGGCCGCGCGGAACGCGTCGTCGATCTGGTCGTCCGCCACCTCCCAGACGCCGAAGCCGAGCTGGGGGATCGCCAGCCCCGGCGTCGAGGCGTGACCGAGGGGCATCATCCGGACCGGCAGCTTCGAGGTCATGAGGACAACCTACGACGCCCGGTGACCGGCGCGCCGGTCCGACGAGCACCCGGACCGCCCGTCGGGACCGGGGCCGGGGTGTGCTGGACCTCACGGTCCGAGCCCCGGACAACCGCCTTGCCGGACCTCGGGAGCGGATGCGGCAGGCGCTAGAGTCCGTCGCATGGCATCGATCAGCAAGGTCCTCATCGCAAACCGTGGCGAGATCGCCGTCCGTATCGCCCGCGCCTGCAAGGACAGCGGGATCGGCTCGGTCGCCGTCTATGCGGAGCCGGACCGGGATGCCCTGCACGTGAAGGTCGCCGACGAGGCCTATGCCCTCGGCGGCTCGACCCCCGGCGACAGCTACCTCGTGCAGGAGAAGCTGCTGCAGGTGGCCAAGGAGTCCGGCGCCGACGCGGTCCACCCCGGCTACGGCTTCCTCGCCGAGAACGCGAGCTTCGCCCAGGCCGTCATCGACGCCGGGCTGATCTGGATCGGCCCCGGGCCCGAGGCGATCGACGCCCTCGGCGACAAGGTCAAGGCCCGCCACATCGCGACGAAGGCCAACGCCCCGCTCGTGCCCGGCACGAAGGACCCGGTCGACGGCCCCGACGAGGTCGTCGCGTTCGCCAAGGAGCACGGCCTGCCGGTCGCCATCAAGGCGGCCTACGGCGGTGGCGGCCGCGGGCTGAAGGTGGCCCGCACCCTCGAGGAGATCCCCCACCTGTTCGAGTCGGCGGTCCGCGAGGCGGTCACGGCGTTCGGTCGCGGCGAGTGCTTCGTCGAGCGCTTCCTCGACCACCCGCGTCACGTCGAGACCCAGTGCCTGGCCGACCAGCACGGCAACGTCGTCGTCGTCTCGACCCGTGACTGCTCCCTCCAGCGCCGCAACCAGAAGCTCGTCGAGGAGGCACCGGCCCCGTTCCTGTCCGAGGAGCAGCACGCCGAGTTGCTCCGCGCCAGCAAGGCGATCCTCAAGGAGGCCGGCTACGTCGGTGCGGGCACGTGCGAGTTCCTCGTCGCTCCCGACGGCGTCATCTCCTTCCTCGAGGTCAACACCCGCCTGCAGGTCGAGCATCCGGTCACCGAGGAGGTCACCGGCATCGACCTCGTCCGCGAGCAGTTCCGGATCGCCAACGGCGAGAGCCTCGACTACCCCGACCCCGAGCCGCACGCCCACTCGATCGAGTTCCGCATCAACGGTGAGGACGCGGGCCGGGGCTTCCTGCCCGCCCCCGGCAACGTCACCGTCTTCCGCCCGCCGGCCGGCCCCGGCG
This sequence comes from Intrasporangium chromatireducens Q5-1, assembly GCF_000576575.1. GTDB lineage: Bacteria > Actinomycetota > Actinomycetes > Actinomycetales > Dermatophilaceae > Intrasporangium_A > Intrasporangium_A chromatireducens. The sequence continues at coordinate 3,035 of NZ_AWQS01000315.1, forward strand.
TCCGACTCGACTCCGGCGTCGTCGAGGGCGACGTCATCGCCGGGGCGTTCGACTCGATGCTGGCCAAGCTCATCGTGACGGGCCGCACCCGCCAGGAGGCGATCGAGCGGTCCCGCCGCGCGCTCGCCGAGTTCGAGATCGACGGCATGCCGACCGTGCTGCCCTTCCACCGCGCGGTCGTCAGCGACCCCGCCTTCGCCCCCGCGGACCCGCAGCAGCCGTTCGGGATCTACACGACCTGGATCGAGACCGAGTGGAACAACACGGTCGAGCCCTACGCCGGCGGCGCCGCGGACACCCCGGAGGCCGAGGAGCGCCAGCGGGTCGTCGTCGAGGTCGGCGGCAAGCGCGTCGAGGTATCCCTCCCCGGCGGCCTCTCCCTCGGCGGCGGAGCCGGGACGGCCAAGAAGAAGGCCCCGAAGCGCTCGGCCGGCGGCGGCCGCGGCGGCGCCGCCGCGTCCGGCGACTCGCTGACCGCGCCGATGCAGGGCACCATCGTCAAGATCGCCGTCGAGGACGGCGCCACGGTCGCCTCGGGTGACATCGTCGTCGTCCTCGAGGCGATGAAGATGGAGCAGCCGATCACCGCGCACAAGGACGGCGTCGTCACCGGCCTCACCGCGAAGGTCGGCGAGACGGTGAACTCGGGCACGGTCCTCGCAGAGATCAAGGACGCCCCGAGCGAGGCCTGACCACCCGACCACAAGCACGAGGTATGCCGCTCAGCTCAGCGAGCTGAG
>NZ_AWQS01000316.1 GCF_000576575.1 Intrasporangium chromatireducens Q5-1
CCGTCGAGAGGCCACAAACCGTCGAGAGGCCGGTCCGCGGCTGACCGGTCAGAACAGCTGGCGGAAGTTGGCGCTCGCGAGGTCGAGCAGCTCGTCCCCGCGACCCGACAACACGGTGCGGATCGCATAAAGGGTGAAGCCCTTGACCTGCTCAGCCGTCACCGCGGGCGGGATGGTCAGCTCCTCCCGCTCCGTCAGGACATCGACGAGGGCCGGCCCCTTGTGGCTGAAGGCCGCCTTGAGGGCGCCGGCCAGGTCCTTCGACTTCTCGACGCGGATTCCCTTGACGCCCATCGCGTTGGCGACCTGCGCGAAGTCCGGGTTGACCAGGTCGGTGCCGTAGTTGACGAACCCGGCCGCCTTCATCTCCAGCTCGACGAAGTTGAGCGACGAGTTGTTGAAGACGACCATCTTGACGGGCAGCCGGTTCTGCGTCACCGTCAGCAGCTCGCCGAGGAGCATCGCGATCCCGCCGTCACCGCTCAGCGTCACGACCTGTCGGCCCGGCAACGCTTCCTGTGCGCCCACGGCGTGGGGCACAGCGTTCGCCATGCTGCCGTGGATGAACGACCCGATGAGCCGCCGTCCGCCGCCCATGCGCAGGTAGCGCGCCGCGTAGATGACCGGGGACCCCACGTCGGGCACGAAGACCGCGTCGGGGTCGGCGAGCTCGTCGACCAACCGGGCCACGTACTGGGGGTGGATCGGCCGCCGTCCGCGCGACTCCGTGGCGAGGTCGTCGAGCCGGGCCCGCGTCTTCGCGTAGTGCGCCAGCGCGTCGTCGAGGTGGCGCCGCTTCTTCTGCTCGTCGAGCAGCGGGAGCAGCGCCCGCGCGGTCTCGCCGACGTCACCGACGAGGCCCAGGTCCAGCGGCACGCGCCGACCCAGCTGGTCCCCGCGGAGGTCGACCTGGACGACCTTGGCCCGGCGCGGATAGAACTGCTGGTACGGGAAGTCGGTGCCGAGCATGAGCAGCGTGTCCGCGGCCTCCATGGCGCGGTAACCCGAGGCGAAGCCGAGCAGCCCCGTCATCCCGACGTCGAAGGGGTTGTCGAACTCGATCCGGTCCTTGCCGCGCAGCGTGTGCACGATGGGCGCGGCGAGCCGGTCGGCGAGCGCGACCACGTCGTCGTGCGCCTCGCCCACGCCGACGCCGGCGAGGATCGTCGTGCGGGAGCCGGCGTTGAGGATCGTGGCGGCCCGGCGCAGCTCCTCCTCCGACGGCATGACCCGCGCCGACGTCGCCCGCACCTGCACGACCCGGTCGTCGACCGCCTCCTCGAGCGCGACGTCGCCGGGGATGACGACGACCGCCACCCCACGTCGCTCGAGCGCGACCCGCTGGGCGATCTCGAGGACGCGGGGCATCTGGCTCGGGTGGGCGACGAGCTCGGAGTAGACGCTGCACTCGCGGAACAGCTCCTGCGGATGCGTCTCCTGGAAGTAGCCGCTGCCGATCTCGCCGCTCGGGATCTGGGCCGCGATGGCCAGCACGGGCACGCGGCTGCGGTTCGCGTCGAACAAACCGTTGATGAGGTGCAGGTTGCCCGGGCCGCAGCTGCCGACGCAGACCGCCAGCTCGCCCGTCAGGTCGGCCTCGGCGGCCGCCGCGAAGGCGGCGCCCTCCTCGTGCCGCACCTGCACCCAGTCGATCGTCCCGTCGCGGCGCAGCGCGTCGGTGAAGCCGTTGAGCGAGTCGCCCGGCACGCCATACACCCGCTTGACGCCGTTCGCGCGCAGCGCGGCGACCATGTTGTGCGCGATCGTTCGTGCCACTGGCCCTCCTCGAGCGGGAACGTCTCCTCCCGCAGCAGGTACCCAATGTCAGCCGGTATGCCGCTGAGCGGGCTCCGGGTGCTCCAGCAGGAGGGCGCGTGGACCGGCCCGCAACCGTAGGCTGAACCCGGGTCCCACGGACGCGACGAGGCGAGGAACGCGTGGAGCACTACCAGTACCTGCTGCTGATGGGCGCCTGCCTGCTCGTGACGCTGCCCCTCGAGTTCCTGCTCGGGGCGTGCGTCTACCGGCGGCCGCGCCTGCTGTGGCGTGCCCTGTGGCCGGTCGTCCTCGTCTTCTCGGTGTGGGACATCGTCGGGATCTGGCGGGAGCACTGGACCTACAGCGCGCGCTACACGACCGGGGTGCGGCTCGTGTTCGGGATGCCGCTGGAGGAGCTCGTCTTCTTCGTCGTCGTCCCGATCTGCGGCCTGCTGACGTGGGAGGCGGTGGGTCGGGTCCTGGCCCGGGCTCGCCAGACCCGGGCGAGGAGCCGCCCCGGCCTGCGCCGGAGCCGGGACGGGAGCCCCGATGCCTGAGTACACCGCGCTCGCCGTCCTCTCGGTCGTGGGCGCGGTCGCCCTGGCCCGCCTGCTGCGGGTGCGGCTCTTTTCCCGAGCGCAGTTCTGGTGCGCCATGGCGATCGTGCTCGCCTTCCAGGTGCTCGTCGATGGCTGGCTGACCAAGCTGTCCGCGCCGATCGTGCGCTACAACGCGCGCGCGATGCTGGGGTGGCGTTTTCCCTGGGACATCCCGGTCGAGGACTTCCTCTTCGGCTTCGCGATGGTGACGAGCGTCATCGTCCTCTGGGAGCGCGCCAAGCGCCGGCTCGCCGGCTCGGCCGGGAACGCGGCGGAGCAGCCCGTGGGCCAGCCCGTGGGGGAGCAGCCCGCGGTGAAACGGTCCCCGGAGCCGGCGCCCGGCGACGGGCACGAGGAGAACCGATGAGCAGGCGCGCGACGACGTGGCGGCCCGGACGCGACCCGCGTGCGGTGCGCCACGCAGCACCGGCCCCCATGTCCCCGCCCCACTCGGCCGGCCGGGTCGTCGTGGTCGGCGCGGGCGTCGCGGGGCTCGCCGCCGCGACGGGCCTCGCGGAGCGCGGCGTGCCGGTTGTGCTCCTCGAGCGCGAGGACACCGTTGGGGGACGGGTCCGGTCCTGGGACGTCCAGGTGCCGGCGCCGGTGGCGCGGCCGTCGGCGGCGGCGCGGCTGCAGGCGCTTGAGGAGCCGCCGACGGGGGCGGCTGCTGCCGCCACTGTGCCAGCGGCGATGAGCCGGGGCTTCCATGCGTTCTTCCGCCAGTACTACAACCTGCGCGCCCTGCTGCGGCGAGCCGACCCCGGCCTCGAGGCGCTCGTGCCGCTCGCCGACTACCCCCTGCAGCTGGCCGGGGGTCCCCGCGACTCGTTCGCCCGGGTGCCGCGCACGCCGCCGTGGTCGGTGGCCGGGTTCGTCGCGACGAGCCCGAGCTTTCCCCTCCGCGAGCTGGCGCGGGTCGACCTCGATGCGGCCCTCGGCCTGCTCGACGTCTCCTTCCCGCAGACCTGGCGCGACTACGACGGCGTCTCCGCCGCAGAGGTCCTCGACCGCCTCCGGTTCCCCGACACCGCGCGTCACCTGGCCCTCGAGGTGTTCGCGCGCAGCTTCTTCGCCGATCCGGCGGACTTCTCCGGTGCGGAGCTCGTCGCCATGTTCCATGCCTACTTCGTCGGGTCTGCCGAGGGGCTGCTCTTCGACGTCCCCGCCGGGCCCTACGACGAGGTGCTCTGGCGCCCCCTCCTACGGCACCTGCGCGCCCTGGGCGTCGAGGTGCGGACGGGCCGGGAGGTGCGTCTCCTCGGCGAGGATGGTGCCGGCGTGCGGGTGCACCTCGACGAGGGCACCGCGCTCGAGGCGGACCAGGTCGTCCTCGCGACCGAGCGGGCCGCCCTGCAGCGCCTGGTGGCCGGCGCCGAGTGGCTCGGGGACGCCCCGTGGCGGTCGCGGCTGGCG
>NZ_AWQS01000317.1 GCF_000576575.1 Intrasporangium chromatireducens Q5-1
CGTTCTCCAAGTCGGTGAGCTTGTGGAAGATGAGCATGTTGCTGATCCCGTAGGCGCGGGCCAGCCGCCAGTGCGCGTCCATGCGCTTCAGCAGCGCGGGCTCGCTCATCAGCCGCCAGGCCTCGTCATAGATCACCCACCGCTGACCGCCGTTCGGGTCCAGCAGCGCCGATTCCATCCACGCGCTGGAGCAGGTCATCAGCACCGAGATGAGCGTGGCATTCTCCGTCACCCGCGACAGGTCCAGCGACACCATCGGCAACGTCGGATCGAACTGCTCGGTGCTGGGGCCGTCGAACAGGCCGGACAGGTCGCCGGCGACCAGACGCCGCAGCGCGTGCCCGACCATCCGGCCGTCCTCCGCCAGCCGCCCGTCGGGGTCGTCCGACGGGGTGAGGAGGTGGTCGACGATCATCGGCAGGATCGGCACCTCGTTCTCACGAACCGTCGCGGTCAGGGCGGTGTCGATCGCGGTGTGCTCCAGCGGGGTCATCGGCCGGGTCAGCACTGTCTCGGTCAGCGCGCCGATCAGGTCACGACGGCGGGAGGCGACCGTCGTCGCCCACTGCGCATCACTGAGCCCGGTCGGCCGGTAGCCCTCATCGAGCGGGTTGAGGCGGGTGGGCAGGCCGTGGCCGAGCTGGATCGCCCGGCCCCCGACCGCGCGGGCGATGGCGGTGTGCTCGCCTTTCGGGTCGCCCGGCACGTACACCCGCCGCCCGAACGGCAGCGACCGGGTGTAGAGGCTCTTGGCCAGCGAGGACTTCCCCGACCCCACGATCCCGGCGAGCACCACGTTCGGGGCGGTGATGATCCCAGCCTGGTAGAGCACCCACGGGTCATACACGAAGCTGGCGCCGGAGTAGAGGTTCTGGCCGACGAAGACGCCTTCGCTGCCCAGTCCTCCCTCGGCCAGGAACGGATACTGCGCCGCCAGCGTCGCGGAGGTGTCCTGGTGGCGAGGCAGCCGGAACCGGCCCGGGGTCCGCAACGCCACCGGCCCCGCCTCTCCGGCAGCCGGCAGATACTGCGTGGCCTTGCGTTCGGCGCGCTCGGCGTCGGCCTTGGCTTTCGCGGCGGCCATCTTCTGCCGGCGCTGCTCGGCCTGCAACTGTGCGGCGGCCTGGCGGCGCTGTTTGCGCAGACGCCTCCGTTCCTCGGCAGGGGCGACCAGAACGGCGGTGTGCAGGCGCTCCTTCTCGCTCACAGCCCCCACCCCCGCGTGGCGCCACCGGCGGCAGGCGCCCCGGCGGGATCGATGCGGGTCATCTCATCGGCGGCGCGAGCCGCTCCGGCCAGCCGGCCTCTGGCTTCGTCCAGGGTGGTGCCAGCCTGATGGAGCTCATCGCCAGCCTGCAGCGCGGCGGCCCGTAACGCGGTCGGGTGACTGGGGATGGTGTGAGCGGCGGCGAGCCGGTCGAGCACCAGCCGCATCGCCGCGGTCGCATCGCGCAGGTCCGCGATGATCGCATGCGCCCCCGCTTCGGTGAGCTGGCCGGCGCTCGCGAGGGCGCGGAGATTCCGGGCCGCTTCGGTGGCGTAGGCGGCGGGATAGGAGAACGTGGGCACCAGGGACCTCCCGAGATGCAGGGCGGACAGGGATGCCGGTCAGGTGCGCCCCGGCCCGCACACGGCGGCGCCGCCACCCCGTGACCGGGGCGACGGCACCGTGCACGGCGGGGCGCCGCTTACAGGCCGAGGCCGCGGTCGCGTTTGACGGCCGCGACGCCGGGATGGGTGAACCACGACCCGTCGGTCTTCGCCGGACGGCCTTTCCCGGCCGCAGCCGGGGCCGTGCGCCCGCCACTCGCCGCATCGGATGCCCCGAGCGCTCTGGTCGACCGGGACGCCCCGGCCCCGGTGGCACCTCCCGCTCCTGCCACAGGCCCGCCGACCGCTCCCGCCACGCTCACAGCGCCGCCGACGTTCGGGCCGATGGGCCCAGCCATGCGGGATTCGGGGTCAAGGCGGTCTTCGGGCGGGATCGGGTGGCGGCGGTAGAGGCCGACGTGCCCCATGTCGGGGTTGTAGGTCAGCGTGTACTCGCCGCCGACAGCCTCCTGGTCCAACGGCCCGGCGGGGAGGGTGTCGTAGACATAGCCGTTTTCCATCGCCGCATCGGTGGTCTCGGTGCCGTAGTCGAAGCCGGACAAGTGTTCGATCGCCGCGTCCGGGCCGTGTCGGTCGATCATCGACAGCACCGCATCGGCTTCCTCGCCCTGGAGGAACACGATGTTCACCCACCGTGAGACCGCCTCGGACCCCCGCTCCAGGCTCGCGGCGGCTGACGGCGCGGGCGGCCCGGGTGCGGGGTGCCAGGCGATCCGCCCAGCGGCCTGCATGGCGAGGTTCAGCCGTTCCTCCACCGCATCGAGTCCGGTGGCCGCGTCGAAGAGCTGCCCGGCGGCCTGGTGGGCGTCCCGGATGCCCGCGGCCTGGTCGCCGTGGTCATCGAAGGCGCGGCCCTCGTGCCGGTTGTGCTGCTGCGCGATCTGTGCGAGGGACTGCTGCAAGGAACGCACCCCGGACAGCAGGTTCCCCATCACTGTGTAGGCGTCCTCGGGATGGGCGATGTCACGGCTGGCGTGCGCCAGACCGCGCAACGCCTGCGACGCCTCCTCAGCGTCGGCGACGGGATCATAGAATGTAGGCACGGTTCCTCCCTCAGCTTCTGGTCACTGAGAGGTGCGCACCGAGCATCCGACCAACACCGAGGAGAGCGACCGCGTGGCCGATGAGAACAGCGATCCGCTGGTGAGCAAGCATCTCCAGACTCTGCGGCTGTTCAAGCGTCGTGCGGACGAACTGTTCTCATGCGGACTTGCTCAGCGCGATGACGCACTCAAGCTCGGGCAACAGCTCCATATGAACCTCGTGCTCGATAAGACCACCGGCGAAACCTCTGTGCGAGATTTGCGCCAGGTGATCCCTCCCAGAGAGCAAGTCGCCTACGCTCTCACGTTGATACGCCCCCTGACGCTGTCCAAGAAGGGCGACAGGTTGGCGTGGAGAACCGTCATGACGGCCCTCGACTTCTTCTGCCCTCCGGCAGACGCCGTCAACAAGGAGCGGATAGGTGAGCTGCGTGAGGGGTGGAGCAAGTACCCGGTTCGTCGGATGCGGATCATGCAAGCGCCCATTGATCCGGATGCACCGGGGCCGCGCATCGATGCGTGGGATAACGAGATCGCGCGAAAGTTCCTCTACGGCGATCTGGTGCACGGAGACGACAACGCAGAACTCCTGGAAGCCCTTGGAGACGATCAGGTGGTCTTTTCTGCCGGAGCGATGGCGTCGGACGGCTTCATCTTGATGAACAACACTTACGAGGTCATGCATTGCCTCCGGCCCGATATTGCCCCCGAACACGCTCACTTCTCGCGAACGACGGTGACTCAGCAGAACGGCTGAACGCCGTCACACCTGGCGGGCCAGCGGCAGAGCGGCGGCGGTGAACGCGGCGGCCTGCTGGCCGACCAGGCGGCGGGTTTCGCAGGAGGCTTGGATGGCGGCTTGCTCGATCGCCGAGACCGCCGCATCCAGTTCCTCGACCGTGGGCGCGGAGACCGCGATCAGGCCGGTGACGCGCAGCACCCCGTGCCCGGCGGTCAGATCGGCCTCCTGCTGGAGCACGTCCTCGTATTCGGCCGTCTGCGCAGCGTCCTCGATCTGCCCGATCTTGCGGCGTTGGGCGGCGTCCGAGATGTGTTCGACCTTCTTCTTGCGGATGTCGCGGGTGG
>NZ_AWQS01000318.1 GCF_000576575.1 Intrasporangium chromatireducens Q5-1
GCCTCTCGACGGTTCGTGGCCTCTCGACGGTCAGATCTGGGCCGCCACGGCGGCGGCCGCATCCGGCTCCTGCTCAGCGAGCAGGCCCGCGACGAACAGCAGGTAGCTCGCATCGACCTCGGCCTTGGCCGCCCGCGGCACCTTCCAGCCACCGGCGTGGTCCGCGAGAACCGACCCGAGGACCCGCTCGCGCCCCGCCTCGTCCGCGTGCCGCAGCACTCCCCCGGACCCGACGAGCGTCGTCACGTTGGCGAGCGGCCGCGGTGACTCCGTGGGCTGGGCCGGACGGGCGTGCCGCCGCACGGCGACCAGCGCCGCCAGCCGGGCGAGCTCGACGTCGAGGCGGCGCTCACGGTCGTCCGCTGGGACGGCATCGGGGCGCGACGCCAGCTGAGCGGCATACGTCCGCAGTTCCTCCCAGCACGGCACGGATTCGACGAGCCGCTCGGACTCGGCCGCCTCGAGAACCCCTGGGGCGTTCCACCGCATCCCGAGGTCGCCCTCCACCGTGCGCCCGTGCCACAACGTCGCGACGACGTCCTTGCGCAGGCTCGCGTCCTCGCCCTCGGGGGTGATGACGGAGTAGACGTCCGTCGTCGCGCCGCCGATGTCGAGCACAAGCACATCGCCGCCGACCCGCGAGGCGAGCACCTCGACGCCGCGGAGCACGACGTCCGGGGTCGCGCCCTCCACCATCGTGCCGAACGCCGGGTCCTTCGACAGGCCCTTGCCGCCGATGACGTGGCGCAGGAACGCTTCCCGGATCGCGGCGCGCGCCGACTCGGGCGCGACGACGCCGATCTCGGGCAGCACGTTGCCGGCGAGGATCGTGGGTCGCTGGGTCTCGGCCAGCAGCGCGGCCGCCTCATCGCGGGCCTCGATGTTGCCGGCCAGGACGATCGGCACGGCATGTGCGCCGTGCCCGCCGATGGCGGCCTTCCCGAGCCGGGCTGCGTTGTGCAGCAGGACGTCGGCGTTGCCGCCGTCCGTGCCTCCCACGAGCAGGACGATGTCCGGACGAGCAGCCCGTATGCCGCTCACCTCCTTCGTCGTGAGCGGTCCGCTCGCGACGTGGACGACCTTCGCACCCGCGGAGAGGCCGACCCGATGACCGGCCTGCGCGGTGACGGTCGCCTCGTAGCCGACGACGGCGAGACGCAGGCCGCCGCCCGCGCTCGAGCAGGCGTGCACCGTCGCGTCGTCCGGGACGTCGAGGGCTCGCCGCAGGGTGCGGTAGCCGTCGAGGATGTCGCCGCTCCCCTGCGTGCCGGTGGTCGGGGTGGCCGCGGTCCGGATGACCGTGCCGTCCCCGGCGACGAGCGCGCCCTTCGTGAAGGTCGACCCGAAGTCGACGGCGAGGATCGTCATGTCGCTGTCGGGGTGCCGGTGCTCAGGCGTGGATGTCGAGCGCCTCGCGCAGGTCCTCGATGAGGTCGTCGACGTCCTCGATGCCGACCGAGAGCCGGATCAGGTCGGCGGGGACCTCGAGCTCGGTGCCGGCCACGCTCGCGTGCGTCATCCGGGCCGGGTGCTCGATGAGCGACTCGACGCCGCCGAGCGACTCGCCGAGGGTCCACAGCTGGACGGCGGCACACGCCTTGACCGCGGCGTCCTCGCCCTTCTTCAGGCGGAAGCTCACCATGCCGCCGAAGCGCTTCATCTGCCGGGCGGCCACCTCGTGGTTCACGTGCGACGGCAGCCCCGGGTAGTAGACCTGCGAGACGCCGTCGTGCCCCGTGAGGAAGTCCACGACCTTCTCGGCGTTGTCGCAGTGCCGCTCCATCCGGACGGCGAGGGTCTTCAGGCCGCGGAGGGTCAGCCAGGAGTCGAACGGGCCGGCCACGCCGCCAATGCTGTTCTGGTGGAACGCGATCCGGTCCTCAGCATCCTCGAACCCCGCGACGGAGATCTGCCGAGCCGTGACAACCATGCCGCCGACGACGTCGCTGTGGCCACCGCTGTACTTCGTCGTGGAGTGCGTGACGACGTCGGCGCCGAGGGCGAGCGGGTTCTGCAGGTAGGCACTGGCGAACGTGTTGTCGACGACGAGGACCGCACCGGCCTCGTGCGCGATCTCCGCGATCGCCGCGATGTCGGCGACGCCGAGGAGCGGGTTGGTCGGCGTTTCGACCCAGACGAGCTTGGTCCGGCCGGGAACGATCGCGGCACGCACCGCGTCGACGTCGGCGATCCGGGCGATCGAGTGCTCGATGCCCTGCGGCCTGGCCACCTTGTTGAAGTAGCGGTAGGTCCCGCCGTAGGCGTCGCTCGGCACGACGACGTGGTCACCGGGAACGAGCAGCGACCGGACGAGGGTGTCCTGCCCGGCCAGGCCCGACGCGAAGGCGAAGCCACGGCTGCCGCCCTCGAGCGCCGCGAAGCACTCCTCGAGCGCGGTGCGGGTCGGGTTCGCCGACCGGCTGTACTCGTAGCCGCCGCGGAAGCCGCCGATCCCGTCCTGCTTGTACGTCGAGACCTGGTAGATCGGCACGCTCACCGCCCCGGTCGAGGCGTCGGCCGGCTGGCCGGCGTGGATGGCACGGGTGGAGAAGCCCTGCTCGTCAGACATGCCCGTCAGCCTAGCCAAGACGCCGTATGCCGCTGAGCCGCCTGCCCTGCGCGCCCGGCCCGGGTGCGTGGCGGGCGCGCTGGGCTCAGGACAGCACCTTCTGCCACTCGCGGCTGTACCCGTCGACGGCGTAGCCGAGCTGCCGGTTCACCGCGAGCATGTGGGTGTTGTCGTCCGCGTTCCACGTCCGGACCGAGGCGACGGCGGGCAGCTCGTCCATGAGACGCAGGGCGGTGGCCGCCTTGAGCCGGGCCCCCAACGCATGACCGCGGTGCTCCCGCAGCACGAGGGTGTCCTGCTGGTAGGCCAGCGTTCCGTCCCCGGTCGGGACGTGCACGTCGGTGTAGCCGACGAGGCGACCGGTCGGGACGTGACGAGCCACGCTCACGAGGACCCGTCGACCGCCGTTGCGCATGCTCTCGTGCTGAGCCCGGACCCGCTCGACGTCCCAGGCCTCCTCCTCGGTCTGCAGGTCGCCCAGGGGCGCGTCGGTCGACATGCGGGTGCGAAGCAGGGCCAGGTCCTCGAACCAGGGCTCTGGCAGGTCGTCGACGATCGTCTCGACCACGTAGTCCTCGGCACCCGGTCCCTCGAGGATCGCCGTGAGCGCCTCTCGGTCGGCGGGCAGGGGCTGTCTGCTGCGCAGCGTCGTCTGGGCGATCGCGTAGCCGCGCGACTTCGCCCACCCCTCCCGCTCGTCGCTGCCGCCGTGCGCCCACTCGGTCTCCGCCAGCAGGGTGGTGCGACCGTTGTCGGCCGCGACCCGCTCCGCCCGGTCGAGGAGGGCCGAACCGATGCCCTGTCCCCTCGCCGACGCCTGCACCGAGAGCCAGAGCATGGCCATGTGATGGTTGTCGTGCAGCGGCATCATGACCTCGAGGGCCCCGACGACGCTGCCGTCCTGGACCGCGACCAGGTCGACCCGGCGCCGGTCTCCTCGCCGGTGGATCGCCCGCATCTCCGACACGGTCCAGCAGCTGCCGGTGTCACCGAAGAGCTCCCGCTGGATGCCGTTGTGCACGCCGAGCCACTGCTCGGTGATCACCTCCTGCGTGGGGTCGAGGGGGTCGAGGGGCAAGACGTCGAAGGGTTCGCTCACGCGCCACATCCTGTCCAGCGGACCGCCGGCCGCGCCACCAAGTTTCTGCCGGCTCCTCCCCGTCGAG
>NZ_AWQS01000319.1 GCF_000576575.1 Intrasporangium chromatireducens Q5-1
CGTCGTACACCACGGACCCGGACTTGACCGCAGGACGCTGCAGCATGACCAGCAAGGCGTTATACGGGCTGTAACGAGGAAAGGCCGCCACACGGTCCAGCAGGTCGACATAACCACCCATCCGTCCGAACTCGAGAGCGGTCTTCAGCAAGTACGCCAGCGATCGCTTCGCTTCCTTGGCGCCATTTGCAGGCGGCGGAGAGGTCGGCGCCTCGTCGGGAGTCAGACTGAGCTGGCCCTCGATACCGTCGAGCTCCAATTGCCACAGAACCTCATCGGCCACGACGATCCCTATCCATGTGTTGCGGCGTCAGCGCCGACGGCTCTTGCGCATACCGCGGCGCCATGGCCTCCATCTGGTCCATCACCAGCTTGATCGCGCCCGGCTGTTGGTCCGGCGGGTAGCCGTACTTCATCAACAACCGCTTGATCGTCGTCCGCAGCTTCGCGCGCACGTCCTCCCGCACGGTCCAGTCCGTGCGGACATCTCGTCGCATCACCGACACCAAATCCCGCGCGATGTCCGCCAAGACCCCCTCCCCCAGCACATCCACCGCCGACTCGTTCTGGGCCACCGCGTCATAGAACGTCAGCTCGTCGATCTGCAGCGGCGGGTCGAACTGCTCGCCCCGGTGCGACTCGTCGACCGCCTCTCGAGCCAGCTCGATCAGCTCGGCGATCACCTCGGCCGAGGTCAGCTGTTGGTTGGTGTACTTGCGCATCACCTCGGCGATCCGGTCCGAGAACGCCCGCGCCCGGATCGTGTTCGTCCCGGTCGCCTTGACGGACTCCTTCGCCACCAAGGCCCGCAACGCTTCGATCGCCAAGTGCGGGTTCTCCGCCGCCAACGCATCCTTCAAGAAGCTCGGCCCCAGATCCATCAGGCTCGGCTTGGGCATGCCGGCCGCCTCATAGATGTCGAGCACCTCACCGGTCTGGGTGCTCTCCGCGATCAGCGCACCGAGCAGCCGCTGCACCTCGGCCGGGATCGGCTCCCCCCGCGACGCCCGCTCCTCCGCGTCCAGCTTGGCCATCCAGACGCGCACTTCCTCATAGAAACGGATCGGCCCCCGCACGTCCTCCAGCTCGTCACTGTTCGCGCACAGCGCCCACGCCCGCGCGAGCTGGCTCGACACCCGCCGGTATGCCGCTGAGCGGGTCTCGAGGGGCGTGCCGTTCTCGTCCTCCCGCACCTCGTTGCCCGGCGTGGCCGGGTCCCGCAGGTACTCAACCGTTTTCAGGACGACGTGCACGTAGGCCTTCTTGTCACCGCGGGCGGACCGGTCGGCGAACACCTTGCGCCAGTCGTAGCCGGCGACGAGGTCGTCCAGTTTGCCCAGCAGTTCCCGGGTCAGCCCAACTGCGTCGCTGACATTCCTGCCGAGCGGCTGGTTCGCCTGGTCCTCCCTGGTGTACTCCTCGAGAGCGGCGTTGAGGTTTTCCGCGAGCGGGGCGTAGGCGACGAGCAGGCCGTCTGCCTTGCCGCGGAAGGTCCGGTTGACCCGGGCCAGGGTCTGCATGAGCAGGGCCCCCTTGAGCGGCCGGTCCAAATAGAGGGTGTGCAGGGGCGGCGAGTCGTAGCCGGTCAACATCATCGAGTTGACAATGACGAGCTCGAGCTCGTCGTCCGGGTCCTTCAGGCGGCCCTTGATGACCTTGTTCTGCGACTCGCGGCGCACGTGCTTCACGATCGGGAGCGGGTCGGACGGGGTGCCGGTGTAGACGACCTTGATCTTGCCCTTGGCGATGTCGTCGGAGTGCCAGTCGGGCCGCAGCTCGATGATGGCGTCGTACAGCTTGGCGCAGATCTCCCGGGTCGCGCCGACGATCATGGCCTTGCCGGGCACCTCGATGAACTTCTCCATGACCGCTCGTCGGGTCTCCCAGTGCGGGACGAGATCCTCGGCGAGCTTCGCGATCCGGGCGGGAGCGCCATACACGGCGTTGACGACCGCGACGCTCTTCTCGATCCGATCCCGTTCGATGTCATCCAGACCGGCCGTCAGCTCGTCCGCGGCCTCGTCAACCTGCTCCTCGGTGACGCCCTCAGCGAGGCTCACCTTGATCAGCCGCGGCTCGAAGTGCACCGGCACGGTCGCCCCGTCCCGGACTGCTCGGGTCAGGTCGTAGATGTCGATGTAGTCACCGAAGACCTCGCGGGTATTCTTCTCCTTGAACGAGATCGGCGTTCCAGTGAAGGCGATGAGGGTCGCGTTGGGCAGGGCGTCCTTCAGGTGTCGGGCGTAGCCGTCGAGGCTGTCGTAGTGGGAGCGGTGCGCCTCGTCGACGATGACGATGATGTTGCGCCGGTCCGACAGCAGCGGGTGCGACTCGCCCGCGTCCTTCTCCTCCTTCGACAGCCCGAACTTCTGCAGCGTCGTGAAGATGATGCCGCCGGTGATCCGGTCGGTCAGGGTCTCGCGCAGCTCCGTCCGCTTGGTGATCTGCACTGGGGACTCGGGCAGCAGGAGGCTCTGCTTGAACGCGTCGAACAGCTGGCCGTCGAGCTCGGTGCGGTCGGTGACGAGGATGACCGTCGGGTTCGCCAACACCGGGTGGCGCTGCACGTAGTTGGTGTAGAGCTCCATCTCCATCGACTTGCCGGAGCCCTGGGTGTGCCACACGACACCCGCCTTGCCATCCGACTGGACCGCGAGAACAGTCGTGCCGAGGGCCTTGTTCACCGCGAAGTACTGGTGCGGCTTGGCGATCCGCTTCGCCAGCCCGTGCTCGCCCTGGTCGAACGCGGTGAAGTTGCGCAGCAGCTGCAGGAACCGGTCCGGGTTGTAGACCCCGTCGATCAGCTGGTCCAGCCCGGTGCCGACCTCATGGCCGGCGGTCGCGCCGAAACCGAGCGGCGCGCCGTCGTCGTCAACGTTCCACGGCGAGAAGTGGTTCAGCGGCGTGAACGGGGTCCCATACTTCGCGACCAGCCCGTCACTGACAACGGTGAAGACGGCGAACCGGAACGCCATTGGCAGCTCACGGACGTACGTCTCGAGCTGTCGATGCGCGGCCGCGACATCGGCGGTCTGGGTGCCTGCCTGCTTCAGCTCGACGATCGAGACTGGCAGACCGTTGCAGTAGAGGACGAGGTCGAAGCGTCGTTCGACCTCGTGTGAACGGACGGTGACTTGGTTGACGGCGAGCCAGTCGTTCTCCGACGGCTCGGTCGAGATGAGGCGGACCGTCGGGTTGTGCTCGACGCCCTCGTGGTCGATCCACGAAATGCCGCGATAACCCTCCGTCATATAGACGTGGGTGCGACGGTTCTCCGTGATCGCATCCGCCGAGGTCGGGCGAGTGATCTCGGCCGCCGCCTGCTTCAGATACTGCACCGGGACCGACGGGTTTAACCGCCGCAACGCCTCGAGCAGGCGTGACGGCAGGACCAGCTCGTCCCACGACTCACGCTCACCGCTACCGGAGGCGATCTGCTTGCCCTGCTTCGGCGCCCAGCCTTGCCCCGCCAGCGCCTCGAGGGCCGACTCCTCCCAGTCAGCCTCGCTCAACCCGCCGAGTCCCGGTGCCATGTCAGACTGCCTCCCCCACAACCCGCTCCGCGTCCTTGACGCGGATCGTGCCAGACATCAACCCGGGCAGCAGCGCGTCGCGCAGCTCCGCGAGCTGCAACGACTCCTGCTCGGCGAGTAGCGCTCGCTGCCACAGTGCGCTC
>NZ_AWQS01000320.1 GCF_000576575.1 Intrasporangium chromatireducens Q5-1
CCGCTTCGCCCGCGGCGAGATCGACGTCGAGGCGTATCGCATGCAGCGCGAGGCGCTGGCGCAGACCCGGGGCGAGCGACAGGCCCGGCCATGACGACGACGGCACCGCTGCGGAGCCGCGGGAAGCGCCGCGCTCGAGCGCCACTCGTCGCGCTGGCCGTCGCCTCTGCCCTGCTCGTGGCGTCGGCCGTCATGGCCTTCGTCGGCGTCTTCGGACCGGCACCGTGGGGCGTGAGTACAGCGGCCTCCCCCGACCCAGGAGCGAGCACCGGCCTGGGGCCGAACACCTCCGGCATGCCGGGCGGCCGGTCGCTGGGCCAGCTGTTTGGCGATGGCCCCGCCATGATGGCCGGACAGATCTGGCTCGGCGGGGACGGCAGGCAGGTCACCACTATCGCGGATGCTCGGGCTCGCGCGGCCGAGGCGGGCGCGGCCCGAGGTCTGCACCCGGGCGAGGTCGTGCAGTTCACCGACAACTTCTATGTCGAGCTGAAGGACAGCAGGGGCGCCGCGACGACGGAGGTCCTGGTCGACCCCGCCTCGGGTGCCGTGCGGACCGAGCCGGGCCCAGCGATGATGTGGAACACCGGCTCTCACGCCGTTGCGCTCACCGAGGCGAGGGCCCGAGCGGCAGCGTCGGCCTGGCTCGCCGCGAACCGTCCGGGCGAGACCGTCAGCACCATCGACAGCTATCCCGGCTACTACACGGTCGACACGCAGGCGAGCGGGAAGATGATGGGCATGCTGTCCGTCAACGGGGCGACCGGGGCAGTCTGGTACCACACGTGGCACGGAACCTTCGTGGCGATGGAGGACAGCTGAGCATGGCGGACCCGGCGCACGCTCTCGAGACGCCACGGCGCGCGCTCGTGGTCGATGACGAGCCGAGCCTGGTCCGGGTGGTCGTCGGTTATCTGCAGGCCGAGGGCTTCGACGTCGAGAGCGTCGGCGATGGGCCGGCTGCGTTGGGACTGGCACGCCACCACGACTTCGACGTGGTCGTGCTCGACCTCGGGCTGCCGGGCATGGACGGTGTCGAGGTCTGCCGGCAGCTGCGTACCTTCACCGACGCCTATGTGGTCATGCTGACCGCCCGGGCGGACGAGGTCGACATGCTCATCGGCCTCGCAGTGGGGGCGGACGACTACATCACCAAGCCGTTCTCCCCGCGCGAGCTGATCGCCCGGATCCGCACGCTGCTGCGTCGACCGAGGCAGTCCGGGCCGGCGGCCGCGGCTGCGGGTCCCTTCGCCCCGCGCGTCTTCGGGGACCTCGTGGTGGACCCGGCGGCACACGAGGCGACTCTCAAGGGCCGTCCGGTGGAGCTGACCAAGACCGAGTTCGACCTGCTCGACATCCTGAGCGCGAGGCCGCGAGTCGCCTTCACCCGCCCGATGCTGCTCGAGCAGGTCTGGGAGAGCGGCGAGTGGGCGGGCGGCGAGCACCTCGTCGACGTCCACGTCGCCCACCTGCGACGAAAGCTCGGGGACGACGCGCGTGATGGCAAGTACGTCCGCACCATTCGCGGGGTCGGCTATCGCATGGGCGAGGGATGACCAGGCAGGACCCGAGCCCCCCGGCGGGTCAGGACGGGGACCAGGTGCGGGGGCGACAGGTCCGGCCCCTGTCCCGGCTCGGGCTCCCCTCACGCCTGCTGCTGATCAACCTGCTGATCGTCGCCTCCGGTGCGGTGACGGTCCTCGTCGCGGCGCTCCTCCTCGCCCCGGCCTTGTTCCACCAGCACCTGCAACTGGCCCACCTGCCCCAGATCGACTCGGGCGTGCGGGACCACGTCGACCGGGCGTTCGACCAGGCGCTGCTGCTCGCGCTCGGCATCGGCGTCGCGGTCGCCGCTCTCGTCGCCGCCGCGATCAGCTGGCTCATCGCGCGACGAGTCGCCGCGCCGGTCCAGCAGACCGCCGCCGCCCTGCAGCGACTCGCGGACGGACACCACGACGTCCACGTCGACGATCCCGGGCTCGGGCCCGAGCTCGCCGTTCTTGCCGACGCCTCCAACCGGCTCGGCCACCGCCTCGAGGCGACGGACGAGCAGCGGCGACTGCTGACCGCAGACCTCGCCCACCAGCTGCGCACGCCCATCGCGTCGCTGCAGGCCACCGCGCAGGCACTCCAGGACGGCATCCTGCCTGCCGACGCCGAGACCCTGGGAGTGCTGTCCGACCAGTCGACGCACCTCCAGCGACTCGTGGCAGACCTGGAGAAGGTCAGCAGGGCCGAGGAGCGACGCATCGTCCTGACGAGCGCACCGGAAAGCCTCGTCCCCATCGTCGAACGAGCGGTCGCAGCAGAACAGGAGCGGTATGCCGCTCACGCCGTCACGCTCACGACTGACCTTCCCGAGACGGGAGCCATCGCGCGGGTCGACCGGGACCGGCTCCGTGAGGTGCTGGGGAACTTGCTCGACAACGCGCTTCGGCACACACCGCCCGGCGGGCAGGTCAGCGTCGGCGTGCATGCCGCCCCGTCACGGCCGGCAGCCGTCGTCATCACGGTGACCGACACCGGCAGCGGCTTCGACCCTGGCCGCGCTGAGCTGCTGTTCCGCCGGTTCCACCGTGAGTCCACACAGACGCCGGGCAGCGGTGTCGGCCTGACCATCGCCCGAGCCCTCGTCGAAGCGCACGGCGGCACCCTCACCGCCTCCAGTCCTGGTCCCGGCCACGGAGCGACGTTCACGATCACGCTCCCGGTGGAGCCCGGTGGACCGCGCCCGGCCTGACACTCGGGGCCACTGCCCCAACGAACGGGACCGGCTCACGCGTCCGCGGCCCCGACCGCCTGCTCCACGCATTCGGACAGGCGTGCTCTGGCCTCGGCGAGCATCGGTGACGGGGGCATCTGGTCGAGGAGGGGTTGGAAGCTGCTCAGGTCGCGCTCTATACGGCGACGTGACTCTCCGCTCGACCGCGGGAAGAGGTCTGCGTAGGCCTCGAGCACGCGCACGGCCGTCAGGTGCTGATGGGACTCGTGCGCGCTGACCACGAGCGAGTAGAGCGAGTCGAGGACCCGGTCCAGGTCGTCGTCCCGGTAGACGACGCGCAGCTGCGGCCGGTCGGCTGCGGGCCGGCGCGATCCGGGGTCAGCGTCCTCGTCCATCCACCGGGCCGCCAGGTCCTTGAGCACGTCCACCGCCTGCTGTGCCACCCGGGGACTGTGCTTGGCCGTCGACCCGCTCGTCCACCCGATGTTCGCGATCTCGCTGATGCCCGTCGTCGCGTCGCGGTCGATGTCCCGCCGGCTCTCCATCCGGACCGCGTCGCGGACCTGGGCCAGGAGCGAGTCGGCCTCCTCGGGCTCGTCATCCCGCACGACTGCGACGACGTCGCCGTAGGACACCGCCTGGCCCAGCGTGACCTGCACGGTGATCTCCGCCTTGGGCACGCGGTCGAGCGCCGCAGCCAGCGCGTCGAGGTCGATCTGGGTCACGTATCCCATGGCGTCGGACCGGTACGTCGCGGTGACCGGGTGCGTCGACTCCCCCTGCCTCATCGTCCGCTGCCGCAGCTCCTCCTGCCGCCTTCGGGCGGCGAGGGCACGGTCGTGGATCTGGCGCAGGACGTTCGTCGGGCGCATCTGGTCGACCGTCGTGTAGACGAGAACGAGCAGCAGCAGCATGGCGAGCACGGTCAGCACGGTCGCGATGCCG
>NZ_AWQS01000321.1 GCF_000576575.1 Intrasporangium chromatireducens Q5-1
CGGCGAACTGGTTGCACGACTCGTTGCACGATGAGGTAGAAACAACCGCTGACCAGCCGCGATGTGTACGGCTGAAAAGTCGGAAGGTCGGCGGTTCGACCCCGCCCCTGGCCACCACCCGAAACCGCAGGTCAACCGCTCCTGACCTGCGGTTTTGCATGTCTGTTCGAACGCTCGCTTCGATGTCGAAATGACCGTCAGAGGCCCCTCTGGACCCTGTTTTGCCGCAGTTGGTTGCACGACTCGTTGCACGAAGTCTCGACGTCAAGAGACCGTCCGACTTCCCGATCGGAAGGTCGCGAGAGACGCCCTCAGGATGCGTTGAGCAAGGGGGTCAGCGCGTCATCGCCGTCGAACTTCACGACTTGGACGTCGTCGCCGATGCTGTGCTGGGCGCGGAGGCCGTGGTCGTGGGCGACTCACTACAACGGGCGGGTGGCGCAAGTCTTGGCTGGCCCTCGGCGGATGCGGCTCCAAGATTCTGGGTCAGCACATCAAGGGACCTCACTCGACGGACGGGCACGCCAGCGTGCGAGTCGTAACGATCTAGCAGGATGGGAGTCAGGCCCGCTGCCTCTGCACCCTGGACATCCGCCTCGAGGGAGTCCCCGACCATCACACAGCGACTCGGGGTCACCCCTAGAATGCTGCAGGCAGCCCAGAATGCCCGTGGATCAGGCTTGGCGGCTGGAAGTTCGGATGAAGCGATGAGCGGGATCTCGAGATCCATGAAGCCCACGCGCTCAAGTTTCCGCCGCTGATCCTCGAGTGACCCGTTCGTGAGGATGCCCACGGCCAGGCCAGCGGCGCAGACCCTAACTAGGGTCCGGCGCGCGTCCTCGAAGGGTCGCCAGGAGTGCTCATATGCGATCCAATAGGCGCTGAACGCTGCGTCCGCCCGTTCATCCGTGGCTGTCAGGGCGGGCAAGAAGGCTCGGACCCGCGCGCGCCGCTGTTCTTCTCGCGAGAGTTCCCCGAGCTGATACCGCCCATAAAAGTGGGTCTCCAGTGCGGTCCACCGGCTCTCGAGGACGTCGAGCGGTTCGGAGAGTCCGGCACCAGCGGTCCACAACGCCAAGGCGTCTCGAGCCGCACCCCGGTGATTCAGCAACGTGTCGTCAAGGTCAAAGAGAACACCTCGGATTTGCTCTCCGTCGAAGGCCATCGGCGCTCCCTGATTTGCCTGTGTCCCCGAGGTCATGAATCGGCACCGTGCTGCCGACGCAGTAGGGGTTGTCGTTCCCGAAGGAGGAACGCATGTCCGAAGATGCCTCGCGACCATTGGCGCACTCCATGCTTGTGGTGATCCCCAGCGCTGGGCTTGGACCGGAAGTGATACAACGCCATCCCTCGCACACAGCGGTGCCACGATGTACCGATGCCGCGCAGGCGTTGAAGTCGGGTCACCGTCGTGAGTCAGGAATCTCTGAGCGGCCCATATAGGCGGGGACGACGCCACTTCAGGTGTCCGGGGATCGTCTGATAGGGGGCTGGCACGAGGAGTTCCTCGTCGGTGCCGCGCAGATAGCGGATCCGCTCGAGGTCGAGGTCTGCGGTCAGGATGCCGGGTGACTCCGACTGGGCGAGGACTCGCTCGGGTGCGGCGATCATGCCGATGCCGCGGGAGATTCCGTTGCGGCGCGGACCGGGTTCGCCGCTGCTCAACTGGTCGCTCATGGCGGTGTCCATGAGGTTGACCAGGGTCGCCGTGTACATGTGGTTCTCGATCGCGCGGGCCCGCACGAGCGTGCGCCAGTTGTCGGTGTAGCCGAGCTCGTCGATGAGCAGCCCGCTGGGGAAGAGGCACACCTCGGCGCCCTTGAGTGCGAGGATGCGGGACACCTCGGGCAGGTGCACCTCGGAGCAGATCGAAACCGCCAGGGTGCCCCAGCTCATCTCGATGACCGGGAACTCGTCTGCCGCGACGTAGTCGAAGTTCCACTCCGGGGTGTCCCGATAGATGTACGGCCCGACCGGGTGGGTGCGGCGGTATTCGCCCCGGTACTGGCCTCGTTCGTCGACGACGACGGTCGCGATGTTGTAGGAGCCGGGCCGGTCCGGCGCCGGCAGCGAGGTGCCGTAGGCAACCGCGACCCCGTGCTCGCCGGCAGCCGTCGCCATCGCCTCGGCGACGTCATACCGGTTCGCCTCCGTGAACGGCCCCGGATAGTTCTCGGCGAAGGCGAGCAAGTCGACCCCAAGCGCGCCCGCTTGAGCGATGAGGCGCACCGCGTTGTCAAGGTTCTCCCGCTCGCGGGCGCCGAAGTGGGTGATCGTCTGGGCCAGACCCAGGCGGACGGTTGTCACCTCGTCACCCCTCCCGCTCCGCGTTTGGGCGCAGCAGCAGCTTGCCCTCGACCTGTCGCGACTGCAGCCGAGCGAAGCCCTCCGCAGCCTGCTCCAGGGGCAGCACCTCCACGTCGACAGCGACCGTGCCGTCGCGCACCGCTGCCAGGGCGTGAGTGAGCGCCTCCGCGCCCTGCTCGGGCGGGGTCGTCCCCCCGCTCGTGCCGAGGATGCGCAGCCCCTTGCCGTAGAGCGTCGCGAGGTTCAGCTCCGTCGTGGCCCCGGCCAGCACGCCATACGTGATGAACCGGGCGGCGGGAGCGACGACGCCGAGCAGGCTCGCCACGTAGTCGCCGCCCAGCGGGTCGAGGACCACCGTCACGCCCAGGTCACCCACGGCCGTGGCCACGGCGGGCCCGCCCTCCGCGACGACCGTCTCCAGGGCGAGCCGGTCGAGCCGGGCGGCCTTGTCCGCGTCACCGGTGTGGGCGAGGACTCCGGCGCCGGTGGCGCGGGCGAGCTGCGCGGCGAAGGTGCCGACCCCTCCGGACGCGCCGAGCACGAGCACGACGTCGTCGGGGCCGACCTCGGCCAGCTGGTGCACGGCCCGCCACGCGGTCTTGCCGGCGACGCCGACGGTCGCGCTGAACTGCGGGTCGACACCGTCGGGCAGCGGCCGCACCGCGTCTGCCGGGGCGACGACCCGCTCGGCGTAGGTGCCGTCGCGGGCCGCCCCGATCCCGCCCCCCGAGACCTGGACGAGCTGACCGTCGAGCAGCCCGGTGGCCTCCGCGCCGAGCGTCAGGGGGGCGCTGCCGCCGATCTGGCCGCGCAGCACCTGCACGTCAAACGGGTTGACACCCGCATAGAGGACGTCGACGAGGACCTCCCCGGGCCCGGCAGTGGGCTCCGGGACCTCGACGATCTCGACGACTCCGGGCGCTTGGCGACGTATGGCGCGCATCAGCGGGGTACCTCCAGGCTGGGTCGGGCGGTGTTCGGGTCGAGCGCAACCATGAGGTCGGGTTCGGTCTTCTCGCGGACCTCGTCCTCGGTGACGCCGGGGGCGAGCTCTCGCAGCACGAGCCCGTCCGGGGTGACGTCGATGACGGCGAGGTCGGTGATGATCCGCTGGACGACGCCCTTGCCGGTGTAGGGCAGCGAGCAGTCCTTGACGATCTTGTACGAGCCGTCCCGGGCGGTGTGTTCCATCAGCACGATGACCTTCTTCGCCCCGTGGACGAGGTCCATCGCGCCGCCCATGCCCTTGACCATCTTGCCCGGGATCATCCAGTTGGAGATGTCACCGGCCTCGGAGACCTGCATCGCGCCGAGGATCGCCGCGTCGACCTTGCCGCCGCGGA
>NZ_AWQS01000322.1 GCF_000576575.1 Intrasporangium chromatireducens Q5-1
TATGCCGCTGAGCCAGCTCAGCGGCATACGGCACCTTCATGTCGGGTGACGACCCGATCGGGTCAGCCCTCGCCGGAGTCGGAGGACGCGGCCTTCGACGGCGCGTCGGAGACCGGTTCGCCCGGTTTCGTGGCCTTTTCGGCCTTGGCGGCGGCTTGCTGCTCGCGCTTGGTGGTGCCGTCGGGCTTCTGGTCCTTGACGTAGGCCTTGGGGTCCTTGTCCTCGGGTGGGACTCCGGTCGTGGCCCTGAGCGACTCGTAGCGCAGGAACGCGACGGCGATCTCGTGGCGCAGCTGGAGGCTCGCCCGCTGCCGGAAGTCGGCGAGGTCCTGGCGCTCCTCCTCGGCCATGTGGTCGCTGTTCGCGACGTTCGCATCGACGAGGGCCTGCCACCACTCGTCCGACCCCGTCTCGCACTGGCCGACCCTGCGGACGGCGTCGCGGATCTCGTTGTGGTCCTTGATGGCGTCCTCGACCTCCTCCTCGGCGGAGGCGGCGTCGGCGGCGCCGCTGCCGAGCTTGAGCAGCTCTGGGTAGTAGTAGCGCTCCTCCGCCTCGGCGTGGGTCTCCAGGAGGATCTCGAGACGCTTCCAGAGCGCGGCCAGGCCCTCGAGGTCGTCGCGCGGATACTCCTCGAGCATGGCGAACATCCGTCGCTGCTCGTGGTGCTGGTGCTGGATGATCTCGGTGATGTCCATCCGGCCAGCCTCCCAGACGGGTCTGGCGCTCGCCCGTGAGCGAGCCGTGCGGAGCGGGAACCGACCTCCCGTTGGTTTCCCGCTCCGCTGCCCCCCGGCGCTTTTCCCAGAGCAAACGCTAGGGGCGGATTGCCCGACATGGTTCGGAGTTGCGGAGCAAACTGCTGAGCGCAACATCACCGCGGCGCTGGGTAGGTATCCGGTTGTCTGAGCGGGCTCGGGGGAGCACGGAAGGGGACTGCACTGCCGAGTCGCGTCCACTGGGTCATCCGCAACGCCAGAGCCCACGCGGACGACTCGAGGCTGCGCAGCGCGGCGGGCTTCGCAGAGGGGGGTGGCCGCGCTGCACCGGTCCACCGTGCCCAGGTCGGTCGGTGGGAGAGCGGCGCCGTCGAGGTGACGTATGACCTCGTGCGGCGCTACGAGACCGTGCTCGGCCTGCCGGAGGGCCAGCTGCTCTGCGCGATCGACTACTTCTCGCGCGACGAGCAGCAGGTGCGAGCGGCGCCGACCCTGCACCCGCACGGCGACCCCGACCCCAACGAGACGCTCGAGCTGATGGAGCTCGCGCTGTCGACGGACTGCATGACGGGTCAGGACTGGGACCGGCTCTCGGGCAACCTCGGGCGCACCCCGGGAGCCCTCGTGCGGGCCGGTGACTGGGAGCAGCTGATCCGGCGGTGCGTGCAGGAGCTGGGGACGAGCCTGCACCTCGAGTTCGCCCTACGCGACGAGGCCGTCGCGCGGCTCTCCGGACATCCCCGGAGCGGGGCCGTCGTCGCCCGGATCGCCGACGAGGCGCTCGGCGACCGGGACGCGCAGCTGTATGCCGACTACGCCGGCCTCGTCCAGTACACCGACGACCCGTCCTGCCTCGCGGTCCTGCTGCGGCACCTGCGCGAGCCGGTCAACGACGACGCCCTGCGCGCCGCGCTCATCTCGACGACGACGCTGCTGCGGGCCGGCACGGTGCCGCGTGAGGCAGCACGCGAGGCGGCGCGGCTCGCGCTCGAGCACCTGCGCGACCCGTCCCGGTCCTTCCGGGTGCACCGGGCGGCCGCCAACATCGTGCGGGCCCTCGACATCCCCGGCCGCGACCGGCTCGTCTTCGGCCTGACGCCAGCGGCCCGACGGTTTGCCGCGTCGATCATCCTCGAGGGCCGGGCCCTCGACCGGCAGGCGCACGCCGAGGTCGCGAGGCGGATCCGGCGGTCCATCGCCGAGGACGTCGGCACCGTCGACCCGACCGACGAGGTGCTGAGCCGCCTGCTCGCCACTGCCCTCGGGGAGACCCACGAGGAGTCGCGCAGCAACGCGCTCGCGATCCTGATGATCTCCCCGCAGGGCCGCTTCGTCGGCCGCGCCTACGCGCAGGAGCTGGTCCGTGTCCACGACGCCGGCGAGCGCATCGCCTGCCATGAGTGCCTCACCGTGCTGACCTGGCTCATCCAGCCCGAGGACCTCGAGGTCCCGACGCAGCTGCTCTGCTCGCCCGACACCGAGCCGGAGCTCGTCGCGGCCGTCGGCGTCGTCGTCGGCAACTGCGCCGAGCCGGCCGGGGCCGACCGCGACGCCCGGGACGTCCGGCTCCGGGAGGCTGCCCTCGACCTCGCCGGGTCCCTGTCCGCGGTGTCCGACGATGCCGCGCTCGGGGCGGTGCGCTATCGCCTCCGCGGCCTGGCGTACGCGCTCGGGATGCGGGGCCGGCTCGACCTCATCGACGAGGTGCTCCGGCAGGTGCCGAGCCCTCGGTCCGGCGCGCTGACCGCCGGCGAGCAGCTGGCTCGCACGACCCTGCGGTGGTGGCTCGACCTGCCGCCGCACCTCTGGCCCCAGGCGGCGCGGCCGCCGGCACCCCCACGCGGAGGGAAGGGGCGACGCCGACCGCGGTGAGCGGCATACGGCCTGCTCTTGCCGTTGGCCACCCGACGGTTACTGGCCTTTCGTCGGTTACTGGCCATTCGTCGGTTGCTGGCCCTTAGCTTAGTCGGTTGCTGGCCTTTCGACGACTACACCGTCGAGAGGCCACTAACCGTCGAAGGGCCACTATCTGACGCCTGCGGGGGAGCGTACGAGCGATCGCCTAGGTTGGGCACGTGGACACCGACGCCGTGCTGCAGCTGCTCAAGGACGTCGCCGAGGAGGCGATCAACCCGCGGTTCCGCTCGCTCGCCGACGGTGAGATCCACGAGAAGAACCCCGGGGACCTCGTCACGGACGCCGACCGGGAGGCCGAGGAGCTGCTCACCAAGGCGCTGCTCGGCGCCTACCCCGATGCCGTCGTGCTCGGCGAGGAGGCGCACTCCGCCGAGCCGGCCCTCATGGAGCGCTACCTCGCCGCCGACCACGCGTTCACGGTCGACCCGGTCGACGGCACGAAGAACTTCGTGCACGGCTCACCCGACCACGCCGTCATGGTGGCGGAAACCATTGGGGGACAAGCGGTTCGCGCGTGGATCTGGCAGCCCCAGCACGAGCTCGCGTATGTCGCTGAGCGCGGTGCGGGTGCGTGGTGCGGGTCGCGCCGGCTGAGTCGCTCGGCAGCCGTCGCGCCGCTGGACGGGCGCACGTCGCGGCGCAAGTGGATCGGCGAGTCGTTCGGCGGGCTTCCGCCCCTGGCGCTGACGTGGGTGTCGTGCGGCATCGACTATCCCAAGCTCGTCGAGGGGGAGACGGACTACATCGTCTACCGCTCCGTGGCGCCGTGGGACCACGTGCCCGGCACGCTGATCCTCCGCGAGGCCGGCGGTGTGGCCGGCACGCCGAGTGGGACGGCGTACGAGCCGCGGCTGCGGCCGCACGGCCTCGTCGTGGCCGCGGATCACGCCACGTACGAGACGGTCCGCACCGCCCTCCCCTCCTGACCCCTCGACAGTGCACTAATCCCGATCGACAGTGC
>NZ_AWQS01000323.1 GCF_000576575.1 Intrasporangium chromatireducens Q5-1
GTCGGTGAGCTTGTGGAAGATCAGCATGTTCGCGATCCCGTAGTGCCTGGCGAGTCGCCAGTGCGCATCCATCCGCCGCAACAGCGCCGGGTGGGACATGAGCCGCCATGCCTCGTCGTAGATCACCCACCGCTGCCCACCGTTCGGGTCGAGCAGTGCGGATTCCATCCACGCTGACGAGCACGTCATCAGGACTGAGATGAGGGTCGAGTTCTCGGTGACCCGCGAGAGGTCGAGGGAGATCATCGGCAATGACGGATCAAACGCGACCGTGGAGGGGCCGTCGAACAGCCCGGCCAGGTCGCCTGCGACGAGGCGGCGTAGCGCGTGGCCGACGAGCCTGCCGTCCTCGGCCAGCCTGCCGTCGGCATCCTTGCTGGGGGCGAGGATGTGATCGACGACCATCGGCAGGATCGGCACGTCGTTCTCCCACACGGTCTGGGTCAGGGCGATGTCGATCGCGGTGTGCTCCAACGGCGACAAGCCTCGCGCGAGCACGGTCTCCGCGAGCGCGCCGATCAGGTCACGACGCCGCGCCGCGACGGTCGAGGCCCACTGCGCGTCCGACAGTCCGCTGGGCCGGTGACCTTCGTCGAGCGGGTTCAGGCGAGTGTTGAGCCCGTGCCCGAGGACGATGGCGCGTCCGCCGACGGCGTTCGCGACGGCGGTGTGTTCGCCTTTCGGGTCGCCGGGCACGTACACGCGCCGCCCGAACGGCAGCGACCGCGTGTAGAGCGACTTGGCTAGCGAGGACTTGCCTGAGCCGACGATCCCGGCCAGCACCACGTTCGGCGCGGTGATGATCCCGCGCGCGTAGAGCACCCACGGGTCGTAGACGAAACTCCCGCCCGAGTACAGGTCTTGGCCGACGAACACACCATCGGCACCGAGCCCACCCTCGGCGACGAACGGATACGCACCCGCCAGCGTCGCCGACGTGTCCTGATGCCGCGTCAGATGGAACCGACCCGGAGTGCGCAGCCTCGCGGCACCCGGTTCGCCAGACTTCGGCAGGTAGACCGTGGCGCGCCGCTCGGCACGCTCCTCCTCGGCCTTCGCCTTCGCCGCGGCGAGCGCGGCCCGACGCTGCTCGGCGTGGAGCCGGGCCTCTGCCTTGCGGCGCTGCTTCCGGAGCTTCCGCCGCTCCTTCGACGGCGCTACCAGAACTGCGGTGTGCAGCCGCGCGCGATCCTCGGTCACAGCACCAGCCCTCGCGCCTGCTTGACAGCCGTGATCTTGGCCGGCTCGAACCACGACCCATCCCGCTTCGCCGTCGGCACATCGGCCCGCTCCGTGGCACCCGGCGACGAGTACGACACCAGCAACTCCGGCCCAGCCTGCACCGGAGGGGTTCCGACTGGTTCGGCGTCCTGGGGCTCTGCTTCCGGTTCGGTGTAGCGGCGCAGGAGCGAGACGTAGCCGACGTGCGGGTTGACGACCAGCGCGTAGTCGCCCGAGAGCGCCACCCGGTCGTTGGTGCCCTCGCCGGGCTCGTCGTAGACGTATCCGTTCTCCAGCGCGGCCTGCGTGGTCTCGTCGCCGTAGTCCCACTGCGCGAGGAAGTCCACCGCATCGACATGCCCCAGCTCGCCGAGGATGCGCAATGGCCGGTCCGCCTCCTCGCCCTGAAGGAACACCACACTGACCCACCGAGACGGCGCGGCCTCCTCGACGGCGGGCTCAGGGTGCCAGGCGATCCGCCCGGCGGCGATGAACCCTTCCGCGAGCCGGTCATACGCCCGGTCGACGAGGTTCGCCGCCTGACGCAGTTCCTCCGCAGCAGCGAGGGCGTCACGCACTCCTGCCTCGTGGCTTCCGGCGTCATTGAAGGCGTGCGCGACCTTGCGCTCGTGAACATCGGCGATCTGATCGAGTGCCTGCCGCAGCGAGCGCATCCCCGAGGACAGATCACCGATCACCCCGTACATCTCGGCGGGCTGATCGAACCCCCGGCTCGGGTGCGCGAGTCCGCGCAAGGCTTCGGATGCCTCCGCTGCATCCGCGGTCGAATCGAAGAACGTGGGCATGGTGGCCTCCATCGGTAGGTCATGTCACCCACGAGGTGCGCCCCCGTGCACCCGCAGATCATTTGAGGCATTCAGCAGCAAGGGGCTTCTCATTCCTCCAGCCCACCGCGCTCGACGCCGGTAAACTTCGACCACCGAGGAGGTGAGGCATGAACGACGACGAAGAGCTGCGTTGGGTGCGGCGTCGCGAGGGAACCCACCGTTCCGAGTCGCGGGCGACCCGTGGGTATGAACGGGACCTGCTCCGTGACGACGACACCAAGAACCTGCTCGGTCCTACTGAGTCTCGCCCAGCCGACATCGACGAGATCGTGCGGTCGCGCGGACCCTTGGTACCAGCGCGCCCTTCGCCCGGTCAGGAGTTCCGGTACCAAGTCGGCGACGCAATCATGGAGGCGTTAGCGCCCTACATTGAACGTGGAGTTGATGTTGCGGTGGACGCCGCGGTCCTCGGTGTCTCAAGACTGTGGAAGTGGGCCACAACTCGACCGCCACGGCAGACGTTCTCTGTCGAAGTCGGCAAGGTAGATGAGGTTCCTACTGCGTACCTTGAAGGTCCGCTCGCCGAGCATAATGAGCCACCGTCGGAAGAGCTGGCGCGCAGCCCACAGAGCATGACGGCGGAGCAGTACCAGGCGATTCTTCTTTCAGCGTTGCTGGCGGACCAATACGCAGCTCGCGCGCGATCAATGCTCGCCAATGTCCGCATCGACGACGAGGTGCTTCCAAGCGAGTTGGAAGACGCGGTCCGCGCCGCTCTGGACGGACCGACGATTGACGATGCGACGCTCGTGCGCGTCGTTGAGCTGCTGCGCGAGAGCATGACCCCTGACGGCGAGTATGTTCTCGTTCGTCCGCGGCAGGTCGACGCTCCAAGGTCAATCGCCGACCGCACGAGGGACAGCGCGTAGTCGTTTGGTACGGGCTTCACACTGCGAGGCACGTAAGACCCGTCAGACCCTCCGGCAGAGCGGGAGCGCAGCGGCGGTGAAGGCGGCGGCTTGCTGGCCGACGAGCAGCCGGGTCTCACAAGATGCCTGGATCGCGGCTTGCTCGATGGCGGCGACGGCGGCGTCGAGTTCTTCGACGGTGGGTGCGGAGACGGCGATGAGGCCGGTGTAGCGGAGGATGCCGTGTCCGGCGGTGAGGTCGGCTTCTTGCTGGAGCACGTCGTGGTACTCGGCGGTCTGTGAGGCGTCTTCGATCTGGCCGATCTTCGCGCGCTGGGCCTGGTCGGAGATGTGCTCGACCTTCTTCTTGCGGATGTCGCGAGCAGCGGCGTCGGAACGCATGGGGGTGCAGATCAGCGAGAACGACCGCTGGATGCCGGTGGACAGCAGCACCGGCGACAGGAATCCCGGATAGACGAGCGACCTGGGCCACTCGCTGACCCAGAGCACTGCGTGGTGGGCGGAGTCGGTGCGGAGCTTGCCCCAAGTCTCGGTGACCGCGACCGGCCCTGCGGTCGCAAGGGATTGGCCGAGCCTGCCGTGGCGTTCCAGCGTGGCGGCGATAGCGGGGTCGTAGGCGGAGCGCAGCATCACCGCGATCTGCCCCGGCGTCA
>NZ_AWQS01000324.1 GCF_000576575.1 Intrasporangium chromatireducens Q5-1
GGGGATGCCTGCGTAGTCCGGGGCCGTGGTGGTGTCCTGGAGCATGTTGGAGGCGGCGACCTTGGCTTCGGAGACGGCGACGGGGGTGAGCGGCATGCCGTCGGTGGCGGCGGAGTCTCCGGCTGCCCAGACGTGGGGGTTCGTGGTGCTCTGCAGGTGGTCGGCCACGGTGATGCCGTGCTCGCCCCACTCGACGCCCGCGGCGTCGAGTCCGAGGTCGGCCAGGTCCGCGACGCGTCCAGCGCCGTGGACGACAAGGTCGGTCTCGATCGTCTCCTGGTCGCCGGCGTGTTCCAGGGTGACCTGGTAGCCATCGTCGGATGGCCGTACCTCGCGGATGGTGGTGGTGCGGCGCAGCTCGATACCGATCTCCCGGCTACGGTCCACCAGCAGCTCGACGAGGTCGGGGTCGAAGTTCTTCAGCGGGCGCTCGCCCCGGTCGACGATGGTCGGCGCGCTGCCGGCCCGTGCGGCGATGTGGGCGAACTCGAAGGAGATGAAGCCGCCGCCGACGTACAAGATACGGGAAGGGAGGTCCTCGAGGTTCAGGAAGTCGGTGCTGTCGATCAGGTGCTCGTGGCCCGGGAAGTCCAGGGGACGGGGGCGGGCGCCGGTGGCGACCAGGAAGCGGTCGGCGTCGTAGGGGGTGCCCTCGATCTCCAGTTGGCGTGGGCCGGTGAATCTGGCGCGGCCGTGCAGGGTGGTGACGCCCTGGCCGCTCAGGCCGTCTTCCATGCTCCGCGGCACGGGATCGGTGAAGCCGTGCTTGTGCTTCATCAGGTCGGCCCAGTTGATGGAAAGGTCCGCGTCGTCGATGCCCTTGCCGCGCATCAGCCGCGCACTGTCGATGACCTCGGCCCCGCGGCGCAGGATCTTCTTCGGGTCACACCCCCGCAACGCGCACGTGCCTCCGTAGGGTAGTGAGTCGACGATGGCCACCTCCCATCCCTGCGCGGCGCACTTGTTGGCGGCCGCGACACCGGCCATACCGGCGCCGATGACGATCAGGTCAAAGTGCTCGTTCATCTGCATCTCTCCTTGTGGGGAATGGTCGGAAGAGTTGGGTGGGCAGCTGGGAAGACTATGGTTGCCGAGCGCGTGCGGCGTCGGTTCAGCAGCAGTCCCCGCCAGACCGTGGGCCGCAAGTAGAAGTGTCCCGCGTGGTTGAGACAGGCGCATCGGTCGAGCACGACGTGGGCTTGTCGATGCCTGTTGGTGGCCTGGCGGGTAGATGCTGGCCGCGCAATCGATGACGGAGCGCCCAAGCGGTGGCCGTGAGTGCGGCGAGGAGAGTAATCATCGCGATCGCGGTGGTGTGCGCCTGAATCCAGTGGGATGTGGTCGCGGAGACCTCGCTCAGCCCACCGGCATGGCCGGCGGACAACTGGTCACCGCTAGCGGCGGGGTACCAGTACCAGGCCAGGTAGCCGCCGGTCGCGAGGAGCACGATGGCGGTGATTCGGGGACCGTAACGGGCCAGCGCGGTGACGCGTCGGGTCAGGGCCGTGCCCAGGGCCGCGGTGACCAGGGCGAGGAGCAGCAGAACGGTCGTCGACCCCGCAGCGTAGCTGGCGAAGACGACGAGGAGGCCGCTGTAGCTGGCGGTGGCCTGGGCTTGGGCGATCACAGCGAGCAACACCCCGAATGTGCACGACAACGAGGCCGTCGCGTACCCGACTCCGAAGACCACCATCTGAACGGTCGCCGGGAACCCTTCGGTTGCCCGGACGGGGATACCAGGCAACCGAAGGGACGTCGTTCGGTCCGCCAGCATCGCAGCCCCCAGCAGCACCAAGATGATTCCGACAGTGAGCCCGAGCCAGGGCGCTGCCTGGATCAGGCCTCGCGCGCCCACGCTGACGACGAGCCCGGCGGCGGACAGGGTGCCAGCGAATCCGATCGCCAGCGCGGCTGCGGCCCGAAGAGCGTGGAGCATCCGGATCGGCGCCGGGGAGGTGTCGGCCTCGCCCAACGTGTGGGTGATCCACGCAGGCAGCAGCGCGAACCCGCAGGGGTTGACCGGGGCGACCATGCCCGCGGCGAAGGCGAGGGCAAGCAGTCCATCCACGGTCAGGCTCCAGCCTTCTTCAGTTGGGCGGTGATGGTCTGTGCGCTGGGGTCGGTTCCGCGGTAGGTCGTCTTGCCGTCGGCGTCGATGACGATCAGGGTCGACAGGGCGGTGATGTGGTAGCGCTGCGTCAAGGTCGCACCAGTGTCGATGACTGTCGGCACCTGCTCGGCATGGACGTAGTCCATGAAGGCGTTGATGGTGTCCTTGGATTCTCCGGGGTCCATGTCGACGGCCAGGAAGTTCGCCCGAGTCCCTGACTTCTCGGCCGCCGCGGCGGCAGCGCCCAGCGACTGGGTCCCGCCTACGCACTCACCGCAGCCTGAGGTGAAGAAGAAGACTGCGGTGGGCTCGCCGTCGGCGGGCAGGGTGATCTTCTGGCCGGCGATGCTGGTGAGCTGGGCGGTGCCGTCCTTGCCAGCGGATCCGGGGCTGTCAGCACTACCACACGCCGTGAGAGTGAACGTCGCGGCGGCACATGCACCGGCCAGGTGGAGGGCCTTGCGGCGGGTGCGGGAGGTCATCGGTGATGGATGTCCTTGGTGGTCGTGCTGTGGTCAGTGCGGGTGCCCGGCGAGCTGGGCGGGCAGCAGTCCTCGCTGCCGCCCGGGCCGTGGTGCCGCCGGGTGGTGGTCAGGACGGCGAGCCCCAGGAGGGCGATTCCGGCGCCGATGACCCAGGGGTTTCGCAGGAAGCCGCCGATCCCGGCGAGTACTCCCCCTGCGATGAGGGCCGGGAGGGCGCAGCAGGCGACCATGAGGAGTCCGGCGCCGGCCGCCATGAGCAGGCCACCGCCCCCGGGCTGGTTGTCGCGGTTCGATGTCATCGGGTTCTCCGTTTCCTTCCCTAGTTGTGTCAGCAGCAGCCGTGAGCGTCGGCGTCCGTGGCGGTGGCCTCGGCATGGTGGCGGTCGAGGAACCCTGTGGAGAGGGCGTCGGCCAGCCGGTAGGCATCAGCGACCGGCACGATCTCGGCCTCGGGGTGCTCGGTCAGCCACCCCGCGGCGACGTCGGGGGAGGTGAAGTAGTGCACCTGGCTGCAGAACGAGGAACGGATCCAGGTGATCTTGTCGGGGTTGACCAGGGACACCACAGCGGTGGAAGGCTCAACGCTGGTGACCCCGGCCGAGGGGTCGACGATCACCCGGATCGAGTCGCCCCCGGCCGGTGAGACCGACTCGACGCGAGCGGCGCGTTCGAGCAGGGCGGGGAAGATGAGGGTGTCGAGGGCGCACCAGGTGTAGAGCTCCTGCCCGGCCACCGTGAACCGATGGTTGGTGGGGCGCAGGGTGAGGCCCTGGCCGACGATTCGGTCCTGGTCGTCGTACTCGGTGTCCGGTACGGCGGCCAGGGCGCGGCGTACCTCCTCGGCGCGGCGGCCGGCGGCCGCAGCGAGCTGCTCGACGGACACGGGCTCGCCGTCCACGAGCAGTCGCAGCAATGGGATGAGCAGGCCTGCGTCGAGGCCGGTCTCGTCGGTGCGGGCGAGCCGGGCGGTCAGCTCGG
>NZ_AWQS01000325.1 GCF_000576575.1 Intrasporangium chromatireducens Q5-1
GAAATGACCCACGGATGAGTCAGAAGGGCCCGAAAAGGTGGTCGCTCGCGGCGGAGAGACGCACATGGATCTGCGCCCTCATGGCCCAGATGCAGAGCCACGGTAGGCAACGCTCACAGCTGGCGAAAGCGTCACCCTTCAGGTGCGATCAGGGCCGTCGACGTTGAACACTGCCTCCCCGCTTCCGGCCCTGACGACGATAACCGTAGCCTCCGCCGAGGCCGGGTTCCCCTCGCGATGGACGGTGTGCGGTGGCACGAAAACAAAATCGCCGGGGCCGGCATCAATCACGTCTTGGCCTCCAGGTCCGGACTCCATGCGCAACAGACCCGAGACGACGTAGATGTGACTCTCGTAGTCTCCGTGGTGGTGCCACCCGGACACCATCCCGGCCTCCGTCCTGACGTGGCCGGCCCAACTTCTCTCCGTGCTGACGGCCTGCTCCCTGCGCATGCCTGGTGTCAGCTGGCCTTCTGAGCGATCTCCCGGTCGGATCAGCTTCACGCGCCTCTCGTCGCCCATGGTGACCTCCCTGTTGCCCGCGCCTTGCTCATCGTTCGACGCTGCTCGTGAACGCACGGATTGTCAAGGCGCTCATGACCGCATCAGTGTGAGTTCACCGAGATGCCGCTGATCGGAAAGTTCGACAGGCGGCGGTTGGACGCGCCTCGGACAGCCGGCTATTGAGTGCGCGTCGAGCGTTAGCCGTCGATTATGAGCTTGCGAACGACCCACTGGTTGATGCTCAGGTTCTCCTCAGCCGCGCGGAGAGCGACCTCCCGGTGCAACTTCTCGCCCAGTCGGGGGTTGAGCTTGCCGGAGTAGCTGCGTTCGGAGATCGGATCTGCCACGTCCTCGCCTTGTTCCTGCATGTCGGCGACGACGTCTGCCAGCACGGCTTCAAGGGCTTGGAGGGCCTCGACCTGAGAGGGTGCCGACCAAGAAAGGGACAGGAACTCCGCGACGGTGGCAACGAACTCGCCGTCCTCCACCGACCAGGCAACGCGGTAGGTGTAGTGAGGCACGTCGACCTGCGGCCGCTGCATCGTGTCCATCACTTGCCCTCCTTCTTGTCGATCGCCTTGAGCACTTGGCGAACTTGGTAGGCCCTTGGCCTTGCCCTTGTCGTTCTGGATGTTGACGCGGGGATCACCCGGCCATGGGGTCTTGAACACCGCAGGTGATGACCCCGTCTGACGGGGCTCGCCGAAGTAGTGTTCGCAGACCTTGGGGAGGTCCGTTGGAGGCGATGTTCTGTGGGTTGTTGCGCATCGCCGCAACGATCGACTTCACCGGGGCCACAACCCAGGTGTACTACTCGCAGTTCCACTCACCACGGCGGGCCCCGTTGCCTGGGGCCGGATCTGACCAGGACGCGACGCCCGGGGCTGGACTGGGACCGACGCGAGGCTAGGAGCGCAGGTGGTCACACACCGGCGACGTAGGCGGTCAGGAAGTGGACGCCGTGCCGGTCGAGGTTGCCGCGGGCGCGCGGTCGTAGTGCTCGGTCGTGCGGGGGTCGGCGTGGCGGGCGAGGATCTGCGCGTCGCGAAGCGGGACGCCGGCGTCGAGAGCGTTGGTGATCGCGGCATGCCGCAGGGAGTGCGGGCTGATGTGCCGTGGGATCTGCGCGGCCGTCGCGATCCGGGCGACCATCCGGTAGACGTCGCGTCGGTCGATCGGCTGGCCGGAGACCGGTCGCAGCACGAGCGGGCCGCTGGTGCGCTGACCGCGGCACGCCTCCAGGACCCGCAGTACCGGGACGGTCAGCGGCATGGTGGCCGGCTTGTTGCCCTTGCCGACCAGGTGCAGGACCCGGTGGCCGCGCAGGGTGTCGGCGTAGTCCTCGATGCGGACGGCTGCGGCTTCGGAGGCGCGCAGGGCGTTGATGCCCAGGAGGTAGGCCAGCGCGCCGTGATGAACCGTGAGCGTCTGGGCGACCTGAAGGAACCGGATCAGCTCGAGCCGGTCCAGGCCCTGGGTGCGGGTCTCGTCCCGGTGGATTTTCGGCAGCCGGGCGTAAACTGCCGGGTCCGCGGCGATGAGGCCGTCGATGTGCGCGAACCGGAAGAAGCCGCGCACGCCGTGCATCATCGTCACGACCGTGGAGTCCATCAGGCCGCGATCACCCAGACCGCGGATGTACAGCTCGACGTGCGCGCGCTGGATCCCGACCAGCGGGTCGAGCCCGCTGCCCTCGCACCAGGCGAACCACTCCCGCAACTGGTAGGCGTACAGGACGTGGGTGTGCCCGGAGTAGCGGGCGAGGTACGACACGGCCGCCAACTGAGCGGTCGTCATCGCCCCCGGCTGGAACGGTAGAAGGTTGGTTGGGCTGGACATTGGCGTCACCTCACGCGGCTAGCTGACCAGCGGCCCAGGCCCCGCTCGCCGCCATCGCGGCCGGGGCAGCCGGGCTCCTCGACGCTAGACCCCTCTGGTCGTGTCCGCTCGCGGCGATAAGACGCATTTCTGGGGATCGCTCGGGTTGCGGCATGTCCTGACGTCCTGCCTCGCGGTGGAGGGGTTCCTCGTCAGGTGAGACGCTGTGGCCAATAGCCCGGCGGGGCGAGGCGCTCCAGGTCGGCGTGGAGGGCGTCGCTCATCATACGGCCGGGTAGGCCGGCACACCCGCTCAGCGCGATGGTGACCGCTTGGTCCTGCTGGTTCGGTGTATGGAAGGCCACACGCACCGTCGATCCGAAGTCCGCCGGACAGGTGATGGGGCCCCTGGGGAGGTCGCGGGTGTCATTGACCAACTCGGCAAGCCGCCTCGCGTCTGCGGCGTTCGTGTTCGTGCGCTGATCCGGTCCGCCGCTGTTCATGCCGGGATGCCAAACCAGCACGGCTCCGCTCACCGGCCCACCGACCAGGCTGTCGTCGAAAGCGCGGCCTAACAGAAACCACCCGGCACTCACGACCGCTACGACGATCACAGGCGTGTAGAACCTGAGCCGCCAACGATGACGCCGCCCCGTCACGTTGCCACCTCCCGCGTTCCCTTACGAAGGCCGCCGCCCCGGCCGATTCAATACAACGGGAGTTCGGTGCGGCTAGCACCATACTCCCGCACCAAGAGCGGCATGAGCGTGCGACGAGATCGAGACACGCCTAAGCACCAGGTCCGCCGGACCGCCGTCCCGTTCACACTCGTTCGACGCGGTCGGCCTGTGGTCCTCGATCGCTCTGTCGCACCTGGTACCGGACCCGATCGCCTGGGTACAGCACCTCGGCGCCTCTAAGAACCGACACGTGCACGAACAGGTCCGCGCCTCCCGCGTCCGGGGCGATGAAGCCGAACCCCCGCTCCACGTCGTAGCGGGTGACCACTCCCTCACCGCCACGCGCCGGGACGCGGGATGCCTCCCGGTGCCCCGACCGAGCGCGGGAGGTCGACGCCGCGGGTGCGCCCCGCGGTGTCGAGCTGCGCGCGAGGCGCACGTCGCGAGCCTGCGGGCCCCTCTCGCTTGCGACGATGTCGTAGGTCACCCGGTCCCCCTCGCCCAGCCCGGGGAGCCCGTCGGCCAGCGCCCGGACGTGCACGAAGACGTCAGGGC
>NZ_AWQS01000326.1 GCF_000576575.1 Intrasporangium chromatireducens Q5-1
CGCAGGCCGAAGAGCGTGATGTCATCGCCCGTGTTGCCGATGATGGTGAGCTCGGTGGCCGGGCCGGCGCTGCGCTCGAGGTGGTGCAGCAACCCCCTCAGGAAGCGCGCTCCGCCCACTCCTCCGGCCAACGCGGTGATTCGCATGGCCCGATCTTCTCAGCCGCCGTTGTCGCGCCGATCGGGGGCCTCGCACCGCAAATATCAGAGTACGGCTTGACGAGAGGGGTATGACACGCATGTAATTTCATTGTTGTCTCTTGTTCGAGCCCGAATCGGCCGGACCTGGGCGGCAGAGTGCAGACGCAGAGTCAGGGTCGAGGAGGGGTCATGCACGAGATATTGCTGGTACTGGGAGATGACGCGGAGGAGGGGGAGCTCTCCTGGCAGGAGCGGGCTCTCTGCGCGCAGACGGACCCGGAGGCGTTCTTCCCCGAGAAGGGCGGCTCGACGCGTGAGGCCAAGAAGGTCTGCGTCAACTGCGAGGTCCGGCAGCAGTGCCTCGAGTACGCGCTGGCGCACGACGAGCGGTTCGGCATCTGGGGCGGGCTGTCCGAGCGCGAGCGGCGCAAGCTGAAGAAGCGCGCCGTCTGACGAGGACCACCGGCTGACCCGGGTGCACACCCGGGCCCGATGGACGTGACTGTGCCAGACGCGCTGACCACCGCCTTCACCACCACTCCCGCCGGCGCGGGAGCCGCTGCGCCCACCCACTTCCCCTCCCAGGGGCGCATCGCTCCGACGCCGACCGCCGAGGTGTCCGTCGTGCTGCTCGTGCGCGACGGCGCTCCGTGGCTCGCCGAGTCGCTCGCTGCGATCGCGCTACAGACGCTGCGACCCCGGCGCGTCCTCGCCGTCGACCTCGGCAGCCGGGACACCTCGCTCGCCATCGTGCGGGCCCACCAACAGCTGCGCCGGGCGGTCCCCGACATCGACATCCTCGAGCTGCCCGCCGGCATCCCGATCGGCCGGGCGATCGACCGCGCCATCACGAGCCTGCCCCGCAGCGGCGCCACGCGGCAGCTGGCCTGGGTGCTCCACGACGACGTCGCCCCGCAGCCCGAGGCGCTCGAGCGGCTCGTCGAGGCGATGCTCCGCTCGCCATCGGTCGGCATCGCCGGGCCGAAGCTCGTCGAGTGGGACGACCCGCGGCGTCTGGTGGAGCTCGGTATCCAGGTGACGCGCAGCGGCCGACGCATCGCGTCCCCGGCGCCGGGCGAGGCCGACCAGGGGCAGCACGACAGCCGCACCGACGTGCTGGCGGTCGGCACGAAGGGCATGCTCGTCGACCGCGCTGTGCACACCGACCTGCGTGGTTTCGACGAGAGCTTCGAGCGCTACGGCGCGGCTCTCGACTTCGGCTGGCGGGCCCAGCTGGCCGGCCACCGTGTCATCGTCGTGCCGAGCGCCGTCGTCCGGGACGCCTGCGCCACGGCCCAGGGCCGCCGCGCAACCGGCCCCGGCGCAGCCGAGGTGGCTCGCCGCACCCGACGGGCGACGCGGCAGGTCGCCCTCGCCCGGTCAGCGCCGCTCGCCGCCCCCTTCCTGGGGATCTGGGTGGCCCTGTCGAGCCTCGTGGCTGCCGTGACCCTGCTCGTGGCGAAGCGACCTCGACAGGCCTGGCGGGAGCTGTCGGACATCGGGGCCCTCGCGCACCCCTCGGCGATCACCGCCGCCCGGTGGCGCGGCCGTGCGACGAAGCGGCTGCGCCGCGACGACCTGGCGACGCTGTTCGTCACCCCGCGCGAGGCGGCCCGCACCACGATCGACCACATCCAGGACGCCATCACCCCCGACACGCTCCGGCGCCGGGAGGCCGCGCCCACCGTCGAGACCGGACCCGTGGGCGAGGAGTCGGAGTCCCTCGACGTCCTGCCCGCCTCCCTGCCACGTCGGGTGCTGACGCACCCGGGCTTCCTCGCCGTGGTCGCCGTCCTCGTCACCACGGTGATCGCCTGGCGCGACCCGATCCGGGCCGGTGCACTGTCGCCGGCCCACACCGGCGTCGCCGGCGGCGAGCTGTTCCCCGTCAGCACCGGCTCCGGGGGTCTCTGGCATGCCTTCCGAGATGCCTGGCACGGCTCCGGCCTCGGCTCGGGGTCGGCCCCGGCGCCCGCGCTCGCGGTCCTCGCCGCGCTGACCTGGCTCGTCGAGCGCGTCCCCGGTGTCGCCGCCAGCCGGTCTCCGGCGGGCGTGACGGTCGCGTGGCTCATGTTCCTCGGGCCGGTTCTCGCGACGTGGTCGGCCTATCTGGCCGGGCGCGTCGCCTCGTCCTCCCGGACCGGCCGGGCTGTGGCCGCAGCGGCCTGGGGCGTCAGCTCCGTCGTGACGGCCGCGGTCGTCGAGGGGCGCCTCAGCGCCGTCGTGGTGCATGTGGTGCTGCCCTTCGTCATCGCCGGGTTCGCCCTCGCCGGACGGGCCGACGGCACCTACACCGCAACCTTCGCCACCGCCCTGGCGACCGCCGTCGTGGGCGCTTTCGCGCCACCGCTGCTGGCCGTCTCGGCCGTGGCCGCGCTGCTGCTGGTCCTTTTCGGACCCGGCCAGCGACGCGTGCGCGGCCTGGTCCTGCTCGTCGTCCCGACCGCCCTCCTGGGTCCGTCCGTGATGCGGTTCGTCGCCGACTGGCGGCTGCTGCTCTCCGGCCCCGGGCTGCTCGACACCGCGCGGGTCGGCCCCGTCGCAGGGGTCGTCGTGGGCCAGCCCGACGCGCCGCTGACCGCCTGGCTGTGGCTCGGCGCCCCCCTCGTCGTGCTCGGCATCCTCGGGTATGCGGCTCACGCCCGCTCTCGCTCCGCCTCGGTCGGCCTCTGGTCAGGGGTCGCCGTCGGCCTCGTCGGTCTGGCGGTGGCCCTGGGCAGCGCCCGGGTCGTCCTCGGCACCGCGGCGACGGGCGTCGGCACCTCCGCACCGGCGCGGCTCTGGGAGGGCGTCGGCCTGGAGCTGTGGGTCGCGGGCCTGCTCGTCGGGCTGCTGGCCGGCAGCGGCGCCGTGCTGTCCGGTCTGCGTCGCCCGGTCCGCCGCCGCACCCTCGGGCTCGCCGTGGCGGCCGTGGTGCTCGTCCTTGTGCCGATCGTCGCGGGCGCCGTCCACTGGGGCGTGTCGGGTGTCGGCGACCACCTCACGCCGGGCCAGGCCCGGCTGCCGGCTGTCGCGGTCGAGCAGGGCAACGGACCGCTCAGCAGCCGCCTGCTCCTGCTGCGCCCCTCCGCCACGGTCGTCGACTTCGAGCTGACCGGGACCGAGCCGGGCGAGCTGCTGCGCGACCTCGACCGTGCCCGTCCCGACAACTCCGACCTCGTCGCCACGGTCGCGGCGCTCGTCGGTGGTCGGCAGAGCGACGAGTCGCCGTCGCGCGCCCTCGCGCAGCTGGCCGTCGGGTTCGTCCAGGTCGTCAGCGACGGCAACGACGAGCTGGTCCGCCGCCTCGACTCGACCGAGGGGCTGAGCCGGCTCGGCCGGGAGGACGGCGCCACGTTGTGGAAGGTGCGGCCGTTGCCGGGCGCGGGCGCTGGCGAGGCGGCCGCGGCGCCGTCCC
>NZ_AWQS01000327.1 GCF_000576575.1 Intrasporangium chromatireducens Q5-1
ACCGTCGTGCCGCCCGACGCGCAGGTTGTCCCGCTGGGCGACATCGTGGGTCAGCACGACCTTCGAGTTCTGGCCGACGCGTGACAGGACGGTCAGCAGGACGTTCCGCTCGAGGGACTGCGCCTCGTCGACGATGACGAAGGTGTCGTGCAGCGAGCGGCCGCGGATGTGGGTCAGCGGCAGCACCTCGAGGTGGCCGCGGTCCATCACCTCGTCGACGACCTCCTGCGACACGAGCGCGCCGAGGGTGTCGAAGACCGCCTGGCCCCACGGGTTCATCTTCTCCTGCTCGCTGCCCGGCAGGTAGCCGAGCTCCTGGCCGCCGACGGCGAAGATGGGGCGGAAGACGACGACCTTGCGGTGCACGCGGCGCTCCATGACCGCCTCGAGGCCGGCGCACAGGGCGAGCGCCGACTTGCCGGTGCCCGCGCGGCCGCCGAGCGACACGATGCCGACGTCGGGGTCGAGGAGCAGGTCGAGGGCGATCCGCTGCTCGGCGCTGCGCCCGTGGAGCCCGAACGCGTCGCGGTCCCCGCGGACGAGGCGCACCTGCTTGTCGGCGCCGACCCGCCCCAGACCGCTTCCCCGCGGCGAGAGCATGACGACACCGGTGTGGCAGGGCAGCTCAGCGGCCGCTGGGTGCTCCAGGCGACCCGCCTCGTAGAGCTGGTCGAGCTCGTCGGCGGTGACCTCGAGCTCGGTCATGCCGGTCCAGCCCGTGTCGACGCCCTGCTCGGCGCGGTACTCCTCCGCATCGAGACCACAGGCCGACGCCTTGACCCGCATCGGCAGGTCCTTCGAGACGATCGTGACGTCGGCGCCCTCGTTCGACAGGTTCTTGGCGACGGCGAGGATCCGGGTGTCGTTGTCGCCGAGGCGGAAGCCGGCCGGCAGCGACGTCGGGTCGGTGTGGTTCAGCTCGACGCGCACGGTGCCGCCGACGTCGCCGACCGGGACCGGTCGGTCGAGCCGCCCGGCGCTGACCCGCAGGTCGTCGAGCAGCCGCAGCGCCTGCCGCGCGAAGTAGCCGAGCTCCGGGTGGTGCCGCTTGCCCTCGAGCTCGGTCACGACGACGACGGGCAGCACGACCTCGTGCTCGGCGAAGCGGAGCATCGCTCGCGGATCGGACAGCAGGACGGAGGTGTCGAGCACGTACGTCTTGGGCCCCTCCTGCTCAGGGGTCCTCGCGCGACGACGCGGCGCTGCGGTGGTCTTGGTGTTGGCGCTCTCGCCCATACCCACTCCCTGACGGCGCGCGTCTCGCACGCGCCTACTCGCTCCTGAACCGGGCGGCCACCGGACGGTGCGGCCGGACCCGGCCCTCCCGTCGAAGCGTGTGCTCCATGCGTGGGCCTCCTGGCGACGGTGGGCGGGAGCCCTCCGCTGTCCCCGACGCTACGGCCGATGGGGCCCGACGCGGGGCAGCGACGCGCCGTGGCGCACGTCGGGGTCGCCGGATGTTCACGTATGCCGCCCAGCTCGCTCAGCTGCGCGTCATCCGTTGCACCCCGGCGAGGTTCACCCAGCGTCGCGGGTCATCGGCCGTCGCGGTCGCGGACCTCGCCGGGGAGGTCTCGGCCCCGGGCCAGGGCTCGCCCGCGGGCGAGGGCCGCCCAGCCGGTCCAGGCGCACAGCAGGCCGAGGGCGACGATGAGGACGACCTGCACGGGCGAGGCGCTGCCCGGCTCGGTCAGCGCCCGGCGCACCGAGAGGACGCACACCAGCACGAGGAAGGCGGAGACGAGCACGAGCAGCCAGCGGCCGAGGCGAGCCGGCCACGAGTCGTTGCCGAACGCCGAGCCGACGTTGGCACCGCTGGCCCGCGCGGCCTCGAGGGGGTCGATGCCCGGGTGGCGACGTCGCCACCGGCGGCGCGCCACGCCCATCCAGACGATGACGCCGCCGAGCAGGAACATCGCCACACCGACGCCGAGGCGGGCCCCCCGCGCTGCAGGGCCACCGAAGATGCCGTACGCGAGCCCGAACACGCCGATGACGACGAGGAACAGCCCGGCCCCGATGGTCGTGCCGACACCGACCGGCCCGAACGGTCGGCTCGTGTCCTCCAGCCAGGCGAAGGGCGGCCGGTCGGGACGGTCCCCGGCGCCCGTCATCCCACCG
The DNA here is from genome assembly GCF_000576575.1 of Intrasporangium chromatireducens Q5-1. Classification (GTDB taxonomy): domain Bacteria; phylum Actinomycetota; class Actinomycetes; order Actinomycetales; family Dermatophilaceae; genus Intrasporangium_A; species Intrasporangium_A chromatireducens. Next base: position 2,122 of record NZ_AWQS01000327.1, read on the forward strand.
GCCCGGGCAGGAGCGCGGCGAGCTCGTCGGCGAGCGCGCCACGGGCGACGGCCCGCCGCTCGGCGTCGGGCGCGTCGGACACCGTCCAGCCGTCCGGGTGGGGGCGGAAGAACCGGGCCCCGACGGAGCCGTCGAGGGTGCGCGACTCCACGGCGAAGGAGCCGCTGCCCTGCAGCTGCTCGACGGCCTCGATCCCCCGTGCCAGGACCGTCGCGGGGGCGTCGACCTCGTTCGTCAACGCGACGAACCAGGTGCCGAGGCTGCGCGGCTGCAGCAGCGCGATCGCGTCGCCGTCCTCGATGGCCACCATCAGGTCGGCGCGCTCGCCCGAGCGGAACGAGATGCCGGTCCACCGGCGCCCCCGGGCGAAGACCGTCTCGAGCACCGCCGCCTCGCCGCGGCTCTCGGCCCGGTCCCCGTCCGTCGTCGCGGCGGCGAGGCCTCGGGCGAGCAGGGACGCCACCCCCGCCGCCGGGACGAGCTCGTCGGTCGGGGCGGCGTCGAAGCCGAGCAACGTGACGGCCAGCTGCGAGCTCGGGGTGGCGTGCCGGCCGAGCAGGTAGCGCAGCTCCGCCCAGCCGAAGCCGTAGACGTCGTCGGGCAGGGGCACGCGGGCGAGGTCGCTGCCTGCCAGCGGGTCGATGGCCATGGATCGGCTCCTTCTGTCGTTGCGGTGCCGCGGTGGGTCAGAACCAGCCGCTCACGGTGTCCCAGGCACCCTTCGCCGCGTCGCCGATGCCCTCGGCGACGTCTGCGACGCCCTCGCCGATCGCGTCAACTGTCTCATGCACGGCGGGGATGTTCTGGTAGGCCGCGAGCCCGAGGCCGGCGATGCCGCAGGCGATGTTGGCCGGCGGTGGCGCGAAGACGGCCCCGGCCATGAGCGCCGTGCCGAGGCCGTTCTCGATCGCACCGCGGGTGTCCCCGTGCACGATCGAGTCGATTGTCGCGAGGCCGCTCACCCCGATCCCGACCGGGCCGAGGACGCCGAACTTCCCGACGAAGCTCCCCGCGCGGCTGCCCTCGGCGAAGAGCCCGCCGAGCCCGTTCATGTTCCAGGCGTCGGCGAAGAAGCCGGCGCCCGCGGCGAACCGGGTGGCCCCCGGCATCAGCTCGAGCATCGGGTCAGCGGCCCGGAACATGCTCGTGACGTTGCTGAGGTAGCGGCCGCTGGCGAGGAAGCCGTCGGCGCGGCTGAAGACGGACGCGAAGGCGGCGCTCTGGGCGAACAGGCCCGGCAGGCCGGCCACGGTCAGCCCGAGGCCCAGGCCACCGAGCAGCCGGGTGCTGTCCGGCACCTCGTCGCCCGGCTGGGGGCCCGGGGCGCCGGGAGCACCCGGGCTCGCGGGTCCCGGCATCCCGGGA
>NZ_AWQS01000328.1 GCF_000576575.1 Intrasporangium chromatireducens Q5-1
GCCGACGGTGCCGCCGCGGGCAGGCCCGCGGCGAGCACCACCCGGGCCCGCGGCGCGCTGCCGCTCCCACCGAGGAAGGGCAGCATCCCGAGCAGCACGACGAGGCCGAGCAGCGAGGCGAGGCGGCGCCGGACGCGGAAGGTCACCACGTGCGGCTCGTGCTGCGGTGATGCTGTGTCCTGCATGGGCAAGGACACCCCCCTGGGTCGAGTGGCAGTCGACTGTGTCGGCAGCTGGGACGCCCCCGACTCGTGCAGCCGAATCGCTCTCCCAACTGTTGTCAACCATAGGTGGGGCGTGTCGACCGCGGGGGCGCGTCGGGGAACTTGTGACGCATGAGGCGGATGAGCCTCGCGTCGCCCGGAAAGGGCGAGACTGGTGACGTGAGCAAGAGGGAGCGGCTGAGCGCGCTCGACTCGATCTTCCTGCCCATGGAGACCGAGAACCAGCCCCTGCACGTCGGCTCGGTCCTGATCCTCGAGGGCCCCCCACCGTCGCCGGACGCGTTCCGGCACTACGTCGCGGCACAGCTCGCGACCATGCCGTTCCACCGGCGTCGCCTCATGCGAATGCCTCTGGACCTGGGCCGGCCCATCTGGGTCGACGCACAGGTCGATCTCCTCGACCACGTGCACCACGGCGTCCTTCCGCCACCGGGTGACGAGGCACAGCTGTGTGCCATGGTGGCTCAGGTCATGCACCCCCCGCTGGACCGCAGCCGCCCACTGTGGCAGCTCTGGCAGGTCGACGGACTCGCTGGTGGTCGCTGGGCCGTGCTGGCCAAGGCACACCATGCACTGGTGGACGGACGTTCCGGCACCGATGTCGTCGGGGCCTTGCTGACCGCGTCCTCGCACTGGGAGGAGCGCCCCGTGGTGTCGCACGCTGCCGCGGGGAGCCAGCCGCCGCCGTCCCGCCTCGCGCTCGTCGCCGACCTCGTGTGCTGGTTGGGGCGGCTTCCGGTTCGTGCTGTCCGGTTCGCGGTCCACTCGGTCCTCGCGCCCCGGAAGACGGGACGGCAGGTGGCACGGCTGCGTCTCGGCCTGGCTCAGGTGCTCCGACCGGACCTGCCGCCCTCCGTCCTCAATGGCCCGCTGGGCAGCGACAGGACGTGGAGGTGGACAGGCGGCAGCCTGACCGACGTCGTGCACCTCGCGCATGCCGCCGACTGCACTGTCAACGACGTGTACCTGGCGGTGCCCGCAGGGGGCTACCGCCGCTTCCTGCTGGGCCGAGGCGAGCCGTTGCAGGGCATGGCTCTCCGTGCGATCGTGCCGGTGTCGCGACGGCGACGCGGAGAGCCGTGGCGGCCCGGCAACCTCGCGTCGGCCGTGTTCGTCGAGCTGCCCGTGCACCTCGCCGACGCCCGAGACCGGCTCTCGGCGGTGCGCAGCCGGACCCGGCAGCAGAAGGCCGACCGGGTGGCTGAGGCGACGGAAGCGGTCGTCCGCATGGCGGACCACCTCCCTGCGGCCCTGCTCCTTCAGGGTGCCCGTGCCTACGGGCGAGCCGGCCAGGGTCGCGTGAACGTCGTGGCCTCGAACGTGCCCGGCCCGTCGGAACTGCGCTACTTCGCAGGTCGGCGCGTCCTCGAGATTGCGCCCTGGCTTCCCACGGCGCAGGAGGTCCGCACGACGACCACGATGATGTCCTACGCCGGCCGCTTCACCATCGGCATCACTGGCGACGCCAGGGCGTTGCCTGACCTCGAACGGCTCGTCGCGGAGGTTGCCCGCGAGGTGGCCGAGCTGGTCGCTCCGGACGCGATCGCGTCGCCGACGGGTCAGTTCGGCTCGGCGGGATGTGCCTCGGAGGCCGCCCACCGGCGCAGGACGTTCTTCTGGATCTTGCCCGTCGACGTCTTGGGCAGATCGGTGAAGAAGATCCGGCGCGGCACCTTGTAGCCGGCCAGGTGCCGGCGCACGTGCGCGTCGAGGTCCTCCGCGGTCGCCTCGCAACTCGCCCGAAGCGTCACGTACGCGACGACCACCTCGCCCCACTTCTCGTCCGGCATGCTCACCACGGCGCACTCGACCACCGCCGGGTGGGAGTCGAGCACCTGCTCGACCTCGACCGAGGCGACGTTCTCACCGCCGCTGACGATGATGTCCTTGCTGCGGTCGCGCAGCTCGACGTAGCCGTCCGCGTCCATCACGCCCAGGTCGCCGGTCAGGAAGCACCCGCTGCGGGTGACCGCTTGGGTGGCCGCCTCGTCGTTGTAGTAGCCGAGCATCACGAGGTTGCCCGATGCCGCAATCTCGCCGATGGTCGTGCCGTCGGCGGGCACGTCGTGGCCCTCAGCGTCGAGCACCCGCAGCGGCTGGCTGGCGATGTTGCCGATGCCCTGCCGAGCCCGCAGGCGCACCACCATCTCGTCCGGCCGGTCGTCCCACTCCGGTTGCCACTCGTTGACGACCGACGGCCCGAAGGTCTCGGTGAGGCCGTAGAGGTGCGTGACGTCCAGGCCGAGCCGGTCCACCCGGGCCAGCAGCGCCGGCGAGGGCGGGGCACCGCCCACGAAGACCTGCACCCGGTCGCGGAGCCGGGCCGCCCCCGGTGCCTCCGCGATCATCGTGAGCACCGTCGGCGCCCCGCAGAAGTGCGTGACGTCCTGCTCCCGGAGCATCGTCCAGATCGCGTCGGGGTCCACCGCCCGTAGGCAGAGGTTGGTCCCGCCGGCAGCGAAGACCGCCCAGGTGAAGCACCAGCCATTGCAGTGGAACATCGGCAAGGTCCAGAGGTACGTCGACCCGGTGCCGAGCCGCGCGTGGTACGCCATTGCGAGGGCGCCCAGGTAGGCGCCTCGATGGTGGGCCATGACCCCCTTGGGGCGGCCTGTCGTGCCGGAGGTGTAGTTGATCGAGATCATGCTGCGCTCGTCGACCTGGACGCGATCCCTGGTCGGGCGGGCGTCGTCCGCGTCGGCAAGCCAGGTCTCGTAGTCCTGGACGCCGCTCCCGGCTCCGGCGCTGGCGGCGTCCTCGAGCACCAGCGGGATCCCGACGCTCGCGGCCACCTCGCTGGCCCGGTCCGCGAACTCCCGAGTGGCCACGAGGAGGGACGCTCCCGAGTGCTCCAGGATGTAGATCATCTCTTCGGCGGCCAACCGGATGTTCATCGGCACGAGGACGGCGCCGCGCAGCGGGACGCCATGATGCAGCTCGAGCTGGAGGTGGCTGTTGGTGCAGAGGGAGGCGACCCGGTCACCTGGCTGGACGCCGGCCGAGGTCAACGCGGACACGAGCCGGTCACATCGCTCGGCCAGCTGCGTGTAGGTGAGCCGGACATCTCCGTCGACGACCGCTGTGCGCTCCGCGAAGGAGACCGCGGCTCGGTCCAGGAACGCCGTGGGCGTGAGCGTCGCGAAGGTGAACCCGGACATGGTGCTGCTCCTTCAACGTCGCTCGGCAGTGGGGCCGCAGGAACTGCTCGTGGGGCAGCAGGGGCTTGAACCCTGGACCGACGGATTATGAGTCGGGCA
>NZ_AWQS01000329.1 GCF_000576575.1 Intrasporangium chromatireducens Q5-1
CGAGCCGCCGTCACCGAAGTCACCGCCGAATGACGACACCCTGAGGACCACCACGACACCCCGACGACCAAGGCCCCGCCGGACACCTCCGGCGGGGCCCTCGTCATAACGTCAGAACGTCTTCACGGAACATGACGCCCTCATCCTCAACTGACGCGGCCGGCGACAGTGGGAGGTCAGGAACGCGTCCACCTCGTCCAGGGCAGCATCCTCGTAGCGGTCGAGCCAGACCGGCGCCAACCCGCGAAGGTAGGGGTACTGGCCGAGCGGTTCCCGAATCGTGCGAGGCAGCGAGGGGTCGCCGGCGGGCAGGTAGGTTGCCGAGGACATGCCGGGCTGAGGCGGCATGCCCGACAGGAACCGGTAGCGGATCCCCTCATCCACGCGCTCATGCTATGCGTGCAACAGGAGAAGGGGCCTGGGAACCCGGGCCGCCTGGGCCCCTCAGCTCCCGCCGCAGGGGCAAGGACGAGCATGCCTCCTCTGTGGAACGACTGATCGCGGCATGTCCGGACATCCGCACCGGACCAAAGATCGCTACTGTGAACGCCTTGCGAGACGCGTGAGGAGCGAGGTGGCTGAAGCGGCGGCGCCCAGGATTCATGCCTGGCACATCGAGGAGCGCGAGTACGCACGCCACGAGCAGCGGCGTGGGAGGCGGCACGCCTTCGAGCGGATCGTGCCAGAGCGGACGGCACTCGTGGTGGTCGACATGGTGCCGTTCTTCGTGGAGGAGAACGAATACTGCCTGGGCATCGTGCCGAACATCCAGAGTCTTGCGTCCTGCCTTCGTGCCGCCGGTGGCGTGGTTGCCTGGGTCCTGCCCCGCCACCGTGAGCCGACGGCCCGAGAGGTCGAGTTCATGGGGCCCGACGTAGCGCACAGATACGGCGCGTCGGGCGGCTCTGGTCCGCCTCGGGCACGGCTCTGGCACGAGTTCGAAGTCGCGGACAGTGACATCGTCGTGGAGAAGACGGCGGCAAGCGCGTTCTTCCCGGACCGGCCGCCCCTTCCCGGAATCCTGCATGCGCGTGGAGTCGACACGGTGCTGATCACGGGCACGGTCACCAACGTCCGCTGTGAGTCGTCCGCGCGTGACCCGAGCACACTGGGCTACCGAGTTCTGATGGTGGCCGACGCGAATGCTGCCCGTCGCGACGAGGACCACAACGCCACGCTGTACACCATCTACCGTTCGTTCGGTGACGTCCGGTCTGCCGAGGAAGTGATCGGACTTGTCCAGGAGGCTCGTCGATGCGCGCACAGCGGCTACATGGATGGCCGAGCGTGGCCGCCCCCAACGCGGCAGATCCGGTAAACGTCTCACGCTGATGTCCGGACACGTCGATCGGGCTTTGTTGCGCATCAGAATCGAGCGGGCGTGCTGGTGTCGTGGGACGCTCTGGGAAAAGCGCGCGTGGTGGGAGAGGTTGTGGCTGTGGGGGAACCAACCGGCCTGCTCGCGTGTCTAGCAGGCGTGGGCTCGAAACTGCGCTGTCATCCTGCTCGCCGCCAAGTCCTGGCGCGCGTGGTGGGTGTCGCACTCCTCCTCTCGCTCGGCGCGTGCGGCACCACTCCCGCCGGCCGGGGTGGCGGCAGCACTCGGCCCGAGGACCACGTCACGTCGGTCGTAGGAGACGGCCCGTTGGACGGGACGACCTCCACGGCGGCACCGATACCGCAGGCACCACCACCCGGTGACTTCCGCACCCGTTCTGACGTCGTCGCCGCCGCCGTGCGGGCGGCAGGCATCCCCCAGGCACCGACCGGGCTCGTGCTCGAGTCCTCCCGGACTCCGGGGCTCGGCTTCGACACCTCCGAGCAGAAGCAGGCCTGGACGGCGGGGCGGGTCACTCTGGCGCCGGGCTGGTCGCGCGACTGGACCGGGGCCGCTCAGATCCGGTTCGCCGACGGCACCTCTCAGCCGGTCGACGTCCTCGATGCGCAGGCCGCACTTGACGCCGCCCTGGCACCGTCCCCGGATGCCTGTTCCGGGTTCGACCTCACCGCGTGCACCCTGACGTTCACCAACGGCTCGGTGACGACCGTGAAGGTCACGACGAACCGGGGCCAGGCGACGGTCCCGGCGTGGTCGTTCCAGGCAGCAGGGCTGTCCCATCCGGTCGTCGTGGTGGCGGTCCCGAGCGGCATCCTGCAGGACGCACCTGCGCCGACGCCACCGTCCGGCCTTCCTGACCCCGGGCCGGGCCTCGCCGGTGTCGAGACCTGGCCGGGTACCCCCGCGTCCACGTCAGGATCGAGCCTGACGGTCGCCATCGGCCACGGGGCCTGCGACCGCGAGCTGCACGTCCACGTCGTCGAGTACGCCGACCTCGTCGTCGCTGGGGCGACCTTCGTGCCCTCGCCGCCCGGGTCGGCGTGCACAAGTCAGCTCATCCTGACCCCGGCGATGTTGACGCTGAGCAGGCCCCTTGGCGACCGACCCGTGATTAGCGTGACGACGGGCGTCGCCATACCGGTGCGCCGCTGACGAGCACCAAACAGCGATTTGGTGACTCCGCGCACGCGCTCGTGCTTTGCGTCTGAGTTCGTGTCCCACTTTTCGGTTTTGATCACACCACATCTGGCGGGTCCTGAACCACGCACAGGAGGATCAGGTCATGACCGAGGAACAGGCCACACCAGCGGGCCGGAAGCGCCGCCTGAAGCGGCAGCTGACGCCCTCACAGAAGTACGAGATCTGGCTGCAGATGATCCGCCAGGAAGTGACCATGGCCGAGGCCGCGGCCAATGCCGGGGTCGACCGCTCGACGATCGTGGGGATCCGTCAGGTCGCCAAGGACGGCGCCCTGGCCGCGTTGGCCGCCTCGAAACCGGGCGCCGCGAGCAAGGCCCGCGATGCCGAGCTGGCGGCCGCGAACGCCGAGATCGCCCGGCTCTCGGAAGCGGTCAAGGAGCTGGCGGTGAAGCTGACGCTGGTCGAGGGAAAAGGCGGTTGGGACTAAGTGGCCAGGTCCCAAAGCGTGTCGATGCGGCCACCAAGTGGGCGTTGCTGGCCCTGGTCGACGAGGCACTCGAGGCGGGATGGAGCGTGCGCGACGCCTGCCGGGTGCTCGAGCTGCCGGAGCGCCGCGCACACCGGTGGGACCGCCGCCGCGGCGAGGGCCGGCTGGCCGACGCGAAGCCCGGCGGCGCCCCGGTGCACGGTCTGCTCGCCGAGGAGGTCGAGGCGATCCTGGCCGTCTTCGAGGACTGGGCCGAGGTCGACCGGTCCCACCGCAAGCTGGCCCACCGCGGCTCCTACCTGGGCCGGTTCTGGTGCTCGCCCTCGACGGTGCGGCGCGTACTTCTCTTGCGGGACAAGCACTTCCGTCCCAGGCCTCGGCCTGGCACGTCGGTCAAGTCGCCGTTCCCGGACTGGGCACAGCGTCGCCCGAACTCGATCTGGATCTACGACTCAACGCACTTCACCGCCTGCGGGATGACCGTGCTGATCATCGAGGACC
>NZ_AWQS01000330.1 GCF_000576575.1 Intrasporangium chromatireducens Q5-1
CCTTCCCCGAGCTCGCCGGGCTCGGCGACGAGTACCCCGACCTGCTGCTCGACGGTGAGATCGTCGTCCTCGACGGGGGCACGCCGAGCTTTGCCGGGATGGCCGAGCGGTTCCATGTCGTCGACGCGCGCAAGGCCCGGCGGCTCGCCGAGCAGCGACCGGCCACCTACATGGCGTTCGACCTGCTGCGCCTCTATGGCGTCGACCTGACCCAGCGCCCCTGGACCGAACGCCGCGCGACGCTCGAGCGGCTCGAGCTCGACGGTCCCCGGTGGCAGACGCCGCCGGTCTTCACGGACGGCGAGGCGCTGCTGGCCGCGACGCGCGAGCAGGGGCTCGAGGGGATCGTCAGCAAGCGCACCGACTCCGCCTACCGGCCAGGACTGCGCAGCCCCGACTGGCTCAAGCTGCCGCACCGGGCCACCACCTCCGTCGTGATCGGCGGCTGGCGGCCCGAGTCGACCTCAGCCTCGGCGGGCCGGCTCGGGGCGGTCCTCGTCGGCGTGCCCGGGGCCGAGGGGGTGCACTTCGTCGGTCGGGTCGGTGCGGGCCTGGCGGGTCGGGCCGGGATGGCGCTGCTGGAACGCCTCCGGCCGCTCGAGGCGACGCGCTCGCCGTTCGCCGAGGCGGTGCCCGCCGTCGACGCCGTCGACGCCGTGTGGGTCCGGCCGGTCCTCGTCGCGGACGTCGAGTCGTTGGGCCTCAGCTCCGGCGGTCGACTGCGCCAGCCCTCCTGGAAGGGCGTGCGCGACGACCTGTCCCCGGACGACCTGCGTCCCGGGCACGACGCCGCGACGGAGGGGAACCACTGATGGCGCTCGCCGACGGGCCGAAGATCGTCACCGTCGTGGAGGGACGCCGGCTACGCCTCAGCAGCCTCGACAAGGTGATGTATCCGGTGACGGGCACGACGAAGGCCCAGGTGCTCGACTACTACGCCCGGATCGCGGCGGTGCTCCTGCCACACTTGTCCGGCAGGCCGGTGACGCGGGTGCGTTTTCCACACGGGGTTTCGCAGGCCGGCTTCTTCGAGAAGAACGTGCCGGCCGGTGTGCCGGAATGGGTCCGGCGGGCCGGTCGCGACCCGGTCTTTCCGCTCATCGACGACCTCGCCTCGCTGACGTTCTTTGCCAACCTCAATTCACTCGAGCTGCATGTGCCCCAATGGCGCTTCGACGGAGTGGGTCGAGAAGCCGTGCCGACGAATCCGGACCGCCTCGTGATCGATCTTGATCCCGGGCCCGGCATGGGCCTGCGCGAATGCGCGACAGTGGCACTCATCGTCCGCGACCGTTTGACGGCCATCGGGTTGGAGCCGATCCCTGTGACAAGTGGGAGCAAAGGCATGCAAATGTATGCTCCGTTGCCCGGTGTCCACACCAGTGACGAAATCCGCGACACCGTTCAGCAGCTGGCCCGGGAACTGACGAGCACACATCCGCAGCTGGTCGTCTGGAAGATGGCCAAAGAATTGCGGTCCGGCAGGATCTTTCTCGACTGGAGCCAGAACGTTGCAGCCAAGACGACGGTCTGTCCCTATTCCCTGCGCGGCCGGGACGAGCCGACCGTGGCCACGCCGCGCGAGTGGGTCGAGGTGGAGCGCGGTGCCGCCGGAAAGCCCTTCGTGCAGCTGCGGATCGAGGACGTGCTCGACCGGGTGGCTCGGGACGGGGACCCGGCCGCGGCGCTCGTCGGTGGGTAGCCGAAGGGCCCGGTCGGCCGACCGGGCCCTTCGGCTACCCACCGACGAGCGCCGCGGCCGGGTCCCCGTCCCGAGCCACCCGGTCGAGCACGTCCTCGATCCGCAGCTGCACGAAGGGCTTTCCGGCGGCACCGCGCTCCACCTCGACCCACTCGCGCGGCGTGGCCACGGTCGGCTCGTCCCGGCCGCGCAGGGAATAGGGACAGACCGTCGTCTTGGCTGCAACGTTCTGGCTCCAGTCGAGAAAGATCCTGCCGGACCGCAATTCTTTGGCCATCTTCCAGACGACCAGCTGCGGATGTGTGCTCGTCAGTTCCCGGGCCAGCTGCTGAACGGTGTCGCGGATTTCGTCACTGGTGTGGACACCGGGCAACGGAGCATACATTTGCATGCCTTTGCTCCCACTTGTCACAGGGATCGGCTCCAACCCGATGGCCGTCAAACGGTCGCGGACGATGAGTGCCACTGTCGCGCATTCGCGCAGGCCCATGCCGGGCCCGGGATCAAGATCGATCACGAGGCGGTCCGGATTCGTCGGCACGGCTTCTCGACCCACTCCGTCGAAGCGCCATTGGGGCACATGCAGCTCGAGTGAATTGAGGTTGGCAAAGAACGTCAGCGAGGCGAGGTCGTCGATGAGCGGAAAGACCGGGTCGCGACCGGCCCGCCGGACCCATTCCGGCACACCGGCCGGCACGTTCTTCTCGAAGAAGCCGGCCTGCGAAACCCCGTGTGGAAAACGCACCCGCGTCACCGGCCTGCCGGACAAGTGTGGCAGGAGCACCGCCGCGATCCGGGCGTAGTAGTCGAGCACCTGGGCCTTCGTCGTGCCCGTCACCGGATACATCACCTTGTCGAGGCTGCTGAGGCGTAGCCGGCGTCCCTCCACGACGGTGACGATCTTCGGCCCGTCGGCGAGCGCCATCAGTGGTTCCCCTCCGTCGCGGCGTCGTGCCCGGGACGCAGGTCGTCCGGGGACAGGTCGTCGCGCACGCCCTTCCAGGAGGGCTGGCGCAGTCGACCGCCGGAGCTGAGGCCCAACGACTCGACGTCCGCGACGAGGACCGGCCGGACCCACACGGCGTCGACGGCGTCGACGGCGGGCACCGCCTCGGCGAACGGCGAGCGCGTCGCCTCGAGCGGCCGGAGGCGTTCCAGCAGCGCCATCCCGGCCCGACCCGCCAGGCCCGCACCGACCCGACCGACGAAGTGCACCCCCTCGGCCCCGGGCACGCCGACGAGGACCGCCCCGAGCCGGCCCGCCGAGGCTGAGGTCGACTCGGGCCGCCAGCCGCCGATCACGACGGAGGTGGTGGCCCGGTGCGGCAGCTTGAGCCAGTCGGGGCTGCGCAGTCCTGGCCGGTAGGCGGAGTCGGTGCGCTTGCTGACGATCCCCTCGAGCCCCTGCTCGCGCGTCGCGGCCAGCAGCGCCTCGCCGTCCGTGAAGACCGGCGGCGTCTGCCACCGGGGACCGTCGAGCTCGAGCCGCTCGAGCGTCGCGCGGCGTTCGGTCCAGGGGCGCTGGGTCAGGTCGACGCCATAGAGGCGCAGCAGGTCGAACGCCATGTAGGTGGCCGGTCGCTGCTCGGCGAGCCGCCGGGCCTTGCGCGCGTCGACGACATGGAACCGCTCGGCCATCCCGGCAAAGCTCGGCGTGCCCCCGTCGAGGACGACGATCTCACCGTCGAGCAGCAGGTCGGGGTACTCGTCGCCGAGCCCGGCGAGCTCGGGGAAGG
>NZ_AWQS01000331.1 GCF_000576575.1 Intrasporangium chromatireducens Q5-1
GGTCGGCCCGCATCCTCCCCGCGGACCGACCCCCGGGACCTTCGGACCGCGTCCGGACCAGCGCTGTGCGGTGGCCCTCAGTAGTAGCCCTTCTCGCCGTCGACCAGCTCCCGGATGAGGTCGAGGTGGCCGGCGTGCCGGGCCGTCTCCTCGAGCATGTGGTGCAGCATCCACCGCAGCGTTGCGCCGCCCGAGGGCCAGGCCGACTGCTGGCCCACGTCGTCGAGTGAGTGCGCGGCGATGATCTCGTTCGAGCGGTCGCAGGCTTGCTCGTAGTCGGCGAGCAGCTGGTCGAGCGGCACCTCGTCGACCTGCCAGTCGAGGTCGAGCTCCGCACCGTTCTCGCCCTCCTCGAACTGCGGCCGCCCGATCGGGTCGGCGCCGAGGAAGGCGACCTCGAACCACGTGTCCTCCGTCCAGCGCAGGTGCGACAGGATCCCGCCCACCGTCATGAGGGGCGAGGTCGGGATGACCGACCGGTGCGCCTCCTCGTCCGTCAGTCCCTCGCACTTCCAGCGGACGATCTCGCGCTGCAGGTCGAGCCACCCCACGAGCTGGGTGCGCTCGTCGGCGACGAAGGGCGGGCGGCGACGCATCGACTCGGTCATGACCGCACTCTGCCAGTCCATAGGCCCCAGATGAGGGAGTGCCAGCACACCGACATACCCGCCCGTGCGAAACGGGCGGCCCCCCGAAGGGGACCGCCCGTCACAAGCTGCGGGAGCGTGGCGCTGGGCTCAGAAGCCCATGCCGCCCATGCCGCCCATGTCGTCGCCACCCGGCATGGCCGGGGCGGCCTTCTCCGGCTTGTCGGCGATGACGGCCTCGGTCGTGAGGAAGAGCGCGGCGATCGACGCGGCGTTCTGCAGCGCCGAGCGGGTCACCTTGACCGGGTCGATGATGCCGGCGGCCAGCAGGTCCCCGTACTCACCCGTCGCGGCGTTGAGGCCCTGGCCGGACTCGAGCCCGCGGACCTTCTCCGCCACAACGCCACCCTCGAGACCGGCGTTGATCGCGATCTGCTTGAGCGGGGCCTCCATGGCGACGCGCACGATGTTGGCACCGGTCGCCTCGTCACCGTCGAGCTCGACCTTGTCGAGGACCTTGGCGGCCTGGATGAGGGCGACGCCACCACCGGCGACGATGCCCTCCTCGACGGCGGCCTTCGCGTTGCGAACGGCGTCCTCGATGCGGTGCTTGCGCTCCTTGAGCTCGACCTCGGTCGCCGCGCCCGCCTTGATGACGGCGACGCCGCCGGCGAGCTTGGCGAGGCGCTCCTGGAGCTTCTCGCGGTCGTAGTCGGAGTCGGAGTTCTCGATCTCGGCCTTGATCTGGTTGATCCGGCCCTCGATCGCGGAACGGTCCTGCGCGTCCTCGACGATGGTCGTCTCGTCCTTCGTCACGACGACCTTGCGAGCCTTGCCGAGCAGGTCGAGGGTCGCGTTCTCGAGCTTGAGGCCGACCTCCTCGGAGATGACCTGGCCACCGGTGAGGATCGCGATGTCGCCGAGCATCGCCTTGCGACGGTCACCGAAGCCCGGAGCCTTGACGGCGACGGACTTGAAGATGCCACGGATCTTGTTGACGACGAGCGTCGCGAGGGCCTCACCCTCGACGTCCTCGGCGATGATGAGCAGCGGCTTGCCGGACTGCATGACCTTCTCGAGGAGGGGCAGCAGGTCCTTGATGTTGCCGATCTTGGAGTTGGCGACGAGGACGTAGGCGTCGTCGAGGACCGTCTCCATGCGCTCGGTGTCGGTGACGAAGTAGGCCGAGATGTAGCCCTTGTCGAAGCGCATGCCCTCGGTCATCTCCAGCTCGAGGCCCATGGTGTTGGAGTCCTCGACGGTGATGACGCCTTCCTTACCGACCTTGTCCATCGCCTCGGCGATGAGCTGGCCGATCTCCTCGTCCGCCGCGGAGATGCTCGCGGTCGAGGCGATCTGCTCCTTGGTCTCGATCTCCTTGGCGGAGTCGAGCAGCGCGGTCGTCACGGCGTCGACGGCCTTCTCGATGCCGCGCTTGAGCGCCATCGGGTTGGCACCGGCGGCAACGTTGCGCAGGCCCTCCTTGACCATGGCCTGGGCAAGGACGGTGGCCGTCGTCGTGCCGTCACCGGCGACGTCGTCGGTCTTCTTGGCAACTTCCTTGACGAGCTCGGCGCCGATCTTCTCGTACGGGTCGTCGAGCTCGATCTCCTTGGCGATGGAGACGCCGTCGTTGGTGATCGTGGGGGCTCCCCACTTCTTCTCCAGCACGACGTTGCGGCCCTTGGGGCCGAGCGTCACCTTGACGGCGTCGGCGAGGGTGTTCATGCCCCGCTCGAGGCCGCGGCGCGCCTCTTCATCAAAAGCGATGGTCTTGGCCATTCGGTGGTTCCTCCACGCGAATCGAAAGGTGGGTGGTCCGCGTGTCGCCCGCGACGGACGGGGCCGGCCCTCACAGCTCACGTCGCTGCGAGCACCAACCCCTCGGCACACGGCCCGGTTCTGTCACTCCTGCACTCGGAGTGCTAACGCCATTATTGGCACTCTCACCCCGAGAGTGCAAACACATGGGTATGCCGCTGAGCCGCCTTCCAGCCCCCGGTGGCCTGCCGCACGACCGCGGTTCGCCCTCCTCCGGTCACGAGCGGGAGGTCAGGCGATGGCGGCGCGGAGGCGAGCGGCATACGACGCGGCTTCCGCGGCGTCGGTGTACTTGGTCCGCGGCCAGAAGAAGCCGCGCAGCCCGTCGCCCTTGGTGCGCGGCACGACGTGGACGTGCAGGTGTGGCACCGACTGGCTCACGACGTTGTTGACGGCCACGAAGCTGCCCTGGGCGCCGAGGCCCCTCACGACCGCTCCGGCGACACGCTGGGCGGCCTCGACAAGGCCGGCGTGCAGCTCGGCCGGCAGGTCGAGCAGGGTCGGGACGTGCTGACGTGGGACGACGAGCGTGTGCCCCTTGAAGACCGGCCGCTGGTCGAGGAAGCCGACGTAGTCGGGCTCGTCGAGCACGAGGTTGGTCGAGACCTCACCGGCGACGATCGAGCAGAAGGCGCAGTCCACACCGGCCACCCTGCCACGGGTCGCAGCACGACGCGGACGGTCGGTCCAGCTGGTCGGCGTGGGCCCGCTCCAGTCAGAGGCAGATCCAGACGATGACGAGGCGGCACCCACGGGTGGTGCTCGGTGACGACGTGGCCGTGGGCGTCGGGGACGACGGCGCCGTGGAGGTGCTCGACGTGGAGGTGGCCGGCGGGCGAGGGGTGCCGGTGGAGGCAGCCGTCGTCGCCGGGGCCGGCCGTGGGGTGCCCGGCTGCGTGCCGCGCCCCGCCACGGTGGATGGGTCCGCGGACCGGCCGAGCGGCTCGGGCGGTGGCGCACCGGCGGCCAGCGGCGCGCCCGACGGGCTCGAT
>NZ_AWQS01000332.1 GCF_000576575.1 Intrasporangium chromatireducens Q5-1
GCTCCTCGCTCGTCGTGGTGTGGCCGGGGCGGGCGACGACGAACGCGATCGCCTCGGTGCCGTGCCCGTCACGGGCGGGGGCACCGACGACCTTGGCCAGGGCGACCGCGTCGTGGGCGATGAGCCGCAGCTCGATCTCGGCGGGGTCGACGAGGAACCCGCGCAGCCGCAGCACGTCGCCCATCCGGCACACGTAGCGGAAGGCCCCCTCGCCCGTGCGGACGGCGAGGTCGCCGGTGCGGAACCAGCCGTCGCTCGTGAAGGCTGCCGCCTTGAGCGAGGGATCGCCGAGGTAGTCGTCGACGACGTTGGGGCCGCGCAGCTGCAGCTCGCCCTGCTCTCCGTCGGGCAGCTCGCGGTTCGTCAGGGGGTCGGCGATGCGCACGGCGATGGCCGGTGTCACGACGTGGCCGCCGCCGGCGGCCCTCGTCTCCGGCGGCGCGTCGGTCGGCCAGAACGCCGTCAGGGCGAACGTCTCGGAGGAGCCGTACACGCCGGTCAGGACGGCGCCGCAGGCTTGCTCGGCCCAGGCCGCGAGCTCGGGCGTGCGGCCCTCGAAGTCGGCGATGAGCACGTGGCGCAGGGCGAGGCGCGCGCCGGAAGCGCGCTGCTCGTCGGCGATCCGGCCGATCAGGTCGTCCCCACCGACGATGTGCGTCACGCCCAGCTCAGCCATCTCGGCAACGACGCCGGAAGCCCGGAAGACCGGCTCGAGGAGGACGGGCACCCCAGCCAGCACAGCGGCATACGCGGCGACGAAGCCGAAGACGCCGGACAGCGGGAGCGCGCCGAGCATGACGTCGTCGGGGCGGAAGCGAAGCGCCTCGCCGGCGGCCAGGAGGTGCTCCGTCGTGCCGGCCTCGTCGTGGGCGGCGAGCTTGGGGCGCCCGGTGGACCCGGAGGTCGTGAAGCCGACCGCGAGAGCCGAGGGCCCGGGCGGCAGGGTGGTGGGGGCCGTGGCGGGGTGGCTGGGGGCGAGGGCGACGACGGGGCTGCCGAGGTCGTAGGCCGAGAGGTCGTCGGGGGCGCGCGTCCCGGGTGCGGCCACGACGACGAGGGCGGGGGCGGGCCGGTCGGCGGGCTCGAGCGCCGCACGGAGCCGGCCGACGAGGTCGAGGTCGTTGAAGTCGTGGGCCATGAGGACGGCCTGCGGGGCGGCCATCTGCAGGACGTGCGCGACCTCCTCGCTGTTGTAGCGGGTGTTGATGCCGATGACGTGGGCACCGAGACCGAGCGCGGCGAACTGGGCCGCGACGGAGTCGGACCAGTTCGGCAGCCAGACGCCGACGCAGTCTCCGGCGCCCACGCCCAGTCCACGGAGCACCTCGGCGATGGCGGCCGAGCGGGCGACGAGCTGCTGGCGGGTGACGGGGAGGGCGGTCGTCGTTCCGGCCGGGTCCGCTGCGGCGGCGCCGTCCCAGAGGGCGACGGCGGTCGGGTCCGCCTGGGCCAGCTCGGACACGACGTCGAGGAGCCGAGGCACCGTCATGCGCCCACCTCCTGCAGCATCGAGGAGATCCAGTCGTCGAGGACCTTGGCGAACTCCGGCATCTCCTCCATCGGGTAGTGACCGTAGCCCTCGAGCAGGACGTAGCGGCCGGCGGGGACCTGCTGGGCGGCGGCCGCGACGGTGCGCGGGGCCACCCAGAGGTCGTCCTCGCCGGCGACGAAGGTGACCGGGCACGGGACGGTGGGCAGCAGCTCCCGGACGTCGTGCGTCCCCCATCCGATGAGGTCCGAGCCGGACACCTCCGGGTCCTCGCGGCAGTGCATCCGCGCGATGAGGTCGCGGCGGTCGGCATCGACCGCCCGGCCGACGACCGCCTGGGTCCCGATGAACGTGCGGTCGGTCCGGGCGGGCGCGGCGGAGTCCTCGAGCTCCCGGCGCAGGGCGTGCAGCTTGACCTTGCCCGGCCCGGGTGGGGCGCACATCGACACGGCCGCCGCGAACCGATGGCCGTGGCGCGCGGCGAGGTCTTGGGAGACCTTGCCGCCGATCGAGCAGCCGACGACGACGGTCCGGTCAGCGGCGGGCTGGTCGCCGGTGCGCTGTTGGGGGGCGAGTCGGTCGGGGGCGAGTCGGTCGAGCAGCGTGACGCACCAGTCGGAGTAGACGGCCAGGTCGGTGACGACGCCTGTCGCGTGCGGCTCCGAGTGTCCATGGCCGGGCAGGTCTGGCACGAGGAGCCGGTAGCCGAGGTCGGCGAGTGGGACGAGGGTGCGCCGCCACTGGACGCCGCTCTGGCCGGCGGTGTGGAGGAGCAGGAGGGTCGTTCCGTTGGGCCGCGCCGGGACCACCTCCTGCACGAAGCCGATCCGGCCGTCGATGTCGAGGTGATGGGCTGAGATCGTCGTCATGCGAGTGCCTTCTGCTCGTCGGTGGCCTGGGCGGCTGGGCCGGTTGCGTCGGCGGGAGCGGCGCTGTCCGGGCGGGCCACGGTGCGCACGGCGTCGACGAGGAACGAGAGCGCCTTGGTGAGGCGCAGGTACTCGTAGGGGTCGCCGCTGACCTCGAACTCGCCGCTCATCAGCCGCACCCCGAAGCCGGCCTCGTCGGCGGTGATGATGTCGGCCCACGTCCGCTCCGACGCGCCGAAGGTGAAGGTGGCGCCGTGGGGCGCGCGGCGTGTCACCTCGATGACCCGGCCCCGGTAGATCCGCAGGTGGACCTCGTGCTGCCCGGCGCGGACCCCGATCGTGCCGTCCCATTCGGCGACGGCCGAGCGGAACCGCTCGTCGGCACCGAGTGCGTCGGCGAGGAGCCGGCCCCAGGCGAGGGTGCCGACGTCGGTGCGCGGTTCGTGCTCCGCTCCGGGGCTCGCCTTGACCAGGGTCCTGGCGTGGCCCGACTGCACGACCACGCCCTCACCGTTGGTCAGCTCGTTGTACCGGGTGATGACGCCTGCGTCGATGGCTCCGGTGTCGCGGTCGGCTCGCGGCTCGCGGCGCACGATCGTCGCCGTCAGGGTGAGCACATCACCGGGCCGGATGGGGGCATGCCAGGTCCACTCCTCCCCGAGGGCCGCGACGACCGAGTCGGACACCGCACCGCTTCGCACCCAGAGGCCGGCCGCGATCGTGGAGCCGAGCCCGCCGTGCGCGATGACCGAGCCGAACCGGGTTCCGGCGGCATACACGGGGTCGGTGTGCAGGGGATGGTCGTCCCCGCTCAGTGCCGCGAATGAGGCGATGTCGGCCTCCGTCACGACCCTCGGGCCGGCCCGGAACGTCTGCCCGACCGCGAACTGCTCGAAGTACATCGGATCGCCCTTCACGTATATCAACGAACGCTCGTTCATATAATGCGATTGCTGCCCACCCCCTGTCAACCGTCGACCGAGCGCAAACTCCGATCGCGAACCGTCGAGCGAGCGCAAAC
>NZ_AWQS01000333.1 GCF_000576575.1 Intrasporangium chromatireducens Q5-1
AACGGCACCGATGGACCCGTCGCCGCGGTGAAGGAGGTCGTCGCGACGGTCAAACCCCGACTGCGCGGCTGGCTGCACCTCGTGATGTTCCCGTGCGCGCTCATCGGCGGCCTCGTCCTGACGCTCCTGGCCGCGCCCGGCGCGGTGCGCACGTCCGCCCTCGTCTTCACGGTCACCGCGGCGCTGCTCTTCGGCGTCTCGGCGATCTACCACCGCGGCCACTGGGGACCCCGGATGGGCGGCGTGCTGAAGCGGCTCGACCACTCGAACATCTACCTCATCATCGCCGGCACCTACACGCCGTTCGCCGTGACGCTGCTGCCGTGGGACCAGGCCCGCACCCTCCTGCTGCTCATCTGGGGCGGGGCGGTCGCCGGCGTCATCTTCCGCGTCGCCTGGGTGCGAGCGCCGCGCTGGCTCTACACCGGCCTCTACATCGCCCTTGGCTGGACCGCGATCTTCTACGTCGTGCCGTTCTGGCGGGCCGGCGGCGTGCTCATCGGCACGCTCATCGCGCTCGGCGGGCTGCTCTACACCGCGGGCGGGGTCATCTACGCGACGAAGCGGCCCAACCCGTCACCGCGGTGGTTCGGCTTCCACGAGGTGTTCCACGCCTTCACGCTCGCCGCGTTCGTCTCGCACTTCGCGGCCGTGGCGCTCGCCGTCGCGACGAACCCGATCGCCAGCTGAGCGACGGTATGCCGCTGGGCGCGCCCCGCGCCCGCGGTGCCGTTCGCGGGTGGCCCGCTGAGCGGCATACCCGCTCGGGACCGCGCAGCGGTCAGGCCCGCGGGTGCGTGCACGCGTCAGGCGCGCGGCGCGGGACCGTCCGTGCTCGAGCCGTCCTCCGGCCTGCTCCCGGGCCGCAGCCGGTCTTCGCCGCCATCCGGTCGGCTCACGCCCTGCTCCCCCTGGTCCCGGCGCTCCTGCTCGAGGCGCTCCTGCTCGAGCCGGTCCCGCTCGCGGTAGGCCATGCGGCGCATCCGGGCGTTCATGTTGCGCATCAGGCACCAGAGCGCGACCGCGAGGAGGAAGACGGCGATGAAGCCGAAGATGCCCGGTCCGACCGGAAGGTTTCCGCTGCCGCCCATCAGGCCGTCTCCTCGATGTCCTCGGGCAGGCGCCCGTCGTAGGCCAGGGTGAGGTCGCCCGACGTCGCCAGCACGTCCGCCTCCGCGGCCGTGCCGAGTCCGGCGAACAGGTCGTCTTCGACCTCGTGGATCGGCACGTAGGACAGGGCGGCCTCGAAGTCCTCGTGGGGCCAGACCTGCTGCTGCAGCCGGACCGGCACGCGGAACCAGAACCCGTCAGGGTCGACCTGCGTCGCGTGGGCGAGGAGGGCCTTGTCGCGGGTCTCGAAGTAGTCCGCGCACTCGATCTCGGTCGTCGTGTGGTTCTTGCGGCGCGGCTTCCAGTTCGCGAGCCAGTCGGTGTACGGGCTCTCGAGCCCCTCGGCGACCATCGCGTCGTGGATCGCGGTGAGCCGCTCGAGGCGGTGTCCGCTGTTGTAGTAGATCTTGAGCGGCTGCCAGGGCTGGCCGGCCTCGGGGTAGCGCTCCGGGTCACCGGCCGCCTCGAAGGCCGCCATCGAGACCCGGTGGCACATGATGTGGTCCGGGTGCGGGTAGCCGCCCTTCTCGTCGTACGTCGTCATGACGTGCGGACGGAACTCGCGGATGACCCGGACGAGGGCCTCGGTCGTCACCTCGAGGTCCTCGAGGGCGAAGCAGCCCTCGGGCAGCGGCGGCAGCGGGTCGCCCTCCGGCAGGCCGGAGTCGACGAAGCCGAGCCAGGTGTGCTCGCAGCCGAGGATCTCCTGGGCGGCCTTCATCTCCCGCCGGCGGTACGCGACCATGTCGCGCTCGATCTCGGGGTCGCCCTTGAGCTTCTCGTTGAGGATGTCGCCGCGCTCGCCACCGGTGCACGAGACGACCATGACGCGGTTGCCCTCGGCGACGTACTTCGCGGTCGTCGCCGAGCCCTTGCTCGACTCGTCGTCGGGGTGCGCGTGCACCGCCATCAGCCGCATACCTCGGGACAACGTCGCTCCTCACGCCAGGGTGTCGGTGGGGTCCGGCGGCCGGGGCCGACCGGGTGCGGGTCCCTGCCGCGGGTGGGAGAGACTGGGACCCGTCCGCCATCCTCTCACCAACCCGACGCACCCCACGTCGGCCCCACGGAGCCGCGAATGTCCCTGCCCAAGCCAGCGCCCGGCACGCTCAAGTGGTGGATCGTCGGCACGATCGGCATCGGCGGCGGCATCGCCATGGCGATCTGGTTCGGCCTGTCGGCCACCCTCGGCGTGCCGACTTGGGAGACGCTCTCGTTCAAGGTCGTCAACGACCAGACGATCACGGTGAAGTTCCAGGTGAACCGACCCTCGGGCCAGCCGATGACGTGTCAGGTGCGGGCCCTGGCCAAGGACTTCTCGACCGTCGGCAGCGTCGAGGCCAAGGTCCCCCGGGCGAGCAGCGACACGTCCGAGCAGACCGTCACCTTCCGGACGACGACGCGTGCGGTGTCCGGCGAAGTGCGCACCTGCACCATGCCGTGAGCCGTGCGGTGGTTCGGCCGCCGTCCTCACCGACCACCCAACCTGCGCCTGACCTGCTCGAAAGGTCTCGATCCCATCTCGCTCGGGTGCGTGTGGTGGGTGCGTTTGTTATCCTCGAAGTTCACCTGAGGTCACGACCGGTGACACACCGAGATCCGGTCGCGGCCTTCCTTGTTTCGGGCGCCCACGCGAGCACCGCGTGGGCGCCGTTTCATCCGAGGAGTTACATCGTGACCGAGACTGCTGCGAGCTTCCTGACTCAGGAGGCCTACGACCGCCTCAAGGCGGAGCTGGAACAGCTGTCCGGCGAAGGTCGGATCGAGATCGCGCGCAAGATCGAGGAGGCCCGCGAGGAGGGCGACCTCAAGGAGAACGGCGGCTACCACGCCGCGCGCGAGGAGCAGGGCAAGATGGAGGCCCGCATCCGCCAGCTCCAGGAGCTGCTCCACAACGCCGTGATCGGCGAGACGCCTCCCGACGACGGCGTCGTCGAGCCCGGCATGGTCGTCACGGTCGAGATGTTCGGCGACAAGGAGACCTTCCTGCTCGGCAACCGCGAGATCGCGGACGACACCGACCTGCAGGTCTTCTCCGAGAAGTCCGCCATGGGCGCGGCCATCAACGGCCGGAGCGTCGGCGAGACGACCTCCTACGAGGCGCCGAACGGCAAGACCATCGAGGTCAAGATCCTCAAGGCGAAGCCCTACAAGGCCTGACCGCCCTGCGCTCGAGTCGACGGGCCGGTTCCCTCCCCGGGGACCGGCCCGTCCCCACGTCGAGGGGCCACCACCCGTCGAGAGGCCACCAACCG
>NZ_AWQS01000334.1 GCF_000576575.1 Intrasporangium chromatireducens Q5-1
GCTCAGCCGGCTGAGCGGCATACCGCTCGGTCCTGCGGGTGCCGGGGCACCTGCGCACGTCCCCTACGCTGGTGCCCATGTGTGGAATCGTGGGGTACGTCGGTCGGGTCTCGGACGGGACGGCGCTCGACGTCGTGATGGAGGGCCTGTCGCGGCTGGAGTACCGCGGTTACGACTCGGCGGGGGTCGCGCTCATCGCGGGCGACCACGTCGAGACCCGGAAGAAGTCCGGCAAGCTGGCCAACCTGCGCCACGAGCTCGACGAGCACCCGCTGCCGCCCTCGCGCACCGGCATCGGCCACACCCGCTGGGCGACCCACGGCGGACCGACGGACCAGAACGCCCACCCCCACCGCGGCGGCACGGACGGCAAGCTCGCCCTCATCCACAACGGCATCATCGAGAACTTCCACGCCCTCAAGAGCGAGCTGCTCGAGCAGGGCATCGTCTTCAGCAGCGAGACTGACACCGAGGTCGTCGCGCACCTGCTCGCCGCGGCCTACGCCACCACCCCCGACCTGACCGAGGCGATGCGCGCCGTCGTCGCGCGCCTCGAGGGCGCCTTCACGCTCCTCGCGGTCCACGCGGACCAGCCCGACGTCGTCGTCGGGGCCCGGCGCAACAGCCCCCTCGTCGTGGGGCTCGGCGACGACGCGAACTACCTCGGCTCCGACGTGGCGGCGTTCATCGGCCACACCCGGCACGCGCTCGAGCTCGCCCAGGACCAGATCGTCACGATCACGCCCGACGGCGCGACGGTCATCAACTTCGACGGCACGCCCGCCGACGGCAAGGCGTACGAGGTGACGTGGGACGCTGCCGCCGCCGAGAAGGGCGGCTACGCCACCTTCATGGAGAAGGAGATCCACGACCAGCCGCACGCCGTGCGCGACACGCTGCTCGGGCGCACCGACGAGGAGGGCCGGCTGACGCTCGACGAGCTGCGGATCCCGGAGGAGAAGCTGCGCGAGATCGACCGGATCACGATCGTGGCGTGCGGGACCGCCGCGTACGCGGGCATGGTCGCGAAGTACGCCATCGAGCGGTGGACGCGCATCCCTGTCGAGGTCTCCCTCGCGCACGAGTTCCGCTACTGCGACCCGATCGTCGACGAGCGCACGCTCGTCGTGTCGATCAGCCAGTCCGGCGAGACGATGGACACCCTGATGGCGGTCAAGCACGCCCGCGAGCTCGGCGCGCTGACCATCTCGATCTGCAACACGCACGGCTCGACGATCCCGCGCGAGTCCGACGCCGTCCTCTACACCCACGCCGGCCCGGAGATCGCCGTGGCGTCGACGAAGGCGTTCCTCGCCCAGATCACCGCGAGCTACATCCTCGGTCTCTACCTCGCCCAGCTGCGCGGCGGCACGTACGTCGACGACATCAAGGCCGTCCTCAAGGAGCTCGCCGAGGTGCCGGGCAAGATCGAGACGGTGCTCGAGCGAATGGGCCGCGTCAAGGAGATCGCCGGGTTCATGGCCGACACCCGGGCCGTCCTCTTCCTCGGTCGGCACGTCGGCTACCCGGTCGCCCTCGAGGGGGCCCTCAAGCTCAAGGAGCTGGCCTACATCCACGCCGAGGGCTTCGCGGCCGGCGAGCTCAAGCACGGCCCCATCGCGCTCATCGAGCCGGGCCAGCCCGTCTTCGTCGTCGTCCCCTCGCCGTCGAGCGAGCACGGCCTGCACGGCAAGGTCGTCTCGAACATCCAGGAGATCCGCGCCCGCGGCGCCCGCACACTCGTCATCGCCGAGGACGGCGACGAGGCCGTCGTGCCGTTCTCCGACGAGGTGATCCGCGTGCCCGCCACGGCGCCGCTCCTCGCCCCGTTGCTGACCGTCGTGCCGCTGCAGGTCTTCGCCCTGTGGCTCTCGACCGCCAAGGGCCTCGACGTCGACCAGCCGCGCAACCTCGCCAAGTCGGTCACCGTCGAGTGAGCGGGGCCGCCGGGTGATCATCGGGCTCGGGATCGACGTCGTCGACATCGAGCGGTTCGGTGCCGCGCTCGAGCGGACCCCGGCGCTCCGCACGCGGCTCTTCACCGCCGAGGAGGGCGAGCTCGGCGTGGCCTCACTCGCGGCGCGGTTCGCCGCCAAGGAGGCACTCGCCAAAGCGCTCGGTGCGCCGGGCGGGCTCGCCTGGACCGACGCGTGGGTCGTGACCAACGACGTCGGCAAGCCGTCGCTCGAGGTCACCGGCACGGTGGCCGCGCGGGCGCAGGCCCTCGGGGTCGGCTCGCTGCACGTCTCCCTGTCCCACGACGCGGGCATCGCGTCGGCCGTCGTCATCGCGGAGGGCTCATGATCCGGGCACTGTCCATTCCCGACGTCCGCGCCGTCGAGGCGGCCGCGATGGCGGACCTGCCGCACGGCACGCTGATGCGGCGTGCGTCCGAGGGCATCGCCGAGGTCGCCGCTGCGCGGCTCGAGGAGCACGGGGGACGGACGGTCGTCGCGCTCGTCGGCTCGGGCGACAACGGGGGAGACGCCCTGTATGCCGCTCACCTCCTCGCCGAGGCCGGCTTCCCTGCCGCTGCGGTGCTGGTCGGCGACAAGGGCCGGGCGGGTGCGCACCCGGGCGGGCTGGCGGCGGCTGAGGAGGCCGGCGTCACGGTCGTGGTCGCGGCGGACGACCTCGAGGGGGCCCGCCGGGTCGTGGGCGGAGCGGACCTGGTCCTCGACGGAGTCACCGGGATCGGCGGCAAGCCCGGCCTGCGACCCACGGCGCTGCAGCTGGTCGAGGCGGTCGACGAGGACGCCTGGGTCCTGGCGGTGGACGTCGCGAGCGGCCTCGACCCGGAGGGCCGGGAGCGCTCCGACGCGGTCGTGTGGGCGGACGAGACCGTGACGATGAGCGTGGCCAAGCCGGCCCACCTGCTGCCGGCTGGTGAGGGTGCGACAGGTCGGCTCACCGTCGTCGACATGGGGCTCGACCTGGAGGCGGCGCCCGCTGCCGTCGAGCGGCTCACCTTCGACGACGCGGCGCGGCTCTGGCCGGTGCCCGGGCCGGCCGACGACAAGTACTCACGCGGCGTGCTGGGCGTCGTCGCCGGTGGTGAGCACTACACCGGCGCGGCGATCCTCGCGGTGACCGCCGCGGTCGAGGCCGGGGTGGGGATGGTGCGCTACGTCGGGCCGCACACCCCGACGCAGCTCGTCCGGGCCGCCGTACCGGAGGCCGTGCACGGTCCCGGCCGGGTGCAGGCCTGGCTCATCGGCTCGGGCATGGAAGTGTCGGATACTGGCCCTTCGTCGGTTACTGGCCCTTCGTCGGTTGGTGGCCCTTCGACGGTGGAGGAACGTCGAGAGGCCACAAACCGACGAGAGGCCACAAACC
>NZ_AWQS01000335.1 GCF_000576575.1 Intrasporangium chromatireducens Q5-1
GCAACCGGAGTTTGCGCTCACTCGACGGGTGAGGAGGGGGCGAGGAGCGCCTTCACCTTGTCCTTGCCGAGGGCGAGCAGCAGGGTCGGCAGCCGCGGCCCCGTGTCCTTGCCGACGAGCAGGTCGTAGAGCAGGACGAAGAACGCCCGCTGCGCCTTCGACAGCTCCGGGTCCTTGACCTTCGCCGCCGGGTCGATGCCCCGCTGGACCTTCGGCACGGCATAGACGAGGTGGGTCAGGCCGTCGAGGGACCAGTGCTCGTCCAGCCGCTCGACCAGCATCCGCAGCGACTCGCGCTGCTGCTCGTCGAGCCGCCCGAGCAGGTCGAGGTCCGGCGTCGAGCGGACCACGGTCCGGTCCTCGGCCGGGACGTACCCGAGCATCCACCGCCGGGCGCAGCCGAGTCGTGGCTGCAGCTCGTCGATCGAACCGACCGGTTCGTCGGGGTCGAGGTCGGACAGGATGCGCACGGTCTGCGCCTCGTCGCCCTGGGTGATGTCGACGACCGACGCGATGGTCCGGAACGGCATGGGGTGCGGGGTCGCCGGCAGCACGCCCGAGGCCGTCGAGGTGGCCCGCATGTGCGCGGCCAGGTCGCCCGCCTGCGCGGCGCCCCCGGTGACCTTGCGCCCCAACGCGTCCCACTCGTCATAGAGCCGCTGCAGCTCCTGCCCGAACGCGATGTCGAAGCTCTGGTTCGGCCGGCGGCGGGCATACAGCCAGCGGAGCACCTGCGGCTCCATCACCTCGAGCGCGTCGTTGGGGATCGGCACGCCGCCGCGCGACGAGCTCATCTTCGCCATGCCGGCGATCCCGACGAAGGCGTACATCGGCCCGATCGGGCGCTGCCACCCGAAGATCGGCGCCAGCTCCTTGCCGACGACGAAGGACGACCCGGGCGACTGGTGGTCGACACCCGACGGCTCGAACAGCACCTGCTCGTAGCCCCACCGCATCGGCCAGTCGACCTTCCACACGAGCTTGCCGTGGCGGAACGTCTTGAGGTCGACGGTCTCCTCGTTGCCACACTTCGCGCAGACGTACGTGAGGTCGTTCGTCTCGTCGTCGTAGGCCGTCACCGTCGTGAAGTCGGTGCCGCACGAGGTGCAGTACGGCTTGAACGGGTAGTACCCCCGGCTCCCCTCGCTGCCGTCGTCCTCGCTCGCGGCGCCGGAGCCACGCTCGGCCTCGGTCTGCGCCTCCTCCTGCTCGGGGGTCAGCTCGACCCGCTTGCCCTTGCCCGACGCCTTCTGCTTCGCCTCGGCGGCGGCCTCGAGGGTCCGGTAGCGACCGAGCACCTCGTCGATCCGGGCCCGTTCGCGCATCGCGAGGAGGACCTCGTCGACGTAGGCGCCCGCGGTGTACTGCGTCGTCTGGCTGATGGCGCGCACCTCGATGCCCAGCCGCTCCATGGCCTCGAGCAGCGGCGCCTTGTAGTGATCGGCCCAGTTCGCGTGCGGGGAGCCGGCGGGCGCTGGGACGGAGGTGAGCGGCATACCGATGTACTGCTCCCACGACTCGTCGACCCCCGGCTGTCCCTTGGGGACCCGGCGGAAGCGGTCGTAGTCGTCCCACGACAGGATGTGCTCGCACGGCACCCCGCGCCGCTTGATCTCGTCGGCGACGAGGTGCGGGGTGATGAGCTCGCGGAAGTTGCCGAGGTGGATCGGCCCCGACGGGCTGATGCCGGACGCGCAGACGATCTTGTCGATCCCCCGGTCCTTGGCGTCGGCGATGACCTCATCCGCCAGCCGCGTGACCCAGTCCTGCTCGACGACCTTCTCTGCCATGGGTTTCCTTCTCGTACAAACGATTTCGTATGCCGCTCAGCTTGCTCCGCGCGTGCGCGGGCTCAGGCGGTGGCGGGCTTGAGGGGGTAGCGCTCGATGATCTCGTCGCGGCCGGGGCCGACCCCGATCGCGGACACCCGTGCCCCGATGAGCTCCTCGACGCGCAGGACATAGGCCTGGGCGTTGGCCGGCAGCTCGTCGAAGCTGCGGCAGCGGGTGATGTCCTCCCACCAGCCGTCGAGGTACTCGTAGATCGGCTTCGCGTGGTGGAAGTCGGACTGGTTCACGGGCATCTCGTCGTGCCGCACGCCGTCGACGTCGTAGGCGACACACACCGGGACCTTCTCGAGGCCGGTGAGGATGTCGAGCTTGGTGATGACGAAGTCGGTGACGCCGTTGATCCGGTTGGCGTAGCGGCCGATCACCGCGTCGAGCCAGCCGCACCGGCGCGGGCGGCCGGTCGTGACGCCGTACTCGCCGCCGGTCTTGCGCAGGAACTCGCCCATGTCGTCGTGCAGCTCGGTCGGGAACGGGCCCTCCCCGACGCGGGTCGTGTAGGCCTTGAGGATCGCGATGACCGAGTCGATCCGGGTCGGTGGGACGCCGGAGCCGGTGCAGGCGCCGCCCGCCGTGGCGTTGCTCGACGTGACATAGGGGTAGGTGCCGTGGTCGACGTCGAGGAGGGTGGCCTGGCCCGCCTCGAAGAGGACCGTCTCGCCGCGGTCGAGGGCCTGGGACAGGACCAGGGAGGTGTCGGCGACCATCGGCCTGAGGCGCTCGGCATGCTCGAGCAGCTCGGCCACGACCTCGTCGGCCTCGATCGCCCGACGGTTGTAGATCTTGGCGAGGACCTGGTTCTTGAAGTCGAGGGCTGCCTCGACCTTGTGCCGCAGGATCTTCTCGTCGTAGAGGTCCTGGACGCGGATGCCGGTGCGGCTCATCTTGTCGGCGTAGGTCGGCCCGATCCCGCGACCCGTCGTGCCGATGCGGCGGCTGCCGAGGAAGCGCTCGGTCACCTTGTCGAGGGTCCGGTTGTAGGACGCGATGATGTGCGCGTTGGCCGACACGAGCAGCCGGCTGGTGTCGATGCCCCGCGCGTCGAGCCCGTCGAGCTCCTCGAAGAGGACGCCGAGGTCGACGACGACACCGTTGCCGATCACGGGGGTGCAGTTCGGGCTGAGGATCCCGGACGGCAGCAGGTGGAGGGCGTACTTCTCGCGCTTGCCGTCCTGCTCGATGACGACGGTGTGACCGGCGTTGTTGCCACCGTTGAACTTGACGACGTAGTCGACGCTGCTGCCGAGCAGGTCTGTCGCCTTGCCCTTGCCCTCATCGCCCCACTGCGCTCCGACGAGCACGATTGCCGGCATCACTCCGCCTTCCTTCGACGCCCACCCGCCGCGAGTGAGCCACCCGCAAGGTTATCGGTTCGCCTTCCCTCCCCCGATCGCGAGCACACTCCCTCCCATCGACACACCACTGCGCCCATCGACAGTGCGCGTCTCACCATTGAGCGTGCGCGTCTC
>NZ_AWQS01000336.1 GCF_000576575.1 Intrasporangium chromatireducens Q5-1
GGCGGCGGCTCCCGCGGTGGCGAGGTGACTCGGCCCCTCGCGTTCGGTGCGCGCCCCACCGGCGCCCGCCGGCATGACGCGGGTCGGGTCGTTGCTCGCCAGCGACGTGCGGGGCAGGCCGATCGCCGTCGCCCCGTCGGTGACGGGAGCCTCGTGCGGCCACGGCGCGATCTGGTTCGCCAGGTCGCCGGGCGACACTGGGCCGACGTCGTCGGTCAGTGTCAGTCGGCAGATGAGGTCGAGGTCCGCCGGCACACCGACGGCGATCTCGGAGGGAGCGGCGACGCCGCCGACCATCGTCGGGGCTGCCTCGAGCCCGGCATAGGGCACGGGTTGGGCGTCCTCGGGAGCGGCGCCGGGCCACCGGGCGGTGAGCCCCGCGTAGACCAGCCGGACCAGCCCGACCGCGTCGAGGCGGGCGGCGAGCTCGTCCTCCGCGGTGTCGGTGTCGGCGAGGGCGGCGTCGGTTGCCAGTCCCCGGACCTTGACCGAGCCGTCCGGCATCCGCAGGATCGAGCTCGGGTCGAGGGCCAGGTGGTGCAGGCCGCGGTGTCGGGCCTTCTCGAGGGCCGTCGCGGACTCGCCGACCAGGCGCCGCACCTCCTCGGCCGGGAGCCCGCCGCCATGGAGCAGGTAGGACATCGGGGCCGAGCCGGTCAGCGGCTCCTCGACGATGAAGGACACGTCCTCGTCCGCACCGACGTCGAGCACGCGGACGAGCCGGGGGTCCTCGAGGCCGGCGGCGCGACGGGCGGCGTCGAGGGCTGCCGGTGCGATGGGGGCCGAGCTCGGGAAGCACACGAGGACGACATCGCGCTCGAGGGTCTGGTCGGTGGCACGCCACCGCTCGTGATGCGGGCCTTCGGCCGTGCGCAGGGTGACGGCATACCGCCCTGCGAGGACCGAACCCGGACCGACTCCTTGCACGATCCCGTCACCCCTTTCCATGGCTGGGTCGCGACCATCCTAAGTGGATCGGCCCTCGCGACCGCGCTCCATATCGTGCGCGTCGACGTCGGGGTCCACGTCGAGGGCGTGGGGGTCGTCGATCTCGTCGATCCGGGACGTGCCCCGCACGAGCGACCGGACCACGCCGGCGACGAGGACGAGCGCCGCGACGACCCCACCGACCCAGTAGATCGTCGTGTCGAGCGGGTTCGCGGCGACGGGGATGATGGCCGGCTTGCCGATGGGGGTGCCGTCGGCCGTCGTCAGGAACGCCCGGATGTCGGCCTGGCCGGCGGCGACCGCCCGGACGGTCACCTTGACGCTCGTCTTCGACTCGGCGCCGATCCGGATCGGCGGAGGTTGTTTGACCACCTGCATCCGGGGGTTCGTCGGAGCGAGGACGAGCCGGATGTCCTCGATCGCGAAGTCGAGGCCGTTCTCGACGGTGAGGGTGAGGGTGCCCTGCTCCGCGAGGAAGTTGAAGCTGCGCGGGACGACCTGGATCGCGCTCGTCGCGTCCCGCACGCTCGTCGAGATCGTCGTCGCGAGGGAGGTCCACGCAGCAGGGGCCCAGCGCCACCGGGTGCTCGCGAGCTCGTCGAGCACCTCGCGGTAGGTCGCCTCGAAGGTGGCGCCGTCGCGCAGCACCGTGGCCACCCGGCGCAGGGTCTCGCGTTCCTCGGCCATCCGGGCGAGACGGGTCGTCGTCAACGTCGGACCCGGGGCCGCGGCGGGGACCGGCTTGGCGGGGGTGCCGGCCCGCGTCGCGACGTCGTCTCCGGAGTCGACGAGCAGCGAGTCGGCGGAGACCGGGGTGAGCCACGGGGCGGCGTCGATCGCGGTGAGCAGGTCACGCAGCGCTGCGGGGTCAGGGTCGTAGCGGCGGGAGCCGAGCACGAGCACGGAGCGCTGGGTGCCGGGCCGTTCGCCGAGCAGGGCGAGGGTCTCCGCGAGGAACTGCTGCCGCGCCGCAACCCCTGCACCGGCCCCCGAGGGCAACAACGCCGACAGCGGGGCGTCCCAGCCGAGCAGTCGGGTGCCGGCCGCACTGATCCTGCGGGCGGAGGGCGTGTATGCCGTCGGGCCGGTGACCGCTGCGCTGTTGACCACGATGCCGGCTGCCTTGCCCAGCCGGGTGCCGCGCAGCAGCGTCGCGAGACCGGCCTCCCTCCCGGCCGGCAGGAGGCCATCGGCGGGCAGGACGACGTCGGCGCGGACGGACTGGCCGAGCCGGCGCCCGACGACCGAGGATCGGTCGACGAGGTCGCGGATGACGGCATTCGTGGGGTCCGCCTCGACGGCGGCCGCGAGGTCACCGTCGGCGTAGGGCAGCGCCCACACCGCCCGCCCGCGCAGCAGGTCGACGACCTGGTCGCCGAGCTCGGTGACCGCGCGGCCCGCGAGACCGGTCGTCCCCGTCGCGGTGGGCGTGGGTGTCGGCGTGGGTGTGGGTGAAGCGGGCGCCGTGGGGGTCGTCGCGGGTGTCGAGGGTGCGCCGGTGGCCGCGCCTGACGCTGCCCCTCCGGAGGGGCGGCCCGTCGGGGCTCCGGACGTCGTGCCCGTCGCGGGCGCGGTCGTGGCCCCGGGAGTCGCCCCCGGTGTCGGCCCCGCTGTCGCACCCGGTGTCGGCCCCGTTGTCGCACCAGGCGTCGCACCCGGTGTCGGCCCCGGCGTCGGGCCTCCGGCCGCGGACCCGGCCACGCTCGGCCCGAACACGGACGGGTCCACCGCCAGCGTCACGTCGTGCCCGGCCGACCCCTCGAGGAGGTGCCGCACCCGCGAGCCCGGTCCGATGGCCGCCTGCCAGGCCGCGACCCGCTTGCCCTCGTCGGTGGAGAAGAGCGCGGGGTCGGGGTCGAGGGTGACCGGCAGGACGGTGGCGATCTCGAGCGGCACGTACTCCTTGCGCGACTGCCAGGTGAGGAAGGTGCGCAGCACGCCCGCCGGTTCGGTGGCGGCGTGAGGGGTGACCTCGACCGAGAGCGGGATCGCCGCGAAGGTGGCGCGCGACGCGACGCGGCTCGCCGGCAGGTCGAGGCTGAAGCTCGCGCTCTGCCCCGCGTCGACCGTCGGCAGCGTCACCGTGCCGACGACGGAGCCGCGCGCCGGGCCCTGCTGGGCCGCCCACGCGGCGACGGCTCCACGCCGGTCCAGGTCGGCGGTGCCGCGGACAACCCGGAGCGTGGCCCCGAGCAGCGCACCGACGCTCGGGGCGGTCACGATGCCCTTGAGCTTGACCGTCGCGCCCGGTCCGACGACGACGGGACTGACGTCGGTCAGGGTGACGAGGGCGCGGTCCCGCGCCGGCGTGACCTGCGGCGGGGTGGCGACGGCCGACGCCTGCCCGTCGCCGATCGGCTC
>NZ_AWQS01000337.1 GCF_000576575.1 Intrasporangium chromatireducens Q5-1
CGATCGAGAGCACGATCCCGACGATCGAGAGGACGCTCTCCTCGGAAGCCCCGCTCAGGAACTCTCGGCGACCTGCTTGAGCTTCTTCAGGCCGCGCTCGAAGTCGGGCGCGACCATCTTCTCCATCGACCAGAACCGGCTCATGAGCCGCATGACGACGTTCTGTGGCCCGGTCATCAGCCACTCGACGCGGGTCGTCGTGCCGTGCGGTACGAGGGTGAAGTCGATCCGGTTGTGCGCCTGCATCGGCGACTGGAAGAGCAGGTCGACGCCGACGTGGGTGTCGACGGCCTCGAGGATCTCCATCCGGCCCGATCCGGCCTTGCTGTTCCCACGCCACGCGTAGATCGCACCGACGCCCGACTCCGGGCCCTGGTAGGTGCGCTCCATGTCAGCGTCGAGGTCCTCCCACGGCGACCACTTGCGCCATTCGTGCAGGTTCGTGATGAGCGGAGTGATCCGCTCGACCGGAGCGGCGATCTCGATCGAGCGGCTGACGCTGAACTCCTTCGGCATGGCGCCACCCTAGGGGGCCGAGCCCGCGCGAAGGGCAGATCGACGCGAACCCGGCTCAGCGGCATACGGAATCGGCGTCGCAACGGCGCCAGGCGGCCGGTCGGCTCCGCGCTGCCGAGGGGTTGGCAGCGGCGGGCAGAGTTCGTACGGTGACCGACAAGGGCGGCCACGACGGCGTGGCCGCCACGCGTCCGCGAGGAGATGCGCATGGATACGCCCAGACCGCAGGTCACCCCCGAGCTGACCGCGACCCTTGCCGAGCACGCCCGCCTCCCACTGCCGAAGGAGCGCGTCGCCGACACGAGCGGCCTGCTCCAGCTGGTCCAGTCGCTCGTCGACCAGCTCGATGCCGTCGACCTGGGCGAGACCCCGCCCGCCACGAGCTTCGACGCGAGGTGGTCGTGATGCAGCCCCACGAGCTGACCCTCACCGAGGCCTCCGCCGCCATCGCCGCCGGGGAGCTGTCCCCGGTCGAGCTGACCGACTCGGTCATCGGCCAGATCGAGCGCCACGAGGGCCAGGTGCACGCGTTCGCGGAGCTCACCCTCGACAGCGCCAGGGGGGCCGCGAAGGAGGCGGAGTCACAGATCTCCGCCGGCGGTCCGCGAAACCCGTTGCACGGCATACCGGTTGGGATCAAGGACCTGTGCGACACCGAGGGCGTCGCGGCAACGTCGAGCTCCCGGACTCGTGCCGGCCGCATCGCGACGTCCGACTCCGCCGTGTCGGCTCGGCTGCGTGCGGCCGGCGCCGTCCTGATGGGGCAGACGCACACCCACGAGTACGCGTACGGCGTCATGACCCCGACGACCCACAACCCGTGGGACCTGAGCCGTACCCCGGGCGGCTCGAGTGGCGGCTCCGGAGCGGCACTGGCCTCCCGCATGGTGCTCGGCGCGATCGGCACCGACACCGGCGGCTCGATCCGGATCCCGTCGGCGCTCAACGGGACGACGGGGCTCAAGCCGACGTACGGCAGGGTCTCCCGGCAGGGCATCACCTCGCTGTGCTGGGCGCTCGACCACGCCGGACCGATGGCCCGCACCGTCGGC
This sequence comes from Intrasporangium chromatireducens Q5-1, assembly GCF_000576575.1. Classification (GTDB taxonomy): domain Bacteria; phylum Actinomycetota; class Actinomycetes; order Actinomycetales; family Dermatophilaceae; genus Intrasporangium_A; species Intrasporangium_A chromatireducens. The sequence continues at coordinate 1,569 of NZ_AWQS01000337.1, forward strand.
GACGTCGCGCTGCTGCTCCAGGTGCTGGCGGGCCACGACCCTCGCGACCCGGGCAGCGTCGACGAGCCGGTTCCGGACTATGCCGCGGCGCTCGGCGGGGACCTCGCCGGGGTGACGCTGGGCGTGCCGACGAACTACTACTTCGACCACATCGAGCCGGACGTCGAGGCGGCCTTCCGGTCGGCGGTCGGCACGATCGAGGCCTCCGGCGCGACGATCCGCGAGGTGGAGCTGCCGCTCGGCCACACCTACATGCCGGTCGAGTACGGGATCCTCGTGGCGGAGGCGAGCGCCTACCACCAGGACACCCTCCGCGAGAAGGCCGACCTCTACGAGCCGGACGTGCGGGCACTGCTCGAGGTCGGCGAGCTGCTCTACGCGACGGACTACATCCGGGCGCTGCGGGTGCGCGAGCTGATCAAGCAGGGCTGGCGCGAGCTGTACGAGGCTGCCGGCCTGACCGCGGTGCTCGCCCCGACCCTCGGTGCCGTCGCGGTCCGCACCGACGACCCGATGGTGCGGTGGCCGGACGGCACGGAGGAGCCCGCCATCGACGCCTATGTCACGACGTCGGCGCCGGGCAACCTGACCGGGCTGCCCGCGCTGTCCGTCCCCAGCGGCTTCGACCGGCAGGGCCTGCCCATCGGCATGCAGATCATCGGCCGGCCGTTCGACGAGGCCGGCGTGCTGCACGTCGGATCGGTGTTCGAGGCGGCCACCGACTTCGCGAACCGGATGCCGACCGGACTGGCCTGAGCGCGACGGTGGCGGCCCCAGCGCGGCCGCGCTCGACTGAGCGAGGCTGGGCCCGCCTCCACGGAAGGAGGCGGACCCGGCCGACTCAGCTGAGCGGCATACCTGCTAGTGCGCCGGAGGCGCCACGTCCTGCTGCGAAGGCAGCTGGTCCTGACGGACGATGCCGACCGGGCACGTCATGCCGTTGGGTCCGTGGTTGCAGTAGCCCATCGGGTTCTTGTGCAGGTAGCCCTGGTGGTAGTCCTCGGCGACGTAGAACGGCCCGGCGTCCTGCGCCGACCGGATCTCCGTCGTGATCTCGCCGAACCCGTTGTCGTGCAGCACCTTCTGGAAGGCGTCGCGCGTCGCGATGGCGGCCCGCTCCTGCTCCGGGGTGGTCCAGTAGATCGCCGACCGGTAGCCGGTGCCGACGTCGTTGCCCTGCCGGTTCGCTGTCGTCGGGTCGTGGTTCTCCCAGAACTGCTTGAGCAGCAGCTCGGGGCTCGTCTGCTCCGGGTCGTAGACGACGCGGACGATCTCGGCATGGCCGGTGAGGCCGGTGCAGACCTCCTCGTAGGTCGGGTTCGGCGTGTAGCCGCCCATGTAACCGGCCGCCGTCGCGACGACCCCCGGCTGGCGCCAGAAGATCCGTTCGACGCCCCAGAAGCAGCCCATCCCGACATACATCACCTCGGAGCCGTCGGGCCACGGCCCTTCGATCGGGGTGCCGAGGACGACGTGCGTCGGGCTGACGTCGTAGGGGCGCTCGGCCCGACCGGGCAGCGCCTCCTCGCGGGTGGGCATCGTGGTCTTCCTGCCGAATCCGAACACCATTCCAGTGTCACACCTTCGTCTCGTGAGCGGGCTTCCGCTGTTCCAACGTCCCAGGACCGTCCCGTATGCCGCTCACCTCGCTCGCGTCCAAAGCTGGCCTTTCGACGTGGCGAACGTCGAGAGGCCACCAACCG
>NZ_AWQS01000338.1 GCF_000576575.1 Intrasporangium chromatireducens Q5-1
GTCATGGGCGGACGCTCCGTTCAGGACAGGCTTCAGACGAAGGCCGGGACGGCGTGCCAGGCGGAGCCGGGATCGGAGGCGTCATCACGCACGACGGTGGCCTCGATGAGCCCGTAGGGCCGGTCGGCGGCGTAGAACACCTCGTTCTGGTTCTCGACGCCGAAGGGCGAGAGGTCGACGAGGAAGTGGTGCTTGTTCGGTGCCGAGAACTTGATCTCGTCGATCTGCGGGAACTGCTCGAGGACGGCCTCGCCCATGCCATAGAGCGTCTGCTGCAAGGCGTAGGAGTGGATCGTCGCGAACTTCTCGAGCAGGATCGCCTTGACGACGTCGTAGGTTTTGTTCCAGTCGAGGCCCTCGGTGGTGTTGTACCGCCAGCGGGCAATGAGGGACGTCGCCATGACCCGGTCGTTCGTCGGCTCGAGGGTCGTGTACTTGTCCTTGAGGAACCCGTGGAACTCGGAGCCGGTCGACTTGAGCACGACGAGGTCCTTGATCCCGGACACGACGTGCGCCTTGCGGTCCTCCCCGCGACCGTCGACGTTGACGACCGCAGTCCGTACTCCACCGCCCATCTGGACGAACGCGTGGTCGTGCTCCGTGCCGTCGGCCTGGATGCGGCTCCAGGTCACCTCGTCGAGCTCGATGCGGGCGCCGTCGGCCCGCTTCGACGTGGCGAGGAAGTGGTCGGCGAGCGCGAGCCCGAACTGCTCGGGCGACTCGATGCCCTTCTCCTTGGCGAAGGAGAAGACGGTGTTCTTCTGGGTGTCGGTCGGCAGGACCTCGCCCTGGTCGCCGCGGACGTGGGCCTCGCTGAAGTCGCCACGCAGGGCGGTGCCGACGGTGAGGTCACGGATCTCGTGGCGGGGGGTGTCACGGTAGACCCGGACGACGTGGGTCTCGGCCTTGCCGTACTGATTGGGTCCGAGCTTGATGGCCATGGGAAGTCAACTCCCTCGATAGGTCGAGTAGGCGAACGGGGACAGCAGCACCGGGACGTGGTAGTGCTGGTCGGGATCGGACAGCGTGAAGGTGAGGCTGACCTCGGGGAAGAAGGCGTTCTGGCCCGTCGCCCTGAAGTAGCTCGCGGTGTCGAACACCAGCCGGTAGGTGCCCGCCTCGACCCGGTCGGGGCCGAGGTCAGAGACCCTGCCGTCCGCATTGGTCTGCGCGGTGGCGAGGGTCGTCACGGTGTCCTTGACGAATTCGAGGCGGACCGGCACACCTGCTGCCGGCTTGCCGAGTGCGGTGTCGAGAACGTGGGTCGTGATGGCGCTCATGCTCACTGTCGTGCCTCTTTCCTCCGCTGCGGGCCTCCCTCGCTGGGGCTCGGTCGGGTCCTCGCGTCGGTCGGCACTCACGCTCACTGTCGTGCCTCTTTCCTCCGCTGCGGGCCTCCCTCGCTGGGGCTCGGTCGGGTCCTCGCGTCGGTCGGCACTCACGCTCACTGTCGTGCCTCTTTCCTCCGCTGCGGGCCTCCCTCGCTGGGGCTCGGTCGGGTCCTCGCGTCGGTCGGCACTCACGCTCACTGTCGTGCCTCTTTCCTCCGCTGCGGGCCTCCCTCGCTGGGGCTCGGTCGGGTCCTCGCGTCGGTCGGCACTCACGCTCACTGTCGTGCCTCTTTCCTCCGCTGCGGGCCTCCCTCGCTGGGGCTCGGTCGGGTCCTCGCGTCGGTCGGCACTCACGCCTCCACCACCTTGCGCAGACGCAGGAGCGCGATCTTGCGCAGCTCCTCGGCCACGACGGCCGCCTCGATGGCGTCGTCGTTGCCGAGACGCTGCCGGAGGGCGGCGAGAATCTGCTCACCGGTGAGCCCTGTGGCGCAGATGAGGAAGACCCGCCCGAAGCGCTCCTCGTAGGCGCGGTTGGCCTCGAGGAGTTCCCGCTGGGTCTGCTCGTCCCGAGAGACGGTCGACTGCTCCTGCCGTGACCAGGCCGACGCCGTGCCTGTCCCCTGGGCCCGCTCCCCGATCCGGGGATGGGCCGCGAGGGCCCGGTCCACCTCGGCTGCGGTGAACCGGCGGGCCGCGGCGTCGGCGGTCGCCATCAGGCCCGCGAGGTCGGTATAGGGCCGGCCTTCCCGGACGGCCTCGGCCCAGGCCGGCACGTCACAGCAGGCGAGCAGCGTCTTCGTGAGGACGTCGTCCTCGACGTCGTTGATGCGGTCGAGCGCGATCACAGGCCACCTTGCCTCTCTCACTCAACGGAATCGGTTTTCCGTTACTCGAAAGAGTGACATGCGCCACTCCGAGAGGTCAACAGTTTGTTGAAGACAATTTTGTGTTGTCGCTGAGCTGTCCGCGTCTCACTGGTGCCGCACCCGACCCGGGCGCGATCACCCGGTGCGATCCCGGTTGAGGTAGTTGTAGACGGTGAAGCGCGAGACCCCGAGCGCCTCGGCGATCGCCTCGGCCGACTTGCGGTAGGTGAAAGCGCCGCGTTCCTCGAGCAGGCGCACGGCCTGCTGCTTGAGCGGCCGGCTCAGCTGGTCGAGGGGAGCTCCCAGCTCGCCCGCGACCGCCTTGAGCAGTTGCTCGAGGCTGCCGGGCTCGCTTGTGGGAGAAGGGTTCTCGAGACGCACTGCCAGTGCCGGGCGTCCCTCCCACTCGAGGACGATGTCCCCCGGCCGGCGTTCGGGCAGGGGGACCACGCGGCCCGCCAGCTGCTCGAGCAGTGGCTGGATCGCGCGCTTCAGGGCACTGACCGCGAGGTGGTCGCTGGCGGGTCGGTCACCGTCGGGTCGGTCAGTCGCCGGCACGATGCACCTGCAAGGTGATCCGGGAGGCCCCGGCCTGGAGCGCCGCCTCGACGATCGGCCCGATGGACCGCACGACGTCGTCGGACTCTCCCGTGACGAGCGTCCCGAGCGGGCCGAACTCCGCCGTGAGGCCGGCCTCGGTCGCCACGCTGAGCGCGCGGATCGCATGGGCCGGCGCCTCGTCCGCCTCGCCGACGAAGGGCTCCGTCGTGAACTCGACCTCCAGCCGCATGCCTTGAACCTACCCGTCGCGCTCCAACATGAGGAGGTATGCGTCGGCCAGGGACTGTACCGCTGCTGCGTCACACTCAGCAGTGGGCCCGCTGCTGCGTCACACTCAGCAAGGGGCCCGCTGCTGCGTCACACTCAGCAAGGGGCCCGCTGCTGCGTCACACTCAGCAGGGGGCCCGCTGCTGCGTCACACTCAGCAGGTCATCA
>NZ_AWQS01000339.1 GCF_000576575.1 Intrasporangium chromatireducens Q5-1
TGCTCGGCATCGATGAGACCCGCCGCGGCAAGCCGATCTGGGAGCAGGACCCGGTCACCGGGCGGTGGCGGGTCAAGCACGACCGGTGGCACACCGCCATCGTCGACGCGGTCGGCACCGCCGGGTTGCTCGCGCACATCGAGGGCCGCACCGCGACCGCGGTCACGGACTGGCTTGCTGCTCAACCCGATTCGTGGAAGAGCCGCGTCACCCACGTCTGCATGGACCTGTCCGCCTCGTACGCCAAGGCGGTCCGTGATGCTCTCCCCGACGCGGTCCTGGTGGCCGACAAGTTCCACCTGGTCGCACTCGGGAACCAGATGCTCACCGAGGTGCGCCAACACGCCACCCGCGCCGCCCGCGGCCGTCGCGGCCGCAAGAAGGACCCGGAGTGGGCCGCCCGCCGCCGGCTGCTGCTCGGGCACGAGCGGCACACCAGCGAGGCGTTCACGAAGATGTGGAACGGCCTCGTCGAGGCCGGTGACCCCGGCATCGAGGTCCTGCACGCGTACGTCGTCAAGGAGCGACTTCGCGAATTGCTCGCTCTGCCGACGAGCGCGGACCGCGAGCACGTCTCGGACCGGCTCTATCGGTTCTACGCGCAGGCCGCCGCCATCGAGCTGCCCGAGGCGCACCGGCTCGCCGAGACCATCGAGGCGTGGTGGCCCGCCATCGAGGCCGCCATCAGGACCGGGTACAGCAACGCTCGCTCCGAGGGCTACAACCGGCTGGCAAAGCACGTCGGCAGGGACGCGTTCGGCTTCAGGAACCCCCTCAATCAAAGACGCCGTATACGGTGGTCCTGCACACGCCAGCACCGGCGGATGTCAGCCACGAAGACCGCGCTGCCCGGTTAACTTCGAAGAGCCGGCAAACGGTCGCAACCCGTCTCCCGACCGGCCGGCCGCCACGAAGCTGAGCTCGGCCGCGCCGTAGTAGTGCGAGACCGTCAACCCGCGGGCAGCCGCCGCAAGGGCAAGCCGCTCCGGCAGCGTCGCGCCGGCCACCACCACCAAAGTCCCTCGAGGTAGCTCAGCACCACGCAGCTCGAGCTGGGCCGGCGTCAGGCACGCATGCGTCGCCGCCGCGGGGTCACCCATGCGGGTGGCCCCCACCACCGCGGCATGCACCGCAGCAAACAACACCATGGTCGACCCGAGCGGCCCAGGCAGCCAGACCCGCGATCCCGCAACGACACCCGATAGTTCCGAATACGCGTCAAAACTCCCCCACCACGGCTGCGTCGAGCGCAGCACCCGACGCCCAGGACCGGTCGTCCCCGACGTACCGAGCGAGAGCGAGGCGCCGGCTCGATGCGCGGCCACGACAGCAGCAACCGGGTTAGCATGCCCCTCGGGACGGACGACATGCATTCACTCTCCTTGCCGGTCTGTCCCCCGCTGTCAGCACGGTAACCCCAGGGCGGAGTCTGCCGCTTGCCCATCCCATCGAGCATCTTCGGTGCTCTAAGCGTGTATTACAGGTGAGACTCGGCAACGTCGGCTCGCCGGCCACTCGGGCGCTGCACAACGCTGGATCGAGACTCAGTCCAGACGCGGCTCGTGCACGTGCTCGAGCCAGTCTCGACGCTCTGGGAACGGCAGGGCGACATACTCTTCCAAAGCGTCCCTAGCGGAGTCCGTGAGGCGTGCGCGGAAACTGGCATCGGTCTCGACCGTCAACGCGTCGGCCAGGGAGAGGTTGTAGCCGCGATGCAGCGCCCGCTTCGCCATGGCGACACCGTGGCGCGGTTTGCCGCAGATCTCTCGCGCGATGTTCTGGGCAGCCCCCAACGCGTCTTCCGCGCATGTGCTGAGCAACCCATAGTCCAGCGCTTCCTCTGGCTTGAGGACGCGGGCACGGAGCACGAGGTCGAGGGCCGTGCCGAGACCCACTACACGCGCCAGTCGCTGGGTCCCGCCGCCGCCCGGAATGATGCCCAGGGAGGTCTCACACAAGCCGTAGCGGTGGTCGCCAATCTGCCCGACTCGCAGGTCACAGGCGAGCGCGAGCTCGAAACCGAACCCCATCGCGTCGCCGTTGAGGGCGGCAATGACGGGCTGGTTCAGCTCCGACATGCCGCGAAGGATCCGGTTGAGTCGTTCGTTGCGGATCGGTCCCTTGTCGATGAACGTTTCGGGTGCGCGAACTCCGTCCAGGATTTCCTCTGCGCTGAAGTGTGTGATGAACTTGCCCGACACTCCGCCGCAGAGCACGATGACGCGGGCGTCCGAGCGGCGCCATCCAGCGACGAGGCCCTCCAGCTCGTCGATGGCCTGCTCGGTGTAGTAGTTCATGGGAGGGTTGCTGTATGTCGCTGTCAGGATTCCGTCGTGCAGCGCTTCCCGCCATAGTGTGGGCACGGTTCTCGCCTTCCTTCCTGTATCCGCTGTAGTCAGGACCGCGATCGCGCGTCGTCATCGATCACGACCAGAAGTGTTCCTTGGTTGGAACCATCGAAGAGGCTTAAGAAGGACTCAGGCAGTTTGTCGAATCCTTCTCGAATATCCTCACGGTGCTGCAAACGGCCCGTCGCGATCCACTCCCTGATCTGGGCGCGTGCTGGGTCAAACTCGGTGGCGTAGTCGCGCATTACAAAGCCGCGCACTGTGATGGCCCCGTAAATGAGACGCAACATGTCCACACTCGCCTCAGCTTTGCCCGCGCGGTCGTACTGTGCGATCTGCCCGCACACGACGACACGCGCGAAACGGGCTAAGTTGCCGAAAACCTCGGTGAAAATCGACCCCCCAACATTGTCGTAGAAGACGTCGACGCCCTCGGGGCATAACTCCGCCAGACGGTCAGCGACTCGCTCACACTTGTAGTCGATTGCTGCGTCGAGCCTCAGCCCATTGACGAGCCAGTCACATTTTTCGGAACCGCCGGCGATGCCCACTACGCGGCACCCGAGGATCTTGCCGATCTGTGCAGCAACCGACCCCGTCGAGCCAGCGGCCCCCGATACCACCATGACGTCTCCCGGCTGCGGCTGGCCGATCCTAGTGACGCCAAAGTATGCAGTCAGGGAGTTCAGTCCGAGCGGCCCGAGGGCCTCCATCAAGCTGATACCCGGAGCGACCAGCTGGACGTCCGTGGTGCGAGTGTCGACCACCGAGTAGTCCTGCCAGCCGGCTCGGGTGAGGATACGGGGCTCTTCGAAGTTAACCGGGCAGGTGTT
>NZ_AWQS01000340.1 GCF_000576575.1 Intrasporangium chromatireducens Q5-1
GTATGCCGCTCACCTCCTTCGCCAGGCGGCTGACCTCCTGCTCGGTGTGGGCCACCGGCGTGTCCGAGTCGGCGGGGTCGCCGGGCCAGCCCGTCCCGGGCGGCACCGGCGAGGGGAAGAGCTGGCCGGTGATGGGGTGCGGGTCCATGGGGCCCACCGTAGTGACCCATCGAGAGCACGATCCTGACCATCGAGAGCACGATCGCATGATCGAGAGTGCGGTCAGCCGAGCTGCGCCAGGTCCCGCGTGCAGAACTGGTGGTGCGCCCACTCCTCGTCGAGCAGGATCTGCAGGCAGCCGAGGATCGTCTCGTCGCTCGGGTCCAGCGGCCAGCCGGGCTCGCCGGTCCGCACTCCGGGCCGCTCGAGCTCGTCGTCCTGGACTTCGCTGAGGTAGGCGACGACCTCGGCGGCCTGCGTCGCTCGGATGGTGCGCACCTCCTCCAAGGTGGGTCTCGCCTCCGGGTCGAGTCCCATCTCCTGTTGTCCCCGGACGAAGCCGGGCGCGAGTCCTATGGAGTGATAAGGCTTTTCGATACCGAGCACGGATCTACGGAACCAGGCATCGGTGACGAAGACGAGGTGGCGGAGGGTCTCGACCGCTGACCACTCACCGTCGACGCGGCGGTTCTGTTCCGCGACGGACAGCGCTGCGATCCGGTCGGTCGTCGCGCTCCACCGGTCTGCGAGCGCCTCCCAGGCCTTGCGCAGGCCGGCCACGTCCGTCGAGCGGAGCAGGAGCCGCTCGGGATGGCGCCGGTCGAGCTCGGCCTCGACGAACTGCATGACCTCGACACCGTTGACGCGCAGGTTGCTGATCAGCCCGTCGACCTCCATGTCGTGGGCGACGACGCCGACGAACCGGGCATCGTTGAGGGTCGCCTCCCGGAACTGAGCCCCGGTCAGGTCGGTGTCGATGAAGCGCGCCGCCCGGAGGTCGTCACTCGCACCGAACTCTCGTGCCATCTCCTGATGGTAGAGCCGGCGGTCCGCCCCTCACCCGACCGCGGCGCGCATGACCGTCTGGCCCGAGCCGACGCTGCGGATCTCGATGGCGGCGAGCTGGGAGACGGGGATGGCAGCGGTGCCGGAGGGACGCATCACCCGGTCCGGCCGGGCCCGCCACGTCGTGACGAGGCCGGCCTTGCCGTCGCGGCCGACGGCCCAGACGCTGTAGTCGGCCCAGCTGGAGGGGTCCTGGCCGTACGCGCTGTACTGGCACTCGACCTTGATCGAGGTGCGGTCTCCGACGGGGGCGACGTCGACCACGGCGGTCATGGTCGAGGAGCTCACGGGAGAGAAGGCGAGCCGGGTCGGGCCGCTGACGACGCTCCTGGTCGGCTGCTGCGACTCGGACAGCGCGTAGCCACCAAGGCCGGCGCCGCCGAGCGCGACGAGGGCCGCGGCGACGGCCAGCCACCGGCGGCCCCGCTCCCAGAAGCGGGGGCTGCCCTGCCTCAGGCTCTGCTTCAGGCCCTGCTGCACACTCTGTGGCACGCCCGGCTCCGGCACCGCACCGGTCGACGGGACCGCCGCAAGGTGCGCCGGACCGATGTCGTCGGGCTCAGGGGTGTCGATGGCGAGGACCTCGACCGCACTGACCGCACCGAGCAGGCCCGGCATCCCGGCCAGCTCCGCGACGGCGTCACGGCACGGCGCACACCCGGCGAGGTGGTCCTCGTAGTCGCGGCGGTCGGCGCTCGACAGCGCACCGAGGACGTACGCCGCGTCCCACTCCGCATAGCGGTGCGTCGTCATGGCCGGGTCACTCCCTTCTCCTGCAGCACGAGCCGCAGCGCGCGCAGCCCGTAGTGCAGCCTCGACTTCACGGTGCCCTCCGGGATCTGCAGCTCAGTGGCGATGTCGGCGATGCCGCGGCCCTCGTAGTAGGCGGCCGCGATCACCCGGCGGTGCTCGACGGACAGCGAGCCGAGCGCGTCGAGCACGATCCACCGGTCGAGGACCTCGGCGGAGCGGTCCGCCTCTCCCGGCTCGACCGACGCGGCACCGATCGACTCGTGCCGGCTGGCCGCGCTGCGCCAGCGGTCGACGACGAGGCGCCGGGCGACGGTGAAGAGCCACGCCCGCATGCCGGGGCCGCCGTGGTCGAGCAGGTGCGGGTCCCGCCACGCACGGAGCAGTGCCTCCTGCACGACGTCCTCGGCGGCCTGCGGGTCGTGGGTGAGGCGGAGGACGAAGCGGCGCAGCTCGCCCTGGTGCGCCTCGACCAACTCGGTCAGCGTCGCCTCTCGTTGGGGCCGCTCCACTCGCCCTCCCCTCACGGATCCGGGGGCCGGCGCTCATCGCCGTCCTGCTGACCGAACGAGACAGGCGCCGGTGAGGTTCAGGCCCTCGCCCCATTCAACCGGTGCGGCCGCCCGTGCGTTGCCTCAAGCGCCGGAGAAGAGCCGCCGCCACCACGACTTCCGGGGTGGGTCCTGCTCGGCCGACGTGTCGGCGGGCGCCACCGACGCCGCCGGCACCCGGGCCGCTCGCAGCTCGCGCCACTGGCTCACCATCTCGTCGACGTCGAGCGTCTTCGCGAGCAGCGGCGGCAGGTTGCCGACGGCCGGCCGCAGCCGGTCGGCGAGGACCCGCTTGTTGTAGTCCTCGATGATCTCCCGGACGTGCTCCTCGCGGCTCACGTCGGCGAGCGACTCGGGATAGCCGGCCGCCTCCTTGCGCAGCGCCAGCGCCCCGGGGAGGGCACCGCCGAGGTCGAGGTTCTCGCGCGCGGCATACCGCTTGATCCACCAGTCCGGGTCGTTCGTGTCATGCAGGTCGAGGGGCTTGCCCGAGCCGGGCAGGTCGTCGAAGTCCCCGCGCTCCTGCGCCTCTCGGATCGCCCGCTCGATCGGGCTCTCCCACCGGGGCGGTTGCTGGCTCACTGCTCCACCGTACGACGGGGGACGAACAGGAGCCCGGCCCTCACGGGTCCGGGCTCCTCTGGCGGTTCACGTACCACAACGGGCCAGCCGCCTAAGTCATCTTCGGCTCAGTGTTCCGGCCGCGCCACGTGATACGAAGTCGCCACGCCGCAGCCCCGGAGATCCGATTCTGCCCTCGATCGCCCGAATTGTGCCCTGAATGGTGAAAAAGTGCACTCTCGATCGGGATTCGTGCACTGTCGA
>NZ_AWQS01000341.1 GCF_000576575.1 Intrasporangium chromatireducens Q5-1
TCGGGATCACCGGCCTGTCCAAGTCCAAGGTGTCCGAGATGGCCAAGGACCTGGACGAGCAGGTCACCGCGTTCCGCACCCGCCCGTTGAGCGAGGGCCCGTACACGTTCGTCGCGGCCGACGCGCTCACCATGAAGGTGCGCGAGGGCGGCCGGGTGGTCAAGGTCGCGGTCATGGTCGCGACCGGCGTCAACGCCGACGGGTACCGGGAAGTCCTTGGCGTGCAGACCAGTTCGGTTGAGTCGGGCGCCGGCTGGCTCGGGTTCTTCCGGGACCTGGTCGCCCGCGGCCTGACCGGCGTCGCGATGGTCACCTCGGATGCGCACGCCGGACTGGTCGAGGCCATCGGCGCGACCCTGCCGGCCGCGTCCTGGCAACGGTGCCGCACCCACTACGCCGCGAACCTGATGAGCGTCACCCCGAAGTCCCAGTGGGGCTGGGTCAAGGCGCTGCTGCACAGCGTGTACGACCAACCCGACGCCGAGGCGGTGCACGCCCAGTTCGACCGCGTCCTGGAAGGCCTGTACGAAAAGCTGCCGGCCGTGGCCGAGCACCTCGAGCTGGCCCGGTGCGACATCCTGGCGTTCACCGCGTTTCCGCGCGAGCTGTGGCGCCAGGTGTGGAGCAACAACCCGAACGAGCGCCTCAACCGCGAGATCCGCCGCCGCACCGATGTCGTGGGCATCTTCCCCAACCGCGACGCGGTCATCCGCCTCGTCGGCGCGGTCCTCGCGGAGCAGCACGACGAGTGGGCCGAACAGCGCCGCTACCTCGGACTCGAGGTCCTCGCCCGATCCCGGGCCGTCCTCGCCGGCCGCGACCCCGCCGACAACCCCGAGGAGGTGCCCACCGCCCTGATCGCCGACGCGATCAGCGCCTAACCCAGAACCTCACGGGATCACCGTCGTACACCACGGACCCGGACTTGACCCGGCGCGCAGGCCCGCGCCGTTCAAGTGGCCGGTCACCGGCGTGCCTCCAAGAGCTGTTGCAGCTGGGCGATCTCGGCGGTTTGTGCCGTGTCGATCGCACGAGCCAAGGTCAGGACTTCGGGCTTGGTCGCCAGCCGGAGGGCCGCTCGTGCCATCTGCACGCCGCCCTGGTGGTGGGCGATCATCAAGGTGAGGAACTGCCGTTCGGCTTGCAGGCCCGTTGCCCGCTGGAGGGATTTCAGCTGTTCAGTCGTGGCCATGCCCATCGACATTTCACCCGACTGCCCTGATGCGGGCTTCTCAGGCATGCCTGACATCGCGGGCATCCCGTCTTGCGATCCCGTCGCCCCTGCCCCGCCGACCGTCGGCGGGCTCGACGCCGCGGAGCTACCCGCAGGCGCGTCCTCTGGCAGGTGCTGGCCGGCGGACATCCACGCCATGGGCCGATCCGATGAAGTTGCAGGCAGCCCCCAGTGGGCCAGCCACCCGTACAACTGCCCGGCCTGCTGCGACTGGCTCGTGGCGATGTCGTAGGCAACCGCCCGAAGCGTCGGATCGGAGGTCTTGTCGCGGATGGTCAGGGCCATGTGCACGGCCTGGTTGTGGTGGGTCTGCATGTCGCGGGCGAAGCCGACGTCGGCTCCGCCTTCGTCCGGCACGTCGCCGGAACGACCGACCTGGTACCCGGCGAAGCCCGCTAGCGCCACGAACACCAGGACGACGAGGGCCCCGACGAGCATGATGCGTCTCGTGAGCACGGGTGGTCGTGAGCCGTATGCCGTCGCGGCACTCACATTGGCGACAGCGTCGGTGCCGGCTTCCTCGGACACGGTCACATCCCCTCCGGCATGGACGAGCCGGTCCCGTCGATGCCGCCCGTGCAGGCTGCACCCGGCTCGGGGGTCTGCGGGCCCTGCCGGTAGGCCTTGACGAACTCGGCCAGGCGCGGGTCGTCCGCGCTCTCGAGGGCCAGCTGCTTGCCCCATGCTGACGCCACGACCGGGGCGGGCAGGCCCTTGTACGGCGACAGAAGCGCGTACGTGTCCGGCAGTGCCGATCTGAGCTTCCTGACCTGGTCGGCCGGTGTGCCGTCACGGTAGGTGACCCAGACGGCCCCGTGTTCCATCGAGTGCACGGCGTTCTCGTTGGGCACGGGCTGCGTGTACTGGCCGCAGTTGAGCCAGACGGGCGCGTGCTGACCCCCTGCAGGCGGCGTCTGCGCATAGGCGACCGGCGTCGTGACGTGACCTTGATCAACCGTGAAGGTGCGCACCGCCTCCAGCGTCGGGCGGTTCGCCCGCTCTTTCACGACCACGATCCCGATGGCCGCAGTCATGGCGAGCACGACCGTCACGACTCCACCCCAGAGCAGGGCGGACCGACGTCGTTCCTGGGCTCGCTGTGCAGCGGCCATCCGGGCGGCGCGCTTGCGCCGATCCTCACGGGCGGAGCCGGCGTCGCTGTCTTTGGCGGAATCTTTGGCGGAATCTTTGGCGGGGTCTTTGGCGGGGTCTTTGGCGGGGTCGTTGGCAAGCATGCGGCCTCCAGGGCATGGCCGGCTCAGCGCCGTCGCGGGCGCCGGCGGGCAGTGGTGAGTTGTCGTGCTGAGCGCCGGCACCCGGTTCGGACGGGTGGTTTCCGGCGCGGTCTGCGTACCGTAACATCTGAGCATGCGTTCAGATGAGACGGTCATCGGGATAGATGCCTGCACCGACCACTGCGTCCATCCCGAGACCGTGCGCCACGTCCGCGCCCGCGCCCTCCCTGAGGACGACCTGACCCGGGTGTCAGCCGTCTTCAAGCTCTTGGGCGACCCGACCCGCGCCAAGCTCCTCTACGCGCTGCTCGAGGCCGGTGAGCTGTGCGTCTGCGACCTCGCCGCGTCCACCGGCACCACCGAGACCACGGTGTCGCAGTCGCTGCGCCTGCTGCGCGCCTCGCAGGTGGTCACGGCCCGACGCGATGGCCGCCTGATGTACTACCGCCTCGCCGACGCCCACGTGCGGATGCTGCTCGACCTGACGCGCGAACACATGACCCACGAGCCCACGCCGATGTCCGCCGACCATCCCACGGAGCTGGCACCCGTCGGTCCGGCACATGCGCAGAGGCCCGCGCCCCACAGCAGGACGCCCTCGCGTACCCGTTCCGCGCGCCCGGAGGCCGGCGCATGAGAAGCCCTG
>NZ_AWQS01000342.1 GCF_000576575.1 Intrasporangium chromatireducens Q5-1
CCAGCCGCCCAGCAGCGGCCCGAGGGCGACCACGCCACCGATCGTCGAGCCCCAGATCGCGAAGGCGATGCCGCGCTCGCGCCCGGTGAAGCCGGCGTTGATGAGCGACAGGGTGGTCGGCAGGATCATCGCGCCACCGACGCCCTGCACGATCCGGGCTCCGATCAGCACGCCGCCCGACCCGGCCACCGCGGCCAGCAGCGAGGCGGCGACGAAGACGAGGACGCCGAGCAGCAGCATCCGCCGCCGTCCGACCCGGTCGGCGACGATGCCCCACACGAGGAGCGTGGCCGCGAAGACGAGCGTGTAGGACTCCTGCACCCACTGGACCTGCGAGGACGTCAGGCCGATGTCGGAGACGACGTAGGGGATCGCGACGTTGACGATCGTCGAGTCGACGATGATCAGCGACACCGCGACGCTGATCGTGACGAGGCCCCACCAGCGCCGCCGCGACCGGCCGGCTGCCTGAGTCGGTTCAGAGTTCATCGGTGCTCCATATGTTTAGGTCACTTAACTATATGGAAGCACTATTCTCGGGACCGTGGCAAGCACACCGGCACAGCCTGTCCCCGCCCGGGCCCACGAGCCCGAGACGTGGGCGCTCCGCGCGCTCAGCACCGCCTCCGCCGAGGCCTCCGGCGCGCTCGCCCGGCGAATGCGGATGCACCCGACCGACGTCTCGGCGATGAGCCACATCGCGGCCTCGGACGGCCGGCTCGGGCCGCGCGAGTTGAGCGGGCGGCTCGGCATCACCCCGGCGGCGATGACCGACGTGGTCGACCGGCTCGAGGCGGCCGGCCACCTGCAGCGGCGGCGGGACACGACCGACCGCAGACGGGTCTGCCTCGTGCCGACCGAGTCAGCCGTCAGCGAGGTGCGCGGACAGCTGCGGCGGCTGCTCGACCGGCTCGATGCCCTCACCGAGGAGTTCACGCCCGCCGAGCGGGACGCGATCCAGCGCTATCTCGCGGCGGCGACCGAGGCCTACCACGGCTTCACGACCGAGGACGACTGAGGGCCGGCAGGGAAACGAGCCGGCGCAGCCCGCAGCGGCCCACGCCTGGCCTAGAGAGCGCCTGGCCTAGAGAGCGCCTGGCCCAGAGAGCGCGTGGTCAGAAAGCGCCCGGCTCAGAGCCCGTCGACGACGGAGGCGGCCATCTCCATGCACGCCTCGTGGGTGCGCTTGTCGATCTTCGTCGGGTCGAGGTGCAGCCCGGGAGCGAGCGCCGGGTCGTAGGGGATGTCGACGACCTCGCGCACCCACTGCTCGAAGTGCTCGCGGGTGTGCACTCCCGCGCCGGGGTCGCCCTTGGCCGAGGTGTGCGAGATGACGCAGACGGCGTTGCGGACGAGGTCCTGGCGGCCCATCGCGACGAGGGCGTCGAGGTTCTTGGCGGCGACGACGGACGTGTCGTCCTTGAGCGAGGTCGCGAAGACCAGCATGTCGGCGCGCTGGGCAGCGGCCAGCCAGTTCGGCGCGAGCCGGTTGTTGCCCGTGTCGATGACGATCATCCGGTAGAAGCGCGACAGCTGGGTGTGCAGCGACTCGAACTCCTGCTCGCCGATGATCCGCATCGCCTCGTCGTCGTCCGCCGAGGCGAGCACGTCGAAGTTGAGGCCGCGCTGCTCGCGGACCCAGTGCTCGAGCTCGGAGGTGCCGGCGTTGGGGTCGTTCGCGATGGTCGGCAGCGCGCCGAGCAGGTCGACGACGGTGCGGTGGTGGCTCTGGGACGGCGCGCGCATGCCGAGGGTGCCCTCGGTCTCGTTGTTGTCCCAGGCGAGCACCGAGCCGGACCGGTAGCGACCGAGGTAGCTGGCCAGCATCAGCGTGACGAGCGTCTTGCCGCCACCGCCCTTGGTGTTGATCACCATGATCGTCTTGCGGCCGCCCAGCGGCCGGGCGATCCGGTCGGCGCGCTCGCGCTCGAGCCGCTCGGACCGGCCCGGGCCCATCCCGAAGGCCCGCCGCAGGCCGGAGCTCGCCTTGACCTTCTGGCGCTGCCCCTTCGACCGCGCGGTGATGAGGTCGTCGGCGTGCGGTCCCGCTTCGGTCCGCTCAGCGGTGTATGCCGCTGAGCCGGCCTCCGTGACCGCCAGCGGTGCCGCTGTCGTGTCCTCGGCGGGGGCCGACACGGCGGTCTCGACGGGGTCGGGGGAGCCGGCAGGACGCCAGGACTGATCCCCGAGCTTGAGCTGGATCGTCGCGGTGTCGTCGGCCTGCCACGAGGCGGGGGAGTAGCCGTCCGCGCTGTCGGTGGTGGCCTCGTCGGCAGCGGTGGTCGCGGCCGCCCAGTCGGCGTCGCTCCACGTGCTCGACCACGGGTCGCTCGTCTCGGCCTGCGGCAGGGGCAGCTCGAACCCGTTCGGCACCGACGTGTTGGATGGGTATCCGGGCAGGCCGGCACCCTCGTCGACCTGCTGGTCGGTCCAGCCCCAGTGGCCGTCGTTACCGTTCGTCTTCTCGTTGCTCATCGAGCACTCCCTGTGATGGCTGTTGCTCCGCCGGAGATGGTCTCATCTTCGGGGCTCCGGACAAACCTCGCAGCACGAGACCGGCACCCGGACGCGCGACGCCTCCGGTTCGGTACGGGCATCCGCACGCACCGCCCGGTTACGATGAATCGCCCGCCTTGTCAGAAGGAGTGTCCGTGGGAATCATCAACCGTGTCGAGCACGGGCTCGCCAAGGCTGTCCACGGTGCCTTCGCCAGAGCGTTCAAGTCGGAGGTCCAGCCCGTCGAGATCGCCTCGGCGATCCGCCGCGCGATGGACGACCGCGCCGCCCTCCTCGGGCACGGACGGGCCATGGTGCCCAACCTCTACACGATCGAGCTCAGCCAGACCGACTACGACCGGCTCGGCGACTACGAGGACGAGCTCGCCGACGACCTCGTGGCCGCGGCGCAGGAGCATGCCGAGTCGCAGGGCTACCAGCCGCACGGGCCCCTCAAGGTGACCCTCGTCGAGGGCGAGGGCCTGGAGACCGGCGTCTTCCGGGTCCGGCCCGCGACGGCCAAGCGGGTCGACCAGGGTCAGCCCGCGCACCAGGCGCCGCAGCACGCCCCCGCGCCCCAGGCGGAGCGCGGCCACCCGGTCCCCGCCGCCC
>NZ_AWQS01000343.1 GCF_000576575.1 Intrasporangium chromatireducens Q5-1
CCACCTCGACACCTGGGATACCTACTTCGGCTCCGAGTTGCACCATGGCACGCCGTTCCGTCGAGCGGCTGAGGAAGGACTGCTCGATCCGGAGGGGTGCGCCCATGTGGGCACCCGAGGGTCCGTGTACGGCGCCTCGGACCTCTTCGACGACAAGGCGTTCGGGTTCGCGACCACGCGAAGCGAGGAGATCCAACAGGTCGGCATTCTAGGTGTCATCGAAGCGCTGCAGGCGCGCACGGCAGGCCGTCCGGTCTACCTCTCTGTCGACATCGACGTCCTCGACCCTGCCTTCGCCCCGGGCACCGGAACGCCGGAGCCGGGAGGACTGACCAGTCGCGAGCTCCTCTCGGTCCTGCGTGGCCTCAAGGGCGCCAACGTCGTCGGCTGCGATGTCGTCGAAGTGAGCCCGGCCTACGACCACGCCGAGATCACCGCGTTCGCGGCAGCGCATGTGGCCTACGAGATGCTCGGGCTGTGGTCGGCCGCGGACGACGCAAAGAGCGCTCGAAACACTCCGGGCGTGGAGAAGGGCGCCCTGACACTCGGACCGGACCAGTCGCTTCGGTAGCGCATGCCGTGAAGCTCGCTTCACACGGTGACTCCCAAGAAGCGAAAGTGGATACGTTGCCCCTGATGGAATCTGCAGATGGTGGAGAGAGCGTGGCTGGATCGAACGACCAAGGGTCGAGGAACTTCGATGCCACGGAGGCGTTGAAGGGCTTGGAGATCGGGGCACGTCTTCGTGCCGCCCGCGTCGATCGCGGCATGACGATCGGCCAGGTGGCGGACCTGACCGGGCTGACCAAGGGGTTCATCAGCCAGATCGAGCGCGATAAGACGGCTGCCTCCGTCGGGTCCCTGCTGGCCATCTGCAACGCGCTGAACCTGCACATCTCTGCCCTCTTCGAGCCGCCCTCCGTCTACTTGGTGCGGCACGCGGAACGAGCCCCCACCCAGATGACCGGGGTGGGCGTGACGGACTTTCTGCTCAGTCCCCCGGCGAGTGCACAGTTCCAGATCATCGAGACCCACATCGAGCCTGGAGGCGGCAGCGATCCGCAGCCGTACCGGCTTCCTGCAGACGCGGAGTGCGTCATCGTGCTGGAAGGTTCCCTCGAGATGCAGATCGAGGGGGACACGTTCCACCTGGAATCAGGGGACGCGCTGACGTTCCGGGCCCGGGACCCGCATGTCTGGCGGAACCCCTCCGTCGACGAGGTCACGCGGGTCGTCTGGGTGCTGACTCGATCCCAAGGCCTTTAACCGCCGCGCCGGCCGTCTCAGGCTCAAGCGGGACGCGGATGACATATGCCCTCACCTGACGTATGCCGCTCAGGTGCGGGTGGCGACGGCGTTGACAGGACTGACGGGCCGGCCCTCCCGGGCCCAGGCCACGACGTTGCGGGCCGGCTTGAGCGCATAGTCGACCAGGGCCTCGGCCGACAGGTAACCGACATGGGGCGTGACGATGACCCGTTCGTGGTGCAGCAGCGGGTGCCCCGGGGACGGAGGCTCCTCGATCAGGACGTCCAGTCCGGCACCCGCCAGGCGGCCCTCGGCAAGCGCCCGGAGCAGAGCGTTTTCGTCAATCAGGGCACCCCGGGAGACGTTGACGAGAACCGAGCCCAGCGGCATACGGGCGATCCGTTCGGCGCTGGCGATTCCAACCGTCTCGTCGGTGAGCGGGACGTGCAGGCTCACCACGTCGCAGGTGGAGAAGATCGTGTCGTGGTCGCTGCGTTCGACACCGGCGGGCCACTCCCCCGGCGGGAGGTACGGGTCCACGCCGAGGGTGCGACCGAAGACCGCGGTGGCCATGCGGGCGTAGCGCCCGCCGATTCGGCCCAAACCGACGACGCCACAGCTGAGTTCGCTGGTCCGTCGCAGCGGCAGGGTCAGGTCCTCCACCCACTCGTCACGTCGGACGCGGACCTGCCAGGCGGGCAGTTGACGCAGGCAGCCGAGGGTGAGCGCCAGGGCATGGGTGGCGACCTCTCCGGAGGCGCCGTCGGGCAGGTTGCAGACCCAGATGCCCCGAGCCGTGGCGGCAGCGACGTCGACCATGTCGTAGCCGCACGAGTGCGTCGCGATGACGCGCAGCTCGGGCAGCTGGTCCATGAGGTCGGCGGTTACGGGGTCATAACCGGCGAGCAGGGCGACCGCGTCACGGGGTACGTCGGGGCCGAGGCTCGGCGACTCGAGCCGGACGACGGCGAAGCCGGCCTCTTCGAGCACGCGGACGCCGGGCGCGACGTCGAGGCCCTCCACCGGCATGTAGATCGCGGCAGGCGAGGGCGTCGTCATGGGCGTTTCATCCGCGGCCTCACAGCACCTTCGACAGGAACGACTTCGTCCGGTCGTGTTGCGGTGCGACGAGGACCTCTCGGGGAGAGCCCGCCTCGACGATGACGCCGCCGTCCATGAAGACCACGCGGTCGCACACTTCGCGCGCGAAACCAATCTCATGGGTGACGACGATCATCGTCATGCCCTCGCCGGCGAGCGACTTCATCACGTCGAGCACCTCCCCGACCAGCTCGGGGTCGAGCGCCGAGGTCGGCTCGTCGAAGAGCATCAGCTTCGGCTTCATCGCCAGTGCGCGGGCGATGGCGACCCGCTGCTGCTGGCCGCCCGAGAGTGCCGAGGGATAGACGGCCGGCTTGTCACCGAGCCCGACTCGCTCGAGCAGGTCCTGGGCGCTCGCCTTCGCCTCAGCCCGGGACAGCCCCTTGACGAAGACCGGCGCCTCCATGACGTTCTCGATGGCGGTCAGGTGCGGGAAGAGGTTGAACCGCTGGAAGACCATGCCGACATCCCGGCGGGCCGCGGCGACCTCCTTGGGCTTGAGCTCGTACTTCTTGCCGTTGTGTCGGCGATAGCCGACGAGGTGACCGTTGACGCTGATCTCCCCACCGTCGATCCGCTCGAGGTGGTTGATGCACCGGAGGAAGGTGCTCTTCCCCGACCCTGACGGCCCGAGGAACGAGACGACCTCGCCCTGCTGCACGGTCAGGTCGATGCCCTTGAGCACCTCGAGGTCGCCGAAGGACTTGCGCACCCCCCGGGCCTCGACCATGGGGACGGTCGTC
>NZ_AWQS01000344.1 GCF_000576575.1 Intrasporangium chromatireducens Q5-1
TCGACGGGGCTACTCCCACCGGAAGAACCGGACCGCGGCCCCACCGAAGACGACCGTCCAGCCGGCGAGGACGAGCAGGCTCGTGGGGGCAGGGAGGGTGCCGAGCATGGCGTCCCGCATCGCGGTGCTGGCAGCCCCGATCGGGGTGTAGTCGCCGGCCGCTCGCAAGGCATCCGGCAGGATCTCCCGCGGGACCCACACGCCCCCGAGGAACAGCAGCGGCTGGAACAGCGCCTGCCCCAGCCCGAGGACGACCCCGGCGGTGCGCGCGACCGCCGTCACGAACAGCCCGACGGCGAACATGGCGGTGATGAGCAGCACTGCCACGAGGGCGAAGCCGGCGGGCTGGGCAGGGGGCCGCACCCCGAAGAAGGCGATGCTGCCGAGCGTCAGCACCCCGACGGCGAGCAGGGCCAGCACGGCATTGACGGCGAGCTGGGCGCCGAGCAGCCAGGACGGCGGCGCGGGCGTCGTGGAGACGCGCCGGAGCCAGCGGCTCTCGCGGTCGGCCACGAAGGGCGTCGGCAGGCAGAACAGCGAGATCGTGCTGATCGACAGGCAGATCCACACCGGCAGGTAGTAGCCGAACAGCGTGAACCGCGTGTCGCCGAAGGCCGGACCCGCGAAGGCGGGCACGATGCCGGACACCGCCAGCAGGAAGACCGGCAGGCCGAGTCCGAGCAGGGGCAGGAGCGGGTCGCGCCAGGTGAGCTTGCCCTGCAGTGCCACGAGCCGGACGAAGGACCGGGCGGGGGGCCGGTAGCGCTCGGCAGCCGAAATGCCCGTCATCGCCGGCCCACCTCGGCGAGGGGCGCGGCGGCCGTGGGGGGCCCGGTCAGGCGCACGAAGGCGTCCTCGAGCGTGGCACTGTGCACCTGCACCTGGTGGGTCTGGACGCCCACGTGCGCCAGAGCGTTCAGCACCAAGGGCACGAGGTCGCCCGTGCCGGTGACCTGCACCCGCTCGCCGAGGCGCACGACCTCGCTCACGTCCGGGAGGCGGGTGAGCACCTCGAGGGAGAACGGTACCGAGGGCAGGAAGCTCAGGTGCGTGCCGCCGCCCGCGCTCTCGGCGAGCGCTGCCGGGGTGTCCAGGGCGGTGACACGGCCATGGTCGACGAGCATCACCCGGTTGCAGAGCCGCTCCGCCTCGTCCATGAAGTGCGTGACGAGCAGCACGGTCACCCCCCGGTCCCGCACGTGCTCGATCAGCTCCCAGGTGTCTCTCCGGGCCTGCGGGTCAAGTCCGGTCGTGAGCTCGTCGAGGACGGCGATGGTCGGGTTGCCGACGAGCGCGAGCCCGACCGACAGCCGTTGCTTCAGGCCGCCCGAGAGCCGCTTGAAGTACTCGTGACGCTTCGCGGACAGGCCGAGCAGCACCATGAGCTCATCGGCGCTGGCTGGGTGCCGGTAGAACGACGCGAAGAGCTCCAGGGCCTCGGCCACCCGGATCTTCGGCGGCATCGCCCCCTCCTGCAGTTGCACCCCGACGTGCTCGTGCAGCGCCGCCCGGTCGCGCTGCGGATCGAGCCCGAGCACCCGGACGGTGCCGCCGTCCGGCTCACGCAACCCGGCGATGCATTCGACGGCCGTGGTCTTGCCCGCGCCGTTCGGGCCGATGATGCCGAAGATCTCACCCTCCTCGACGGAGAAGGACACCTCGTCGACGGCCGGCGCCGGCCCGTAGGCCTTGCGCAGGCGGTCGACCACAATGACCTGCCGTCGTCCCGATGAGCGGACCATGACGGTCCTCCATCCCTGCGTGCGGTGGCCTGACGGAAACCCGACCCCCAACGTGTCTCACGCACTCGGCTCGCCAAGTAGGGCCGAAGGTCCCACCGGCCTCCGCCAGACTGGGACCGTGACCGGAGACCCGACTGCCCGACAGCGGCAGCCCAGGCTGCGCCCCGAGGACCTCGACCCCGCCCAGCTCACCCTCTATCGGTCCATCACCACGGGCTCACGCCGGGACGGCCCGTTCCCCCTCACCGACGCGGACGGCGTGCTGCAGGGCCCGTTCGGTGGTTTCCTGCTCGCGCCGGCGGTGGGCGACGCCCTCCAGCAACTCGGCGCTGCGATCCGCTACCGCACCAGCCTCACCCCGCGGATGCGCGAGCTGGCCATCCTCGCCGTCGCGGCGCACCACCACTCCGCGTTCGAGCGGTACGCCCACGAGGCCGTCGGTCGCACGGTGGGCCTCACCGAGGAGGAGCTCGAGGCGATCCGGGACGGCCGGCCGGTGCCGCTCGACGACGAGCCTGAGGCCGCCGTCGTCGCCCTGACGCGGTCCCTGCTCGCCGGCGATGTCGACGAGGCCCAGTGGGAGCGCTGGCAGCCCGTGGTCGGCGTCTCGGTCGTCTTCGAGCTCGTCGCCCTCGTCGGCTACTACTCCACCCTCGCCCTCCAGCTGCGGGTGCTGCGCACCGACCGCACCCCCCGCTGAGCAACCTCACGACCTGCGCGTGCCGGCCAGCCGCGCCGCCCGACGCCCCCACGCGCCGTCGGCTCAGGTGCCCCGGGGTAGTCCGGCCTGCAGGATGTTCACGTCGATCCAGCGACCGTGCTTGTAGCCGACCTCCCGGAGCCGCCCGACGAACCGGAACCCGGCGGCACGGTGCACCCGGATCGAGGCCTCGTTCCCGCTCTCGGTGACCATCGCGACCACCTCGTGGGCCCCGTTCCGCGCAGCGGCGACGAGCAGCTGGTCGAGGAGCCGCCGCCCGTGGCCGCCGCCGCGCACGTCCGGCGCCAGGTAGATCGAGCTCTCCACCGTGTGCCGGTACGCCGGCCGGGTCCGCCAGGGGGCGACGTAGCCGTAGCCGACGACCCGCTCGCCCAGCATGCCGACGAGGAACGGCCAGCCCATCGCCCGCAGCTCCGCCAGCCGGTCCCGCCACGCGTCGATGCCCGGCACCTCGAGGTCGAAGGTGGCGACGCTGTGCTCGACGTAGTGGGCGTAGATCTCGGCCACCGAATCGAGGTCGCCGAGGGCCGCGTCGCGGACCACGAACTCATCAGGCATGCCTCATCCTCCTGCCCGCACCGAGCCACAACGAAGGAGGGGTATGCCGCTGAGCCGGCTCAGCGGCATAC
>NZ_AWQS01000345.1 GCF_000576575.1 Intrasporangium chromatireducens Q5-1
GATAACGCCACCGCCCCACCCCCCGCCCCCAAGGGCGGGGCCACCGGCATGTCCGCGGTCTCACCCGCCGCGGGCCGGGCCGTCAGGCCACGTGCAGGCGCGCCGAGGACCGGACCGAGTGAGGATACGAGCCCTGTGACCCGCAGGTCCTTTCGTCCGAATTGCGCAGCGCTGGCGAGGAATTGGCTGTGAATCCCGTCCCAAGCCCGCGACGGACGACATCGGGCGGGGTTTCAATGGTTCATGGCCACCGCACTGCAAACCGTGGCCTCGCAGAGGCCCCTGAAGCCGATCGCACAGCTGATTCGAGCGGTTCAGCATCGGCGTCCGGTCGAGCTCGACCACCGCGACGACTACGTCATCGTGCGCTCCGGGAAAGCCGGCGCGATCGCACTGTTCGCACACCCCGACCGCGTCGCGATCTGCCTGGCGCCAGAGCGTGCCTACGCGCTCGAGGGACGCAAGCCGTTCGGGCACCAGATCCCCCGGACGCCGGTCACGAGCTATGTCATCGTCACCGCCAAGGGCGTGCGCAAGAACTTCGGCGCAGTCGTCGACCTCGCTCTCGAGTCGCTCGACTGGAGGGTGGCCGAGCGCACCAGCGCCTTCTGTGCCCGCTGTGGCGTCGGGTGCGGGCCCAAGCTCGATGCCTGTCCGAACTGCTGGACCGAGGTCGACCTGCGCGGGCGGTGTCTGTGTCACCAGGACGTGCAGGCCGAGGTCATGCGCCTCGTCGGCTAAGGGCGGAGGCGGTTCGGCCTGCGCACCTGCGCGGGTGACGACGGCATGGTCTGTCACGTGGCCGTCACGACGGGAGCCGCAGGCTGCCCAGTGAGAGGGCCATGGCGAAAAGAAGGTGAGTGAGGTGCCGATCCACGAGCGCGTGACGGGGTACACGGTCGCGCAGCTGCACAACGACATCGTCGACTACAACCAGGTCATCCACCTGACCCTGGAGACCAGCGGCCCCGTCTTCCTCGGCTTCCCGGAACAGCAGCCGGACGACTGGCTGTCCTTCGGGACCGATGGCACCACCACGGCGTTCCTGGCTGCGTCACAGTTCGACGGGATCTACCACCTGCTGCAGAGCGAGAGCCCGGCCTACTTCTCGGCGCTGTCGCTCTTCGGGATCCGCGCGGTCGACCTGACCACCGGCGACGAGCCGACGGGCGAAGGGCCCGCTGATCATGACGCCCTGGCCCAGTTCATGCGGGACGCCCGCGCCCTACATCCCCGGAACGTCGACACGACCTGAGGAGACGGTCGACGGGCTCGCACAGGGAGGGCGAGCGGGACCGGGCGTTGCGGCGCCGGGAGAGAGCGGCATACGCCCTGTTTGTCCGCATGTTGAGCGGTAGCCTCCGGGACATGGGGCACCTGGGGGAACGACCACGGTTCGAGTACGAGTCCGAACGCATCGTGTGGGAGCGGCTCGAGCGGACCGTCCCGGCGGACACCGACCTGATCGCCAACCTCCGGCTCACGACGCAGAAGAAGGACCACGAGCTCGACATCATCGTCCTCATGCCCGGCGCGGGAATCGTCGTCGTCGAGGTCAAGGGTGGCAGCGTCTCGGTCGACGAGGACGGGCGCTGGTGGACCAGCGGGGAGAAGCGGAAGAGCCGCAGCCGGGTCCGCCCCGTGGAGCAGGCGCGCGACGGCAAGTACGCCCTGCGCGACTACGTCGAGCGTGACGCCCGGTGGCGGGAGTCGTCACGGTCACGGGTGCGATGGGGCCACATGGTGGTGCTGCCCTTCACCGACCTCGCGGACGACTTCGCGACCCCCGACTGTCCCCGCTGGGCGATCAGCGGCCGCGGAGACCTCGACGACCTCGCCGAGCGCATCCGCGAGGTCGTCGTCCGGCAGGAGTCCGGGCACCGGGTGCCGACCGAGGACGACATCGAGCTCATCGAGGAGATCCTCACCGGCCGCCACCTCCCGACGCGCGGCGTCTCGGCCGAGGCCGACGAGCGGGAGGCCGTGGCCGACCGACTGACGCAGGAGCAGGCAACGCTGCTCAACGCTGCGCGTCTGATCCACCGGCTCGAGGTGCGCGGTGGAGCGGGCTCCGGCAAGACGATCCTCGCGCTGACCCAGGCCAAGGAGCTCACCAGGGGCAGAGGTGGGCGCAGGCCCCAGCGGGTCGCCCTGGTGTGCTACTCGATCGGGCTCAGCGAGTACTTCAAGCGGCAGCTCGCCGTCGTCCCACGCAAGGAGCGTCCTGCCTTCGTCGGATGTTTCGAGGACCTGGCTCGCGAGTGGGGCATCACGGAGTTCCCCGAGCGCAACGACACCGAGTTCTGGGAGCACGGGCTGGCCGCGCGCATGGCCGAGCTCGCCGCGCAGCTGCCACAGGGCAAGCGGTTCGACTCCGTCATCGTCGACGAGGCGCAGGACTTCGCCGACGACTGGTGGCTCTCGCTCATGCGCGCCCTCAAGGACGAGGAGACCGGTGGGCTCTACGTCTACTCCGACGAGAACCAGCGGGTGTTCAGCCGGTTCGGCAAGCCGCCGGTGCCGCTCGTGCCCCTCGTCCTCGACCACAACCTGCGCAACACGCGGCAGATCGCGACTGCCTTCGGGCCGCTCACGCCGATGCGGATGACGCTGCGCGGCGGTGACGGGCCCGACGTCGAGTTCCGGCCCTGCGAGACCGACGATGCCCTCGGCGTGGCTGACGACGAGGTGGACCGGTTGCTCGACGAGGGTTGGCAGCCGAGGGACGTCGCGCTGCTGACGCTCGGTTCCCGCCACCCGATCCAGAAGGAGCGGTGGGACGCCGAGGGACAGACCGGCTACTGGCGATCATTCTGGGAGAACGACGACGTCTTCTATGGGCACGTCCTCGGCTGCAAGGGACTCGAACGGCGCGCCGTCGTGCTGTGCGCCAACGCCAAACCGGACCTCGAGCGGGCGACCGAGATGCTCTATGTCGGCATGTCGCGGGCGACGGACCGGCTCGTCATCGTCGGTGACCCCATGCTGATCCGTGAGATCGGGGGCGACCAGGTCGCCGCCCGGCTCGGCCTCAGCTGAGCTCCGCTGCATGGACGAGCGTCGCCGCCGGCCCGGTGCAGGACCGGCGG
>NZ_AWQS01000346.1 GCF_000576575.1 Intrasporangium chromatireducens Q5-1
AGGGAGAGGCCGAACGGGCCCGCGGCGGGCCTCCGGCGGGCACACTGGGGCCATGACGCCGACGAGGTTCTGGCGACCGGGCCGTCGATCCGAGCGGGCTCGCGGGATGGCCGTCTTCGGGCCGAGCGGCTTCGACGAGCCGCAGAACCTCGCGGAACTGCTCCACCGGCACGAGCGGCTCGCCAGCTGGCTCGCCGCCGACGGACGTGCCCTTCGGCACGACAGAGCAGGAGTGGCCGAGGTCGACTCACTCCTGGACGGCTGGCGGGACGACCGCGAGATCGGACCGATGGTCGGCAACGAGGTCGGCCCCTACCTCGGCTGCGTCGTGGTCGACGCCGTGCCCGAGGCCCACTGGTCGGTCCGGCCCAACGGCCAGCCGGTGGTCAGCGTCGCCGGGCAGGAGCTCAACGTCATCGAGATCGTTGCTCGCCGGCTGGACACCGGGCACCCACGACTGCCCGACGTCCTCGACGGGGCGACCGAGCGGCGCTGAGGCGTCGCCGAGCCCACAGAGAAGGAACGGACAGGAGGACCCATGTCACGCGTCGCCCACTTCGAGATCCAGGCCGACGACCTGGACCGGGCCAGGAAGTTCTACACCGATGCCTTCGGCTGGACCTTCGAGGACTGGGGCCAGGTGACCGGCTCACCGTACTGGGGCATCCACACCGGCCCCTCGGACCAGCCCGGCATCGATGGCGGGCTGCTGCGTCGACCGGCCCCCGCACCCGCGCCCGAACAAGGCGTCAACGGCTACGTCTGCACGATGCTCGTGGACGACTACGACGCGGCCGAGAAGCGCATCCTTGCCGCCGGCGGGACGGTGGCCCTGCCGAAGACGGCGCTGACCGGGATGGCGTGGCAGGGCTACTACCTCGACACGGAGGGCAACACCTTCGGCATCCACCAGCCCGACGAGAACGCGCGCTGAGGCGGCTGCCCGTCGGGTCCACCTCGTGGATCCGTGCCATAGTGACGAGATGGCTGACGACGCCTCGATCCAGGAGCACATCAGGCACCTCATCGACGAGGAGCACCGGCTGCGCGCCTCTCGCGAGTCCGGCTCGATCGGAGGGGACGAGGAGCAGGGCCGCCTCGGACAGATCGAGGTGGAGCTCGACCAGTGCTGGGACCTGCTGCGTCAGCGCCGAGCGAAGCGGGAGTTCGACGAGAACCCCGACGAGGCGCAGGTGCGGCCGCCCGGCGTGGTCGAGGGCTACCAAGGCTGACGCGGCGCGCGGGCGCGCTGCCGCTCGCTCAGCGCCAGGCGTCGGGGCTGGGTCGGCACAGGCAGAACAGGTGGCCGGCGGGATCGGCATAGACGCGGAAGCCCCGCTCCTCCCCCGGCTTCGGGTCGCTGGTCGGGTCGAGGGCACGACCGCCCAGCTCGACGACGCGCGCGTGCGCCGACTGGATGTCCTCAACGAGGAAGTCGATGTGGGCCTGCAGCTCACCGTCCTGCCAGCTCGGCGGCCGGTGGTCCGGCGCGTGCTGGAAGGCGAGGTCGGGCCCGTCCCAGTGCAGCGACACCCAGTCGCCCTCCGGGTCTGCGTCGACCTCGCCACCGAGCAGGCCCGCGTAGAAGCGCGCGAGCTCCACCGGCTCCTTGCAGTCGAACGCGATGTTCCCGAAGCTCACTTTGGCCACGGCGGGCGCCTCACTCATTGTTCCTCCTTGTCGGGACGGACAGCGGTGCCCGTCGGGCCATAGCGTGCCACCAGAGAGGGCCGGTTGCCGAACTGAAACGGGGCATGTCGAGGCCGCCCTGGACATCGTGGGTTTGACTTGGGAGGGATTGTCCGGTAATGCCCGATTTTGGTTCCCAGTGTCGGCTCCCTGGGCGATGATGTGCCCGTCATGTCTCGGTGGACCGCACAGCAGGTGGCCGCTCTGGCCCCGGATGCCGCATCGCTGGCGGCTGCCCGCAAGCTGGCCCGCCCGGGCCCGTGGTCGGAGGCCGGCGCCAGCGACACCCTCGTCTGGGGCAGGTGCCAGGGCTCGGGCAAGACGCCCTACCAGGTCAGCGTCGACCTCACCGGGCCGGCGTTCCGCTGCTCGTGCCCGAGTCGGAAGTTTCCCTGCAAGCACGCCGTGGCCCTGCTTCTGCTCTGGGTCGAGGGCGGCGGGTCGGTCGCGCAGACCGACCACCCCGCCGGCTTCGCGCAGGAGTGGAGCGCTGAGCGGGCCGCCCGGGCCGAGGGGCAACGGGCGGAACGCGCCGCCCGAGCCGACAAGCCTCCCGACCCCGCGGCGCAGGCCCGGCGACTGGAGGAGCGGCTCGCGCTGATGAGCGCCGGCATGGCGGACTTCGCGCTCTGGCTCGAGGACCTGGCCCGCAACGGCACGGCCTCAGCCCGAGCGCAGCCCTACTCCTGGTGGGACACGACGGCGGCCCGGCTCGTCGACGCCCAGCTGCCCGGGCTCGCCGACCAGATCCGGACCATGGCCTCCGACGTCAGCGGGCGGCCCGACTGGCCGGTCCACCTGCTCACTGCGATGGGGCGGTGGTGGGCCGCGACCCGCGCCTGGGCCAGGCGAGCTGCGCTCGATGCCGCGGAGCTGGGCGACCTGCGCGCCTTCATCGGCTGGGCGGTGCCGAGCGAGGCCGTGCGAGAGGCGGACTCGGTCACCGACCGCTGGACGGTGCTCGGGGCGCACCGCACCGACGACGGCCGGCTCCAGCAACAACGGACGTGGCTACGTGGGGAGTCGTGCGGCGAGACGGTGCAACTGCTCGACTTCGCCGCGGGTGGCCAGGTGCTGCCGACCAGCCGCGTCGTGGGCTCGGTCCTGGGCGGGACGCTGGCCCGCTATCCGGGCCGCGCCGTCCGTCGAGCGACGTTCGTCGACGAGCCGGTCCTCGTCGAGAGCACCGGCTCGCTCGGACCACCGGGCGCAGAGGAGTCTGCCGGCTCGATCGACGCTGCGGACGCCCTCGCGGCCCGGGTCTGGGCGGCGAACCCGTGGGCGCGGCGCGTGCCCGTCGTGCTGGCCTCGGTCCGCGCAACCACGGTCGACGGCGGCCACGGTGGTGACGAGGCTGCAGACGGTGATGGCGAGAGCGGCGCCGCCCGCGCCG
>NZ_AWQS01000347.1 GCF_000576575.1 Intrasporangium chromatireducens Q5-1
CGCAGGTGGCCGGGTGGCCACCTGCGCACTCGCTCGGGAGGGATCAGTCGCGGTCGAAGGCGTCCTTGACGTCGCCGGCAGCGTCCTTGAGCTTCTCGCCGCGCTGCTTCATGTCGGCCGAAGCCTGGTCGGCCTGGCCCTCGGCCTGCATCGACTCGTTGTCGGTGGCGTCGCCCCAGGCCTCCTTGGCCTTGCCCTTCAGGTTCTCGCCCTCGTTCTTGGCCTTGTCCATGTCACCCATCAGCTTCTCCCTTCCTGGGGGGTCTTCGGTGACGCCTCGGTACCCGCCCCGGCGATCCGACAAACGCGGCGAGGGCGGCCTGGCGCCGGTGTCGGTGACGTTTGGGACAATGGAGCACGTGCCCACCACCCCACCTCCCGCGACGCCGACCAACGGTCCCGCCACCCGGAACCTGACGCGCTTCGCCTACCTGTCCATCGCCGCCGCCATCGTCACGATCGCCCTCAAGGTGTTCGCGTGGCAGCTGACCGGGTCGGTCGGGCTGCTGTCCGACGCCGCGGAGTCGGTCGTCAACCTCGTGGCCGCCGTCGCCGTCCTCATCGCGCTGCGGGTGGCAGCGATGCCGCCGGACAAGAACCACCACTTCGGGCACTCGAAGGCCGAGTACTTCTCGGCGGCGCTCGAGGGGCAGATGATCTTCATCGCCGCGGTCGTCATCATGTGGTCATCCGTCGACCGGTTCCTCAACCCGCAGCCGATCGAGAACGTCGGGGTGGGCCTCGGGATCTCCGTCGCAGCCTCCGCCGTCAACGGCGTCGTGGCCCTGGTGCTGCTGCGCGCTGGGCGCCGTTACCGCTCGCTGACCCTCGTCGCTGACGGCAAGCACCTCATGACGGACGTCTGGACCTCGGTCGGGGTCATCGTCGGCGTCCTGCTCGTCGCGCTCACCGGTGTCGAGCGGCTCGACCCCGTCGTCGCCTTCCTCGTCGGGGTCAACATCGTCGTCACGGGATGGAAGCTGCTCCAGCAGTCCGTCGAGGGGCTGATGGACATCGCCATGTCCAAGGACGACAACAAGGCGATCGCGGAGGTGCTCTCCGGGTTCGTCTCCGAGGAGGTCCACTTCCACGCCCTGCGCACCCGGGTCTCGGGCCACCACCGGTTCGCCGAGGTTCACGTCCTCGTGCCCGGCGCCTGGTCGGTCCAGCGCGGCCACGACCTCATGGAGGACGTCGAGGCGGCCGTCCACCGCGCGGTCGAGGACGTGACCCTCACCTGCCACCTCGAGCCGTCCGAGGATCCCCGCGCCTACGGCGACTACACGGCCGAGTTCCCCATCCCGACCCACGCCGACATCGTCGCGACGGCCAACGGGACGCGGCACGACATCGAGGATCACGCCGGCGCACCTCGCGAGACCGAGCCGAAGCGCCGACCGTGACGCCGCGGCACGTGCTCGTCCCCTCCCCCATCGGCGACCTGACCGTCGTCGCCGAGGACGGGGCGATCACGCGCCTGCACCTGCATGCCGCGAAGCACCGGCCGAGCGAGGCCGACCACTACGGCGAGCCGGGCGATCCCACGGAGGAGCCCTTCGCCTCGGCCGTCCGGCAGCTGGGCGAGTACTTCCGCCGCGAGCGCCGGGACTTCGACCTACCGCTGGCCCCGGCTGGCGACGACTTCGCCCAACGCGTCTGGGCCCTGCTGCGGACCATCCCCTACGGGGAGACGACGACGTATGGCGCTCTCGCGCGCTCCCTCGGCGACCGCAACCTCGCCCAGGCCGTCGGGCACGCCAACGGCCACAACCCGATCGCCATCGTCATCCCGTGCCACCGGGTCATCGGCTCCGACGGCAGCCTGGTCGGCTACGCCGGCGGCCTCGAGCGCAAGCGCTTCCTCCTTGCCCTCGAGGAGCCACTGCCCGATGTCGCTGGCCGGCTCTTCTGACCAGGGGACGCTCATGACCTCACACTCCGGCCCGCGGGGACGTTGACAGGGCATGAAACACCCCTTCGAGCAGGCGGTCACCGAGCACGGCCACGTCGTGCTGCGGGTGTGCCGCGCGGTGCTCGGCCCGGTCGACGCCGACGACGCCTGGTCCGAGACCTTCCTCGCCGCACTCCGCGCGTGGCCCGACCTGCCCGACGACGCCGACGTCCGAGCCTGGCTCGTCACGATCGCGCACCGCAAGGCGATCGACGTGCTCCGTGCTCGACAACGGGCTCCCATCCCGGTGGCCGCTGCGCCGGACCGGCCGGCGGCCGCCCACGACGGGCTGCCGCTGCCCGACGATGGTCTCTGGCGGGCGCTCGCCGCCCTGCCGGACAAGCAGCGCCTCTGCGTCGCGTATCACCACGTCGCCGGCCTTCCCCACCCCGAGGTTGCGGCCATCGTCGGGGGCACCGCCGCCGCGGCCCGGCGGGCCAGCGCCGACGGCATCGCCACCCTGCGCCGCACCTACCTGCCCCGCCTGGAGCGTGAGAGCCATGCCTGACACCGTCCTCGGACCCCTCAACGCCGACCCGACCGCCGACGCGGCACACCTGGCCACGCTCCACGAGCGGCTCCTCCGCCGGGGCGTGGAGCAGGGCGTCGTCGACCTGACCTACCGGGTCGTCGACACCCCCGTCGGGCGCCTGCTGCTGGCTGCGACCCCGGCCGGGCTCGTCCGCGTCGCCTTCGAGTCAGAAGGCCACGACGCGGTCCTCGACTCCCTCGCCTCGAGCGTCGGGCCGCGGGTCCTGCACGACCCCGATGGCTTTGCACAGCTGGCCCATGAGCTCGGCGAGTACTTCTCGGGCCGCTCGCGGTCCTTCTCCGTCCCGGTCGACCTCCGCCTGGCGCGCGGCTTCCGCCGCGAGGTGCTCGGCCGGCTGCGCGAGATCCCCTACGGCAGCACGCGCTCGTATGCCGCTGTCGCCGCCTCCGCGGGACACCCGCGGGCCGTGCGGGCGGTCGGGACCGCATGCGCGACCAACCCGATCCCGATCGTCGTGCCCTGCCACCGCGTGGTCCGCTCCGACGGGACGCCGGGCGGGTACCTCGGCGGCCCGGACGCGAAGGCGTTCCTCCTCCGGCTCGAGTCGGCCGCCGCTGCCTGACCCGTCGAG
>NZ_AWQS01000348.1 GCF_000576575.1 Intrasporangium chromatireducens Q5-1
ACACCATGAAGGACATCACTGCGTCCGCCCCGCTCACGCGCTGGCGGACCATCGACCTGCTCACCTGCGCCTTCCTCGGCGTCGCGTTCGGTGTCGCCTACTGGGGCTGGGGGCTGGCCTACGAGGCGCCGTCGAAGGCGGTCTCGGCCGGCTTCCCGCCCCTCGCGGCGCTCTTCGCCTGGCCCTGGCTCGTCGCCGGGATCGTCGGCATCCTCGTCATCCGCCGTCCGGGCGCGGCCGTCTTCACCGAGCTGCTCGCCGCCGTCGTCTCCGCCCTCATCGGCACCCAGTGGGGGCTGACGACGCTCGTGTCCGGGTTCGTCCAGGGCCTGGGCGTCGAGCTCGGCTTCGCCGCCTTCGCCTACGCCTCGTTCCGCTGGGGGCCGCTGCTGCTCGGCGGGTTCCTCGGCGGGGCCTTCGAGGCGGTCTACGAGTGGTACTCGTACTGGACCGACTGGGCCTGGGGGTACAAGATCGCCTACCTGGTCCTCTTCGGCGCGAGCGTCGCCGTCTTCGGCTCGCTCCTGTCCGTCGGGCTGACCAGGTTGCTCGCCAACGCCGGGGCGTTGAACCCGTTCCCGCCGGGACAGGAGGTCCGGGAGCGGCAGGCGGTCTGACGTGGAGTCGGGGCGCCCCTCGGTCCCGCCCCCCGCAGTCGATGTGTTCCCGCGCCGGATGGGGCGCGGCACCACATCGACTCCGGGAAGGGGCGGAGCCGAGGCCGGGCGGGTCGAGGTGCGGGGTCTGACGTGGCGGCCGTACGGTCGGTCGCGTCCGGTCCTCGACCGCTTCGACCTGGCGATCGCTCCCGGTGAGCGGGTGCTGGTCGCCGGCCCGTCCGGGTCCGGCAAGTCGACCCTGTTGCGGGCGATCGCCGGCCTGCTGCTCACGGCCGACTCGGGAGAGCTCGCGGGGACGGTCACCGTCGACGGTGCTGCCCCCCAGGACCGGGCCGGTGCCGTGGGCCTCGTCCTGCAGGACCCGGGCGCCGGTGTGGTCGCCTCGACGATCGGGCGGGACGTCGCGTTCGGCCTCGAGAACGTCGCGGTGCCTCGGGATGAGATGCCGGTCCGAGTCCGCGCGGCGCTCGCCGAGGTGGGCCTGACCATGGCGCAGGACAGCTCGCCCGCGACGCTGAGCGGCGGGGAGTCGCAACGGCTCGCCCTCGCCGGCGCTCTCGTCATGGAGCCGCGGGTCCTGCTGCTCGACGAGCCGACCGCGATGCTCGACCCCGAGACCGCCGCGACCGTGCGCGACGTCGTCGACCGGGTGGCGCGGCGACACAACCTCACCGTCGTGGTCGTCGAGCATCGGCTCGAGGGGTGGCTCGACCAGGTCGACCGGCTCGTCGTCCTCGACGGGGCGGGGACTGTCGTGGCTGACGGCGACCCGCGGCCGGTGCTGAAGGAGCGCGGGGAAGGGCTTGCAGCGCAAGGCATCTGGGTTCCCGGCGTGCCGGATCCGGAGCCGCTCCGCATCGACCTGCCTGCTTCGGGAGGAACTGCGGGAGTGGTGCCCGAGGGAGAGCCGGTGGTGTGCGCCGAGGACGTGACGGTCGAGCACCGGAGCCGGCGGCTGGGCGAACGCTCGCGGGTGACCGTCGCCGTCCGGGACCGGAGCCTGGAGGTCGCCGCCGGGGAGACCGTGGCCCTGGTCGGGCCGAGCGGTTCCGGCAAGTCCTCGCTGATGAGCGTGACCGGTGGTCTCGTGCCGCCCACGAGGGGACAGGTCAGGGTCGACGAGCGACTGCTGCCCTCTCGATCGGGGAACGCGCACTCTCGATCGGGGAACGTGCACTCTCGATCGGGACTGGACCAGTGGCCCTCCAAGGAGCTCGCCCGGGTCGTCGCGTGGGTCCCGCAACGCGCCGCCACCGCCCTGGTCGGTCACACCGTGCTCGACGAGGTGCTGACGACCCCACGGGCGATCGGCCTCGACCCGGGCGCCGCCCGGAAGCGGGCGGAAGTGCTGCTCGAGGCGCTCGGCCTCGCACACCTCGCCGACGCCGATCCACGCAACCTCTCGGGTGGCGAGCAACGCCGGCTCGCCGTCGCAGCCGCAGTCGCCCACGGCCCGGCCCTCGTCCTCGCCGACGAGCCGACCGTGGGCCAGGACCGGCTCACCTGGTCGGCCGTCATGGGGGTGCTCGCCACCGCCGAACGGGAGGGAGCCGGGGTCCTGGTGACGACCCACGACTCCGGCGTGATCAACCGTGCCGCGCGAGTCGTCCCCATCGCGGCCCCCGGGGCGCACCCCCTTCCGTCGGTTCGAGGTAATCGCCGGTCGAATGCGCCCGCGGATTACCTCGAACCAGGTGACTCTCCGTCGGTTCGAGGTAATCGCCGGTCGAACGCGCCCGCGGATTACCTCGAACCAGGTGGGGAGCGGGAGGAGGCTGAGCGGCATACCCTCCTGTCGCGCGTCGGGCCGCTGGGACTGCTCCTGGCCGCCCTCTCGGTCCTCGTGCTGCCGGCCCTCCTCGAGAACTGGCGGCAGGGGCTCGCGGTCCTCTCCGTCGAGGTGCTGCTCGGGCTCCTCGGGCTGCTGGCACCCGGACGGGGTCGGGCCCCCACCGGGCGTGTCGCCGGGGTGCTGCGTCGCCTCACCCCGGCCCTGCTCGCAGTCCTCGGGGTGGGCTGGTCGGCGTGGCTCCTCGGCGGCCGGGACCTCGAGGTCGCGACCGGGGCGGCGCTGCGCGTGACCTGCCTCGTCGTGCCGTCGGCCTTCGTCGTCGGCCATCTCGATCCGGAGCGGCTCGGGGACCACCTGGCGCAGCGCCTCCACCTGCCGGCACGCGCGGTGGTCGCGGCGACGGCTGCGCTGCAGCGGGTGCAGGCCTTCGACGTGCTCTGGGCAGAGCTGATGACGACCCGGCGGGTGCGGGGTATCCGCGCCGACCGTGGCCCGGTGGCGCGGCTGCGGGAGGCCGGCGTGGTCACCGTTAGCCTGCTCGTCGGGGCGCTCGGACAGGCTGCCGTCCTCGCCCTCGCCATGGACGCACGCGGCTTCGCGGGGGCGCACCGTCGCACCTGGGCGGGGGCGGCGCCGTGGCGGCTCGCGGACGGGCTGGCGGT
>NZ_AWQS01000349.1 GCF_000576575.1 Intrasporangium chromatireducens Q5-1
GCAACCGGAGTTTGCGCTCGCTCGACGGGTGGTGGTGGGGGAGCAATACGCTGGGCGGACCCCGACGCACTAAGGAGAGCCGATGTACGGCAAGGTCAAGGACGAGCTCGCCGCCACCCTGCAGGAGATCCGGGACGCGGGCCTCTACAAGCAGGAGCGGGAGCTCACCTCGCCCCAGTCCGCCCACGTGACGACGACCCAGACGCAGGCGCTCAACTTCTGCGCCAACAACTACCTCGGGCTCGCCGACGACCCGGGCATCGTCGAGGCGGCGAAGGTCGGGCTCGATGAGTGGGGCTTCGGGATGGCGTCGGTCCGGTTCATCTGTGGCACCCAGACCCCGCACCGGCGGCTCGAGCAGCGCCTCTCCGAGTTCCTCGGCACCGAGGACACGATCCTCTACTCGTCCTGCTTCGACGCGAACGGCGGCTTCTTCGAGGTGCTCTTCGACGCCGAGGACGCGATCATCTCCGACGAGCTCAACCACGCGTCGATCATCGACGGCGTCCGGCTGTCGAAGGCGCAGCGGTTCCGCTACCGCAACGCCGACATGGCCGACCTGCGCCGCCAGCTCGAGGCGGCCCGTGACTGCCGTCGTGTCGTCATCGCGACCGACGGCGTCTTCTCGATGGACGGGTCCTACGCGCCGCTGCCGCAGATCTGCGACCTCGCCGAGGAGTACGGCGCGATGGTCTTCGTCGACGACTCGCACGCCGTCGGCTTCGTGGGGGAGGGTGGCCGGGGCACGCCCGAGCTCTTCGGGGTCCAGGACCGCGTCGACGTCGTGACCGGCACGCTCGGCAAGGCGCTCGGTGGGGCGTCGGGCGGCTACACGAGCTCGCACCGTGAGGTCGTCGAGCTGCTGCGCCAGCGCTCGCGGCCCTACCTGTTCTCCAACTCCGTCGCCCCGGCGGTGGTCACCGGTTCGCTCGCGGCGCTCGACCTCATCGCCGCCTCGCACGACAAGCGGGACCGGCTCCGCCGCAACACCGAGCTGTTCACCGATCTGATGACGGACGCCGGCTTCGACCTCCTGCCCGGGACCCACCCGATCCGGCCCGTGATGTTCCCGGGCGACGACGGCGCCCGGCGGGCCACCGAGATCGCGGACCACATGCTCAAGGCGGGCGTCTACGTCATCGCGTTCAGCTACCCGGTCGTGCCGAAGGGCAAGGCCCGGATCCGGGTCCAGCTCTCGGCGGCCCACACGGAGAGCGACATCCGCGCCTGCGTCGAGGCGTTCGCCGCCGCTCGTGACGCCGTGGGCTGATGGCGGACCCCACCCGCCTCGACCGCGTCAGGGGCGGGGTCGAGGCACTGACGCCCGGCTACTTCGCCCTCGTCATGGCGAGCGGCATCATCTCCCTCGGGCTGATGCTCGTGGGCTTCGTCGTCCTGTCGCACGTCCTGTTCGCGGTGTGCGGCCTCGCCTATGTCGTCCTCTGCCTGCTCAACGCCTGGCGCTTCCTCCGCTACCGGTCCGCGATGGTCGCAGACTTCCGGGCCCCGAAGCGGGCCTTCGGCTTCTTCACCTTCGTCGCCGGCACGAACGTCCTCGGGGCCCGCGCCGGTGCCGAGGGCTGGTACACCTTGACGGCCTGGCTGTTGGGCATCTCGTTCGCCGTGTGGCTCCTGCTCGGCTACGTCATCCCGTGGAGCGCGGTCCTCAGCAGGACGGAGCGACCCGTCGTCGCGCTCGCGAACGGCACATGGTTCATCTGGGTCGTCGCGAGCCAGTCCGTCGCTGTGTCGGCGGCCACGCTCGAGGTCGTCTTGGAGGGCCGCCGCCAGTACCTCGCGATCCTCGCCGTCCTGTCCTGGTCGGTCGGCGTCTTCCTCTACGTCGCGTCGGCGATCATCGTCTCGCTGCGGATCATGCTCTACGACCTCGACCCGCGTGAGTTCGACCCGCCCTACTGGGTCTCGATGGGGGCGGTCGCCATCACCGTCGTGGCCGGCGCCCGGATCGTCCAGATGCACTCCGCCCCGATGGTCGACGCGACGCGTGGCCTGATCGCGGGCCTCTCGGTCGTCTTCTGGGCGTTCGCGACGTGGCTCATCCCGGTCCTCGTCGCCGCCGGGGTGTGGCGCCACTACGTCCGCAAGGTGCCGCTTCGCTACGAGCCGACCCTGTGGAGCATGATCTTCCCCCTCGGCATGTATGCCGTCGCCGGCATCTACCTGGGCCGTGCCGACCACCTGCCCCTCGTCGAGTGGATCGGCTCCCGGTGGCTGTGGGTCGCCGTCGCCGCGTGGATGGTCGTCTTCGTCGGCATGGCCAGAGGCCTGGTGCGCGGGCTGGCGGCGCGCGCGTGACGCGCGAGCCGGCCCAGCGGCATACGAACGAGGCCGTATGCCGCGGAGCCGGCGGCCGCTCGCTGCCTCAGCTCTCCGCGACGTCCACGCGCGCCCGGGTCCACGGGCGCGACAGGTCGAACCGGCGTCCGGAGATCTCGTCGACGGCGACCGCGACGACGGTGTACTTCGGGGTGCCGACCCACGGCCGCAGCGGGAGCTGCTCGACGACGTAGGCGTCCTCACCCTCGACGAGGTGCGCCCGGCCGCGGACGACGACGCTCGTGGCGTGCTCGCCGACGATCTCGTCGACCTCGAAGGCGACGTCGTCGTTCATCGTCACGCCCAGCACCTTGCTGCCCTCGGCGGTGAGGAAGATCAACCGCCTCCCCTCGACCGCGTAGTTGATCGGGACGATGTGGACCTCGCCCACGAGGTGGAAGGCGAGGCGCCCGAACTCGTGGGTGCGGAGGAACTCCCAGGACTCCTCCGGGTGGAGGACGTGCACGGGATCACCCGCGAACTCATACTGGTACTCGGACATGGTGGCCACCTGCTCTCCTCAGTCAGCCTGGTACTACCGAGTGTAGTAGACGATGGCGGCGGAGGGGAGGGGGAGGGGTGGGTGAGGCTCGTCGCACCATCCCAGATAGACGGTGCACTTCCTTCCCATCGAGCGTGCAGTAAACCCGATCGAGCGTGCAGTAATCCCGATCGACCGTGCAGTAA
>NZ_AWQS01000350.1 GCF_000576575.1 Intrasporangium chromatireducens Q5-1
CGGGGAGGATGCGGGCCGACCCCCGGGTTTCCCGGCCGGATGAGGGGGCTCGGGGCGGCCGGGAGCCAGAGGGGCGCCGGCGGGCGCCGGGCCGGCGTGCTGCCGGGGCGGCGTGCTGCCGGGGCGGCGGAGGCTGCGCGGAGTCGACGTGCTGGGCCCGCGCAGGATCAGCGGGCGAAGAGGGCCCGGGTCGCGTCCTCGTGCTGGAGGTAGGCGGCCGAGGCCTTCGAGGTGAGGTTGCTGATGTCGCTCAGCGTCTCGTTCACCCGGGCCTGCAGGGCCTGGTAGTCGTGCAGGACGCGGACGAACTCGGTCTTGGCCGGGCCCTCCCACGCGCCGTCGAGGGAGCCGAGCCGGCCACGCAGCTCACTCACGGACGACTGGATCGTGTCGGCCAGCCGGCGGATGTCTGCGGCCGCTGCGGCGATGCGCTCGGTGTCGATGACGGATCGGGACATGCTCGGTGCTCCTGACCTCGGGCCGGTCACCCGGCTGAACTGGTGCTTCAACACTATTTGCTTTGGTATGACCTCGGTTGCCGTCATCCACAGCCCGCCGTCCCGGACTAGGCTGGGCGCCATGACCGTGTGGATCGACCAGCCGATCTGGCCGGCGCACGGTCGCCACTTCGCCCACTTGGCCAGCGACGCGTCATACCTCGAGCTGCACGAGGTCGCTCGCCGGGCCGGTCTGCCGGAGCGCGCCTTCGACGGAGACCACTACGACGTGCCCGACGAGCGATGGCAGGCGGTCGTCGCCGCAGGCGCGACTCCGACCACGGGACCCGACCTCGCGCGCCGCCTCAACGCCTCGGGCCTGCGGCTACGCAAGCGCAAGGGCGACCGCGGCGTGGCCCGGCACCTGGGCGTCGACTTCCCGAACGGCCCGAGCCACGTCGACCTCGTGCTCTCGCGGGAGCCGGTCGACCCGGCCCGCGTCATGGCCTCGATGCTCTTCGTCCGCGACGCCGTCGGGTCGTTCGCGGCCGTCTACAGCGTCCGCCGCGACCAGTGGGGCTCCCCGGGCGGGTGGCGGGAGCCGGGTGAGGGGCCGCTGGAGAACGCGATCCGCGAGACCCATGAGGAGACCGGACTGCTGATCGAGCCGGACGCCGTGACGGCCTG
Organism: Intrasporangium chromatireducens Q5-1; assembly: GCF_000576575.1. GTDB lineage: Bacteria > Actinomycetota > Actinomycetes > Actinomycetales > Dermatophilaceae > Intrasporangium_A > Intrasporangium_A chromatireducens. The sequence goes on from NZ_AWQS01000350.1 coordinate 1,125, forward strand.
CGGCTACGAACGGTTCACCCCGCTGACGCGCGAGAACGTGATCGGCACCGACGCGCCATACCTGCAGGTCTATCGGACGACGCTCAGCGTGACGGCACCCGCCCTGACCGACGGGGACGACGGCATACGGGAGACACGCTGGATGACACCGCGGGAGTATGCCGCTCACTGCGGCCGGCTGTTCTGGTGGCCGCTCGCGGTCGCCGTGTTCCCGGACCTGGGGGACTGAGCCTCCGGTGTCAGGCCAGGTCGCGCGCGAGCGCCTCACCCGCCGCGGTGAGGAGCGGCACCGCGCGCGCCACGAGCTCCTCGCTCATTCGCGTGGCCGGGCCCGAGACCGACATCGCGAGCCGGGTCGGCACGTCGGGGACGACGACGGCCACACACCGCACGCCGGTCTCCTGCTCCCCGTCATCCATCGCGTAGCCGTGCTCGCTCGCCCAGGTGAGCGCCTTGGCGAAGTCGTCCGGCTCGGTGATGGTGTGGTCGGTGTGACGCGGCATCCCGGTGCGTCGCAGGATCTCGCGCACCTGCTCCGCCGGCATCTCGGCCATGATCGCCTTGCCCACGGCGGTGCAGTGCGGCAACACCCGGCGGCCGACCTCGGTGAACATCCGCATGGACCGGTGCGACTGGGCCTGGGCGACGTAGACGATCTGGTCGCCGTCGAGCATCGCCAGGTTCGCCGACTCCCCGAGCTCGTCGACGAGGCGTTCGAGGTGGGGGCGGGCCCAGATGGCCAACGTCTGCGACGAGCTCTCGCCGAGCCGGATGAGCCGGGGCCCGAGGACGTACTGGCGGTTCGGCTCCTGGCGCAGGTAGCCGAGGTCGACGAGCGTGCGCACCAGCCGGTGGATCGTCGGCAGCGGCAGCCCGGACGCGGCGGCGAGGTTCGACAGACCCATGATGCCGCCGTGGTCGGCCATCGTCTCGAGCAGGGTGAAGGCCCGCTCGATCGACTGCACGCCCCCGGAACGCTTCTCGGGGGCGGCCTTGCGGGCGGGCTCGGCGGGGGGCATGACACTCCTTCACGGTTTCCGTATGGCGAAACTCTACTACCGCGAGGCACGCCGGCTCGTGTGCGTGCGGCACAGCCGACCGACCTTGAAGTTTCCGTTTGTCAAACATTAGTATCCGCAATACGAAAATCACGCAGAGGTGAGGTGGGCGAGTCATGGGTACACCCAGTCCCGGGTATGCGGTCACGGTCCGGGTCGAGGCGCCGTCCTCGGCCGACGCGACGGGAGGGCTGGTCGCCGCCGTCCACCGGGCGAAGGGGTCGCTGACCGCGCTCGACATCGTCGAGTCGACGCACAACAACCTCGTCGTCGACGTCACGTATGACGCCTCCGACGCCGACCACGCTGAGCGGATCACCGAGGAACTGGGGGCCGTGCCCGGAGTGACGGTGCGCAAGGTTAGCGACCGGACCTTCCTCATGCACCTCGGCGGCAAGCTCGAGGTCGTGCCCAAGGTGCCGCTCAAGCACCGTGACGACCTCTCCCGCGCCTACACGCCCGGCGTCGCGCGGATCTGCATGGCGATCGCGGAGAACCCGGCCGATGCCCGCCGCCTGACGATCAAGCGGAACACGGTCGCCGTCGTGACGGACGGGTCGGCCGTGCTCGGCCTGGGCAACATCGGCCCTGCCGCCGCACTGCCGGTCATGGAGGGCAAGGCCGCGTTGTTCAAGCAGTTCGCCGGCGTCGATGCCTGGCCGGTATGCCTCGACACGCAGGACACCGAGGAGATCATCTCGATCGTCAAGGCGATTGCGCCGGTCTATGGCGGGGTCAACCTCGAGGACATCGCCGCGCCCCGCTGCTTCGAGATCGAGCGTCGCCTGCGCGACGAGCTGGACATCCCGGTCTTCCACGACGACCAGCACG
>NZ_AWQS01000351.1 GCF_000576575.1 Intrasporangium chromatireducens Q5-1
TCAGCCGGTCGCGAGCAGGGTCGCCGTGACGAGGGCCGCCGCCAGCGCGGCCTCGATCGCCGCGCCGACCACGTCTCCGGTCACGCCGCCGAGACGCCTGGTCGCCCGCCGTGTGACGGCCTCCGCGCCGAGGAGGGCGGCGAGCGGGACGAGCACAGCGGCATACGACGGCAGGTGACCGAGCCACGCTGCGACGGCACCAAGAAGCATGACGACCACGACCGTCACGACGAGCCCGGCCGGACCGACCGAGCCCGCCACGCTGCGCCCCAGACCACCGGGCCGCGCCGCCGGGCGGCCGCAGGACGCGAGCGCCGGCGCCAGGCGACTGGCCACGAGCGCCGTGCCGGCCAGGACCGCTCCGGGGACCGTCCGGAGGAGGGCGGCGAGGCAGGCGACGTCGACGAGCAGGACAAGGACGAGCGCGGCGGCCCCGGAGGGGCCGACGTCGCTGCGGCGCATCACCTCCAGGGACCGCTCCCGGTCATAGCCCGCCGACAGGCCGTCCGCGGTGTCGGCCAGCCCGTCGAGATGCATCGCCCGCGAGAGCAGGACCGGTGTGGCGACCGCGAGCGCGGCGGCGACGGACGGAGGAAGCCGTTCGTGCACCACGACGGCCACGAGTGCGGCCCAGACGAGGAGGGCGGGCACGGTCGTGGCGGGGGCCAGCACCATGGCCCAGCCGGCCGTCCGTCGGTCCACCCGCCGCGGCGGCCGGACGGGCACCGCGAGGAAGGTGCCCATGCAGAGGCGCCAGGCGTCAGGCACGCAGCGTCCTCGACGGCGGATCCTTCGGCACCACTGGGGCGCTCGTGAGGTCGACGACACGCCCCGCGACGACGAGGTGCACCACGTCGGCCACCGCGCTGACGGCGGCGTTGAGCCGGCCGAGCTCGTCCTGGAAGAACCGCCCGGACGCGGAGGTCGGTACGACGCCCCAGCCCACCTCGTTCGTGACGACGACGACGGGCGCGGCAGCGCCGGACAGGGCTGCCAGCAGGTCCGCCCCGGCGCTCGCCACGACGGACCGCGCGCGCTCGAGGTCGTCCCAGCCCGTGCCGTCGACCAGACCGGTCAGCCAGGTGCCGAGGCAGTCGACCAGGACGGGCGTGTCGGCACCGCCGATCACCCTTGCGACGTCGGGTGACTCGACCGTGGTCCACCCGGCCGGGCGTCGCGACCGGTGCTGGAGGACCCGCGACGTCCACTCCGGGTCGGGGCCGGGCAGCGGCCCGGTGGCCAGGTAGACGACTGAGGAGTGCAGGCTCAGCAGGCTCTCGGCGTGCCGGCTCTTGCCGCTACGCACCGGGCCGGTGACGAGCGTCGTGGTCACCGGGCACCGCCCGACCGGTCTATCGCGACCTGGGGCTCCTGGGCGCTGAACGACGCCTTGGCCCCGAAGGCCGCGCGCCGGGCCGCGCGCCGGAAGACGCGCAGCAGCGCGGGGCCAGCCAGGAGGACGAGCACGGCGTTGAGCACGCCACGAGGCAGGTCCCAACCGAGCGAGGTGGCCAGGTAGAAGACGCCGTAGTGGTGCAGGTTCTCGACAACCGAGGCGCCGGGCACGAAGCTCATGCCCGAGGCGGCTCCGGCGCCGAGGAAGGGCCAGAACCACAGGTTCATGACAAGGCCGAACAGCAGCCCGGTGACGAGCGCGTAGCCGGCGAGCATCCAGCGCTCAGGACGCGTCCCGGGTCGCACCGGCAGAAGTGCGGCACCGAGGCCGACGCCCCCCGCGCAGAGCATCTGGTAGGGCAGCCACGGGCCGACGCCTCCCGTCAGCAGGGCACCGGTCAGCAGCGCGAGCGAGCCGGAGACGAAGCCGACTCCCGGCCCGAGGACCCGCCCCGCCACGATGACCACGAAGAAGAGGGGCTCCAGCCCGGCGGTGCCGGCACTGAGCACCCGCATCCCGCCGCCTGCGGCCGCGGCGACCCCGAGGACGGCGATCGTCTTCGGGTCGAGCCGCCCGGAGCTGACCTCCGCGAGGCAGACGAGGCAGAGCAGGCCGAGCAGCGCCGCGAACAGCCAAGGCGTGTCGTTGCCGTGCGAGGTGACGAACTGGGCCGTGGCGAGGAACGGCCACGTGAACCCGACCACCCCGACGAGCCCGACGAGGGCGATTGCGACCTTGCTCGGCCAGCGGAGCGCGAGGACCGAGGGCGACGACGCGCGCGTCATGCCGACCTGCCGAGGGCGGCCGCGACGTCGGCGACGGTCAGCCAGGCCTGGGGCAGGAGCACCTTGGTCACCTGCGGAGCGAACGCGGGGGAGGCCGCGAGCACCTCGCGCACCGGCCCGTCCGCGACGATCTCACCGTCGGCGAGGATGACGACGCGGTCCGCGCACTCGGCGACCATCTCGACGTCGTGCGTCGCGAGCGCGATGGTGGTGCCCGCCTCGACCAGTCGGGTCAGGACCGCCGCGAGCCGACGCTTCGCCCCGTAGTCGAGTCCCCGGGTCGGTTCGTCGAGCAGGAGGACCTCTGGCCCACCGGCGAGGATGACGGCGAGGGCGAGCTCGAGGCGTTGTCCCTCGGAGAGGTCCCGGGGATGCTGACCCGGGTCGATGGGCCCGGCGATCGCATCGAGCAGCCCAGCCGTTGTCCCGGCCGGCACTTCGAAGTCGCGGTCGGCGCTCCGGCACTCGTCGGCGACGGTGTCGGTGTAGAGCAGCAGCTCCGGCTGCTGCGGCACGAGCCCGACGACGCTGACCCGGTCGTGGGCCTTGAGCGCGCGCGGGTCGAGGCGACGGCCGCCGATCCGCACGGTGCCGCCGGCGATCGGCAGCTGGGCGGCGACGGCGCCAAGGAGGGTGGACTTGCCCGCGCCGTTGCGCCCCATGAGCGCCGTGACGGAGCCGCTTTCGATCGTGAGGTCGACCCCACCCAGGACGACGCGTCCGCCCCGCACCACGCGGAGCCGCTCGACCGTGAGGGCGTCGTCCGGTCCGGTCCGGCGCGGCGCGACCGGCTCGAGCCCGGCG
>NZ_AWQS01000352.1 GCF_000576575.1 Intrasporangium chromatireducens Q5-1
TTTGTGGTTGTCAAGTCGTCGGCTTATTAGTACCGGTCAGCTCCACACATTGCTGTGCTTCCACGTCCGGCCTATCAACCCAGTCGTCTACTGGGAGCCTCTCACCCGCAAAGGGGTATGGAAACCTCATCTTGAAACGTGCTTCCCGCTTAGATGCTTTCAGCGGTTATCACTTCCGAACGTAGCCAATCAGCGGTGCCCTTGGCAGGACAACTGACACACCAGAGGTTCGTCCATCCCGGTCCTCTCGTACTAGGGACAGCCTTTCTCAAGTTTCCGACGCGCACAGCGGATAGGGACCGAACTGTCTCACGACGTTCTAAACCCAGCTCGCGTACCGCTTTAATGGGCGAACAGCCCAACCCTTGGGACCTACTCCAGCCCCAGGATGCGACGAGCCGACATCGAGGTGCCAAACCATGCCGTCGATATGGACTCTTGGGCAAGATCAGCCTGTTATCCCCGGGGTACCTTTTATCCGTTGAGCGACGGCGCTTCCACAAGCCACCGCCGGATCACTAGTCCCGACTTTCGTCCCTGCTCGACATGCCTGTCTCACAGTCAAGCTCCCTTGTGCACTTGCACTCAACACCTGATTGCCAACCAGGCTGAGGGAACCTTTGGGCGCCTCCGTTACCTTTTAGGAGGCAACCGCCCCAGTTAAACTACCCACCAGGCACTGTCCCTGATCCGGATCACGGACCGAGGTTAGATATCCAGAACGACCAGAGTGGTATTTCAACGTTGACTCCACACCCACTGACGTGGATGCTTCACAGTCTCCCACCTATCCTACACAAGCCGTACCGAACACCAATACCAAGCTGTAGTAAAGGTCCCGGGGTCTTTCCGTCCTGCTGCGCGTAACGAGCATCTTTACTCGTAATGCAATTTCGCCGAGTTCGTGGTTGAGACAGTGGAGAAGTCGTTACGCCATTCGTGCAGGTCGGAACTTACCCGACAAGGAATTTCGCTACCTTAGGATGGTTATAGTTACCACCGCCGTTTACTGGCGCTTAAGTTCTCAGCTTCGCCCCGAAAGGCTGACCGGTCCCCTTAACGTTCCAGCACCGGGCAGGCGTCAGTCCGTATACATCGACTTGCGTCTTCGCACGGACCTGTGTTTTTAGTAAACAGTCGCTTCTCCCTGGTCTCTGCGGCCGATCACGCTCCCCCAGCAAGTGGGTTCACGATCAGGGCCCCCCTTCTCCCGAAGTTACGGGGGTATTTTGCCGAATTCCTTAACCACGATTCACTCGATCGCCTCGGTATTCTCTACCAAACCACCTGAGTCGGTTTGGGGTACGGGCGGCTCGAACCTCGCTAGAAGTTTTTCTCGGCAGCATAGGATCACCCTCTTCCCGCATACGCGGTCACTATCAGGTCTCAGGCTTGTGTGGGGCCCGGATTTACCTGGACCCCGCCCTACACCCTTGGACGTGGACAACCATCGCCACGCGGAGGCTACCTTCCTGCGTCACTCCATCGCTTGACTACTACCCGCTCGGGTCATGCGCTCCACGCACCCGATGGGACCGAAGTCCCGGTGGGCACGCTTCAGGCACTTAGCATCACGGGGTTCGTCAGGGGCGGTTCTACGCCGGTTCCGCAATATCAACCGGATGTCCATCGACTACGCCTGTCGGCCTCGCCTTAGGTCCCGACTTACCCAGGGCAGATTAGCTTGACCCTGGAACCCTTGGTTATTCGGCGGACGGGTTTCTCACCCGTCATTCGCTACTCATGCCTGCATTCTCACTCGTGTGGCCTCCACGGCTGGATCACTCCGCCGCTTCCCTGGCCACACGACGCTCCCCTACCCATCAACACGCCTGGACACCGGACCCGCAGGTACCGGTGCCGAGCAGTATGTCAATGCCACAGCTTCGGTGGTGTGCTTGAGCCCCGCTACATTGTCGGCGCGGAATCACTTGACCAGTGAGCTATTACGCACTCTTTAAAGGGTGGCTGCTTCTAAGCCAACCTCCTGGTTGTCACAGCAACTCCACATCCTTTCCCACTTAGCACACGCTTAGGGACCTTAGCTGGTGATCTGGGCTGTTTCCCTCTCGACTACGGAGCTTATCCCCCGCAGTCTCACTGCCACGCTCTCACTTACCGGCATTCGGAGTTTGGCTAACGTCAGTAACCTGGTGAGGCCCATCGGCTATCCAGTAGCTCTACCTCCGGTAAGAAACACGTGACGCTGCACCTAAATGCATTTCGGGGAGAACCAGCTATCACGGAGTTTGATTGGCCTTTCACCCCTACCCACAGCTCATCCCCTCAGTTTTCAACCTAAGTGGGTTCGGTCCTCCACGCAGTCTTACCTGCGCTTCAACCTGGCCATGGGTAGATCACTCCGCTTCGGGTCTAGACCCAGCGACTATGGCGCCCTATTCGGACTCGCTTTCGCTACGGCTCCCCCACACGGGTTAACCTCGCCACTGAGCACTAACTCGCAGGCTCATTCTTCAAAAGGCACGCCGTCACCCCACAAGGAGGCTCCGACGGATTGTAAGCACACGGTTTCAGGATCTATTTCACTCCCCTCCCGGGGTACTTTTCACCTTTCCCTCACGGTACTTGTCCGCTATCGGTCACCAGGGAATATTTAGGCTTAGCAGGTGGTCCTGCCAGATTCACACGGGATTCCTCGAGCCCCGTGCTACTTGGGATCCCCACCGGGAGTCCGCACCATTTCGTCTACGGGGGTCGCACCCTCTACGCCGAGCCATTCAATGCTCTTCGACTATGACGCGGATTTCTCACTCCCCACCGAGATGTCAGTCCCGGTCAGCGGGTCCCACAACCCCGAACGTGCAACGCCTGACAGCTATCACACACGCCCGGTTTAGCCTCTTCCGCGTTCGCTCGCCACTACTAACGGAATCACTGTTGTTTTCTCTTCCTGTGGGTACTGAGATGTTTCACTTCCCCACGTTCCCTCCACACACCCTATACATTCAGG
>NZ_AWQS01000353.1 GCF_000576575.1 Intrasporangium chromatireducens Q5-1
CCGAGGACAGCAGTCCTCGGCCCCCTTCCGCGTGCCCGCGCACCCCCCTCGAGACCCTGCACCCCGATCGAGCGCGCCATGCCGCCCCATCGAGAGTGCCGTCCGAACGATCGAGCGTGCCCTTCTCGCCTGGTCCCGCCCGTCCCGGCCGTCAGAGGGTGCGCAGCATCCTCGTGTTGCCGAGGGTGTTCGGCTTGACCCGCTCAAGGTCGAGGAACTCCGCCACACCTTCGTCGTAGGAGCGCAGCAGCTCGGCGTAGACGTCTGCCGTCACGGCCTGGCCCTCGATCGGCTCGAACCCGTGCCGGGTGAAGAAGTGCGTCTCGAAGGTGAGGCAGAACAGCCGCTGCACACCGAGCTCGCGGGCGTCGTCGACGAGCCCCTCGAGGATCTGCCCGCCGAGGCCGGACCCGAGGTGGTCGGTGGCCACGGCGAGGGTGCGGATCTCGGCGAGGTCCTCCCACATGACGTGCAGGGCACCACAGCCGACGATGGTGCCGTCCTCGTCCTCGGCGACGCGGAACTCCTGCACCCCTTCGTAGTAGGTCACGGCGTCCTTGGCGACGAGGACGCGGCGCTCGGCGAGCGGCGCGACGAGCCGGCGGATCCCGCGGATGTCCGCGGTGCGGGCCCGGCGGATGGTGGGCCCGCTCACGACAGGTTCCCGTCCTTGAAGTCGGCGAACAGACCCCGCGCCTGCGACCCGAGCACGACGATCGACTGGCCGCTCGCCCAGCCGAAGGCTCCCTGCGCCACGCCGCGTCCGGCCTTCGTCGGGTCGGTCCTGTAGAAGCGTGCGACGAAGGTCAGCATCCGCTCGGCGTCGAGGTCGGTCCTCGCGTACTTGCTCACCGTCGTCATCGCGCCCGGGATGGCCCCCGGCCCGGCGAGCTTGGCCTTGACCGCCGCGGCGAGCATCAGCTCGCCCTGGTGCCGCGACCTGCCGAAGTCGCCGTCCGGTAGGGTCTTGCGCTCCCGGGCGTAGGCGAGCGCCTGGGCTCCCGTCAGGGTCTGCGGGCCCTTCTTGATGACGAGCTTGGCGTGCGAGGCGTTCACGGTCTTGGGAATGACGATCGGGATGCCGCCCTGCTCGTCCACCACCTTCTTGAACCCGCTGAAGCCGATGACGACATACCCCTCGATGGGCAGCCCGGTCACGGACCGGACCGTCTTCAGCTGCGCCGGCGCCCCGCCGAGGGCCATCGCGGAGTTGATCTTGCCCTTGCCGCCGGTGCTGAGCGGCACCCAGAGGTCGCGGGCCATCCCCATGACACCGGCACCGCCCTTCCCGTCCGTGCCCACGACCTGGATCGTGTCGGCCCGGGTGCGGTCCAGCTGCTGCCCCGGGCGTGCGTCCGAGCCGAGGGCGAGCACCCACCGCGGCCCGGACCCCAGGGATGGTTGCTTCACGCCGAGCGAGGGCCACCAGCCGCCGACGACCCGCCACTTCGCGCCCGACGCGACGGCGAGCGTGACGTCGTCGCCGACGGTGACCACGGCGACGGGTGCGCCCTTCCACGTGCCGGTGCTGGCCTTGCCCTGGACCGGGACGTTGGCCGGTCTGCGCTGGGCGAGCGCCGCTCCGGCGGACTTCGAGGCGCCGTCGCCGATGGGCTCGCCCGCATAGACGCGCTGCACCAGCGCGGCCAGCTCGGCGGGCGCCCCCTCGATCCCCGATGACGCCGGAGTCGTGGTGCCGGTGGCGGAGCCGGACGACGGGCCGTTGCTCGTCGCGGTGGAGGGGGACGTGGGTGCCCCGCCGGTGCAGCCGGCGAGCAGGGTGAGCACGGTGAGCGCGGCGGTTCCCGCGACGAGTCGGCCGAGGGGGCGCGGCATGGGATTCACGTGGGCCACGGTAGATGAGGACGGCGCGGTCCGCCGAACCCACAGCGGGCCGCCGTCGCTGAGCCTCACGATGCCGCCTTGCCGCCCGGCTCGCCGGGCGCGCCGGGCTCGTCCGCCTCCTCGAGGGCGGCCTTGAAGGCGCGGCTCGTGCGCACGAACAGGGCCAGGAAGGCGAGCAGGGCCACGCCGAGGATGCCGGCGACCCACAGCGGGGTGCGCTGGCTCAGCGGGGTCACGTCACCCGCGACGAGCGTCCGGCCGTCGCTGGTCCAAGTCAGCTGCACCGGCGCGCCGACCGCCGGCAACGACCCGCAGGCCGTCGTCGAGCGGATCCTCGTGGGAGCGTCCGACTCCTCCGGCGCACCGGCCGGATCGACGGTGACGCGGCACAGCGCCTCTCCCGGGCCGGCGCCGGCGATCGGGGCCTTGGCCGTCACGGTCGCCGGGTAGTTCGTCCCGCTCTCGCCACCCGCGACGTACTGGGCGGCGATGAGCAGCCCGAGGACCAGGCAGACACCGGCGAGCAGGAACCACGTCGCCCGCAGGAGGATCAGCTTCCAGAAGCGAGCGCCCACGGGCCCTCACCCTAACGGTGCCGCGAGGCCGCGTAGATGCGCCGCACGACGTCCTCGATGTCCGGCTCCTCGATCGCGAGGTCGCGCACCTGCGCGCGCGCCGAGACCTCCGCGAGGACGGCGGCCGCTGTCGTCGCGCTCGGCTCGAACGCGAGCCGCTGTCGCAGCCCGTCCCCTTCCGCTCCCAGCAGCGAGGTGTTCGGTATGCCGCTCAGCTCGTCGGTCGGTTCCGCGAGGTCGATCACGAGCACCCTTCTCGCCCCGACGGTCCCGGCAAGTCCGGGCAGGGTGCCGTCGAAGGCGAGGCGGCCCTGGTCCACGACCAGCACACGGTGGCAGAGCCGCTCGATGTCGCCCATGTCGTGCGTCGTCAGCAGCAGCGTCGTGCCGCGCTCCCGGCGCTCCTCGAGGAGGAACTCGCGCAGCCGCTGCTTCGACAGGACGTCGAGACCGATCGTCGGCTCGTCGAGGATGAGCAGCTCGGGCGCATGGAGCAGGGCGGCCGCGATCTCGGCGCGCATCCGCTGGCCGAGGGACAGCGAGCGCA
>NZ_AWQS01000354.1 GCF_000576575.1 Intrasporangium chromatireducens Q5-1
GCATACGACGGTTAGTGGCCCTTCGTCGGTTAGTGGCCCTTCGTCGGTTACTGGCCCTTCGACGGTTAATCGCCCTTCGACGGGTCAGTGCAGCACGACGGGCGGGGCCTCCGGCTCGGCCTCGAGCAGGTGCGACTCCTCGTGCTTGCGGGGCAGGAACAGCGCCGGGATCATCGTCAGGCTCACGAGGATCGCGGCGACGAGGAACGTCTGCGCGAACGCCTCGGCCGCCTGGGACAGGCCCTGCGCCATCCCCGCCTGGCCGCCGATCTTGTCGAGGATCGCAGGGTCGCGCCGGGCCGCGATGGCGGCGCCGGCGAGCGGCTTGGCGTTGAGGTAGTTCGTGTAGACGACGGAGATGACCGCGACGCCGATCGAGCTCGCCACCTGTTGGGTGATGTTGAGCAGCGTGGAGCCGCGGGCGACCTCGTGCGCGCGCAAGGTCTTGAGCGCCGAGGTCATGATCGGCATCATCGTCGCGCCCATGCCAAGGCCCATGATGAACAGCACCGGGATGAGGTAGCCCCAGTAGGACGTGTCCGCGGTGACCTGCGTCAGGGCGAACATGCCGCCGATGATGACGAGCAGGCCGAAGGGTGCGATGCGGCCGATCGGGAACCGGTCGGCCAGAGCGCCGGCGATCGGCATCGTGACCATCGCACCGATTCCCTGCGGGGCGACGAGCCACCCCGAGTCGACGGGCAGCTCGCCTCGGACGAGCTGGAAGTAGGTCGGCACGAGGAAGAGCGCACCGAAGAACGACGCGGCGAAGAGGAACATCGTCAGGATCGCGACCGTGAGGTTGCGGTTGGCGAAGAGCCGCAGGTCGAGCAGCGGGTGCTTCGGCTTGAAGCTGTAGAGGACGAAGGCCGCAAGCATGACGACGCCGATCGTCGCCGGGATGGCGACCTTCTTGGCGAAGAAGGTGCCTTCGCCCGGGATCGAGCTGATGCCGTAGAGGAAGAGCGCGAGACCCGGTGACATGAGCAGCATGCCGATGACGTCGAACGACTCGGACGGCTCGGGCCGGTCCTTCTGCAGGGCCCAGGCCGCGTAGAGCATCGCGACGATGCCGATCGGGATGTTGATCCGGAAGATCCAGTGCCAGGAGTAGTGGTCGATGAGCCAGCCACCGAGGATCGGGCCGAAGATCGGGCCGAGGAGCATCGGGATGCCGAGGATCGCCATGAGCCGGCCCATCCGGTGCGGGCCGGCCGCCTTCGTCATGATGGTCATGCCGAGGGGCATGAGCATGCCGCCGCCGAGACCCTGCAGCACCCGGAAGGCGATCAGCATCCCGATCGAGTTCGCCTGGCCGCACAGCGCGGAGCCGGCGGTGAACAGCAGCAGCGCGAGGATGTAGAGGCGCTTCGTGCCGAACCGGTCCGCGGCCCACCCGGTCAGCGGGATGACGGTCGCGAGGGCGAGCGTGTAGGCCGTGATCGTCCAGGCGACGGTCGAGTACTCGATGGGGTGCGCAGGATCGGACGAGAACGCCTCGACAAAGGTCGGCAGCGCCACGTTGACGACGGTGATGTCGAGGATCGACATGATGGCGCCGAGCACGACGACGCCGGCCACCTTGAGGACGGCGGCGTCGATCTTGTCGGGGAGCTGGGTCTGGGGTGGGAAGGTCTGGGCCACGACAGGGACCTTTTCGTCGATGGGATGAGGGAGCCGCGTCGAAGGGCGGCTCGGGCACGGCGGCGACGCCAGTGCAACGCTGCGCAGGCTTTCCACGCTACTGCCGAGGTCGGACAGGAGGCGACCGGTTTTGCGCGGCGGCTCGCCGTACTCCGGGTCACCGCCACGGCGCTGGCATTTCCGGTCGATCGCCCTTCGGGCACCGCCGCGGGTAGCGGGCGCTCAGCCTCGGCGGATCCCGTCGAGCCACGGCACGAGCCGCTCGAGGACCAGCTCCGGGGTCTCGAGCTGCGGAACGTGTCCGACTCCCGGCAGGAACAGCGTCTCCCAAGTCGGGTTCGCCGCGGCCGTGGCCCGGGCCGCCGCGAACGGGACGAGGCGGTCCTGCTCCCCGTGGACGAGCAGGACCGGGCGCTGGATGGACCGCAGGTGAGCGGCATACGTCCGTCCTCGGGTGAGGACGCGCAGGAGAGACCGAGCGGCGCCCAGGAAATCGGCGTCGACGCCCCGGACGGCGGAGCGGTGCTGGGCCAACGCGATGTCCGCGTCGAAGACCTCCGGGTCGATACGGCTGCGATCGGCGAAGCACAGGTCGAGGGTGCGGCGGACCTGCTGCTCGGCCGTGAACCGCCGGCGGTTGCGTTCGAGATAGGAGCTGCTGAGGAGCGGCACGGAGAACAGGGCGAACTCCGCGGCGACGAGCGGGTCCTGGTGGCCCCGGACGAGCGGCAAGGAGAGGTCGACCAGGCCGAGGCCGGTCACGAGCTCGGGCCGCTGTGCGACGAGCAGGACCGACACCATGCCGCCCATCGAGTTGCCGATGAGCACGCTCGGCCGGCCGAGCACCTCCTCGATGAAGCGGCCGAGGAGGCGTGCGTTGGCGCGCACGGTGGTGCGGCGGCCGGCTGATGGGCTGAGGCCGAAGCCCGGCAGGTCGAGGGCGACGACATGGCGGTGCTCGGCCAACGCCGGTGCGATGCGGACCCAGTTGAGGTGCGAACCCCCGAGGCCGTGGACGAGGACCACCGGGGCACGGTCGTCGCCGTCCGGGGCGCCGAAGTCGACCCAGTGGACCGGGCCGGCGAGGTCCGCGGTGCGGCTCGCCCCGTTCCAGCGGGACGCGAGCGCTGAAACGGAGACGTCAGCGGTCGTCATGCCATCAAATTGTACTCGCGAGTAGGTCGCCGTCCGCGCGCCCCCGAGGCCGTATGCCGCTCACCCCGCACCACGTCACGGTGCCCTGGTGACCTGCTTCCTCTCACGCAGCAGGGGGCCCGCTGCTTACTCTCACGCAGCAGGGGGCCCGC
>NZ_AWQS01000355.1 GCF_000576575.1 Intrasporangium chromatireducens Q5-1
GCGCGACTCCGACGGGCGCACCGGCTGGGGCGAGGCGCCCCAGGTCTGGCAGGTCACGGGGGAGTCCCTGGCCGGCGCCCGGTCGTGCATCGAGACGATGCTCGCGCCCGGCGTCGTGGGCCACCGGCTCGACGACGCGGCCGACCTCGCGACCCTGGGCGCGCGGATCCAGGGTGCCGTGGCCCGCAACTTCGGGGCCAAGGCGGCGCTCGACGCGGCCCTGCACGACCTGCTCGCACAGGGGCTCGGCACGTCGGTCAGCGACCTGCTGGGGGCCGGGGACAGCGGCATACCGTCCTGTGTCACCACCGACGTGACGCTGTCGGCGGGGGAGGCGAGCGGGCTCGCGGCCGCGGCCCGCGCCCGCGTCGCCGACGGGTTCGCGACCCTGAAGCTCAAGGTCGGCACCGACGCGACGACCGACGTGGCACGAGTGCGAGCCGTCCGTTCGGCGGTCGGCCCCGAGGTCGGGATCAGACTCGATGCCAACCAGGGCTGGAGCCGCCATGAGGCCGTCGAGGTGATCCGGGCACTCGAGGACGCGGCGCTCGACGTCGAGTTCGTGGAGCAGCCCGTCGTCGCCGACGACGTCGAGGGCCTGGCGTGGGTGCGTGAGCGGGTCGACCTACCGATCATGGCCGACGAGTCGTGCTACGGGATGTCGGACCTCGAGCGCATCATCCGACTCGGCGCCGCCGACCTCGTCAACGTCAAGCTCGCCAAGTGCGGCTCCCTGGCGGTCGGCGCCCGCATGCTCCGCCGCGCCCACGAGTCGGGCCTGGGCACCATCGTCGGCTCGATGATGGAGAGCCACGTCGGCGTTGGTGCCGCGGCGGCCCTGGTGGCAGCGGTCCCGACGACACGGGTCAGCGACCTCGACGCCGCCTGGTGGTCCGTCCACTCGCCGGTCCACGGCGGGATTGCCTACGACTGCAACGTGGTCCGGCTGCCCGACGGGACGGGCCTGGGCATCACCGGCCTGTCGACGCCGCAGCCCACGTCCGGCTGAGGCGATCCCGCCGCGGCGGGTCGCCTCAGCCGTCGAGACCAATCAGTTGCCGACGAGCCGGAGCGAGAAGGAGCCCTCGCCATCGCCGGTGGACCAGACGTTCAAGCCGACTGCCCGTAGCGCCTGGACGGCGTCGTGGGCCTCCGGCCCGACGTCCGGGAGGTAGTACTTCTCGATCCGGTCGAGGTCGAGGTAGAAGCCGACCGTCATCTTGCTCGTGTCCCCGAGCGCGGTCTTGAACGTCTCGCTGTCGGCCAGCTTGCCGTCCGTGGCCAGCTTGCCGGCGTACCCGGGCGTGGTGCTCGCGTAGAGTCGGTCGCCGTCCGCCTTCTTGTCGAGGGACAGGGCACCGCCCGAGACGTCCTCGATCGAGGTCAGCACCTCCTCGGCGCGCTTGGCGTTGGTGCCGGTCACCTTGAGTCCGACCGTGGGGAGCTGTGAGCCGAAGGCCTGGTCCGGCACGGAGAGGGTGAAGGACTTACCGAGCAGGACCTTGAGGTCGTCGGGCAGCGTGATCCCCAGCTCGCTCTCGAGCATGCTCTGGACGTCCCCGCCCCCGCCCGCGACGGAGTCGAGCCCCTTCTTCAGCTCGGGCCACGCCCCGTCGAGCAGCTGGTCGCCGCCGGAGAGCTGGAACGCGCCGATGGTGTCGGCGGGCAGCCTGCCCAGCTCGGCTCCGCTGCCCGAGACCTGCTTGACCGCGTCGAGCCCCCGTCCGATGCCCGCCATCTCGATGTAGCTCGGGTCGAAACGGAGCGTGAAGGCGGACCGCCCGCGCAGCGTGTCGGGCACCTGCTGCTTCGTGCCGGACTCCTGCTGGGCGAGTGCCGCGAACTTGGCGTTGTCGAACCACATCGACGCCACGCCCTGGTCGCCGAGCGCGCTCATGTCGCCAGAGAACGTCGCGTTGCTCGCGAGGCTGCCCTTGTCGAGCGCTGCCAGGGTCGTGTCGCCCTGGCCCTTCGGCGTGAGCAGGACGTAGCCGTCGCGCGTGCGGATGTCGGTCTTGTCCTTGGAGTCCGTGCTGCAGGCCGTGAGCCGGGCGAGCGTGTCACTCGCCGTGGACTCGTCGGAGGTCTGCAGGGCGATGACCATGTTCTGCTCGCCGCCGGTCTTGCCCGGACGGAAGCCGAGGCCGGCACGCTGCCCGAGCCACGGCTGGATGTCCTTGCCGAAGTCGAACTTCTTGAGGCAGGCGTTCTTCGACTCCTTGACGACCTGCTCCCAGAGCTTCTGGCGCATGTCGTCGGAGCTGAACACGTCCCTGGCGCCGGGGATCTTGCTGAGGAAGCGGACTGCCGCGATCTTCTGGCCCGCCGAGGGGTCGATGTCGAGCCGGACGTAGGCGAGGGCGTCGCCGGGGATCACGTCGGCGGGCTGGGCACCGCCGCCGGACAGCTTGGAGACCCCGAAGGCGATGCCACCACCGAGGGCCAGGGCTGCGACGAGGCCGCCGGCGATCAGGCCGGTCCGCCGACGGGAGGTCCTGGGCGCAGCGTCGTCGCTGAACGACACGCCCTCAGCGGCTCCCGCGCCGAGGGTCGACGGCGGGATCCCGGCCGCCCCGCCCAGGCCGGACGTGGTGCCCTCAGTCGGGTAGCTGTACTGCGTCGGGGCGCCCGCCGACTGTGACGGCTGGGGGATCGACTGGGTCGGCTGGGCCGTCTCGGAGCTGCCGGGCAGCTGCTCCGGGGTCGGATCCGATGTCGGCTCCGGGCGTGGGTCGTTCGGCTGGGTCATGCGGTCAGGTCCCCTGTCATGGCAGGAACCCGGCGGGCGCGCGGGTTCGAGATGGATCGTACTGAAGGTGAGACGCGCTTCGGTCGCGTTTGGGCGGGTTTGGGTGTCCCCGTGACGAACCCGTTGCGGAGGCTGGCTCCCTGGGGCGGGCCGGTCGCTGGCGCCCGGGGCTCGCTGGCGCCCGG
>NZ_AWQS01000356.1 GCF_000576575.1 Intrasporangium chromatireducens Q5-1
CCGGCCGGGACGCCGTCCCGTCCGGGCGGGCCGGCCACGAGCCGGCTGCCGTCCGCGGCCAGCTGGCCCACGACGGCGCCCCAAGCCGGGTCACGGTCGGTCCGGTGCAGGTCCACGCACCAGAGGCACGGCCCGGCCGCATCACCTCGGACGACGGGACCGATCGACACCGCCGACCCGTGGGGCACGACCGGGACGTGGGGGACCCGATGGCGGAACCACACGTCGCCGCAGCGGGGGTCGAGCGCGGGGGTGCCGGTCAGCAGCACGAGGTCGGGCCGGTGCCCGGTGAGGTCGGCGAGGACGAGGTCGACCGCGGGCCGACCCTGGGTGACCCGCTCGACCCCGAAGCGGCCGAGCAGCAGGGCCACCTCCGCTGACAGCGGCCCCGCACCGTCGACGAGAACGTGGCGTCCGGACGGGACGAGGGGAGCGGGGCGGTCCGGCTCGAGCAGGTCGAGCCGCGACACGAGGTCGAGCAGCTCGCGCCACCGGGCCGCGGGAACACCGGCTCGTGCCGCGTCCCGGAAGGTCTCCATCCGGGAGCGGGTCCCGTCGAGCGATCGGAGCAGGTTGACCTCCGCGGCACTGATGCCGGCCACGATGACGCCGTCCTCGGCGAAGCCGAACTGCACCTCGTCGCCGCCGCGCAGCACCGGTCGAAGCCACGGCTTGAGGCGGGGTCGGTCGGACATGGGCGCTCCCGGTGGGCTGACGAGTCGGCGGCAACTCCAGACTCTCAGGAGGCGAGGGCACGCCGGGAGCGTCGTCCACAGGCGCGCACCGGGCGGCAGGCCGCCGCCGGGCAGCGAGGAGGGGCGGAACCGACGCGGTTCCGCCCCTCCGACGTTCGAGACGCCAGCGAGCCGTCAGGCCTTGCCGAGGATGCGGTTGAGGTTCGTGCCGCACACGGGGCACTGGCCCTTGGCCATCCGGCGGCCGTTGTCGGACACGACAACCTTGCCCTCCGCCTCGCGCTTCTCCTTGCACTTCACGCAGTAGAACTCGCCCTTGTAGGTCTCGTCAGCCATGGTGTCTCCTTGTTGCTGGCACCCATCGGACGGGTGCTGGACTTGGTCAACCCTAGAGCACGCTGAGCACGAATTCATGATCGGCCGTGCGTGGGCGCGTCATGGACCGCCGTGCTCGAGGCGCGCAGGACGCCCGCCCAGAGCCGTGCGGACGGCGTGCGGGACGTGCTGGTGCCCCACGGCCGCGTCGATGAGTGGACCCAGGTCGGCCGCCGACCCGGGCGGCAGCGCGCCGACCGGCCACCACCGCACATCGAGGGACTCCTCGCTGACCGCGTGGCCCGCGGCCGGGTCGGCGACCGCGGCGAACCGGACGTCGAGGTGCTCACGACACCGACCGAACGCCGCCGGCAGGGTATGCCGGTCGAGGTGCACCACCTCGGGGAACACCGTGAGCCCCCGGATGCCGCTCTCCTCGCGGGCCTCTCGCTGAGCGGCGGCGCGGAGGGACTCGTCGGCCGCTTCGAGGTGCCCACCGAACTGGAACCACGCCTGCGCCTTGCGGTGGTGGGTCAGCAGCACCTCCTGCCCGTCCGGGGAGAGCACGACGACGCCCGCGGTGAGGTGGGCGGGACCGCCGTCGCGGCGCAGCGCCGCCGGTCCCTGCTCGAGCAGGGCGAGGAACTCGTCACGCAGGCCGGCCTGCTGGCCGCAGGGCGGCTCCCACCCCGCCAGCACGCGCTGCGCATCGCACCACAGGCCTTCGTATGCCGCTGTCCCCGCTCCCTGGGGCACCCTCACCGAGCGTCGTCCCCCGGCTCCTCGCCCGGGTCGCCTGGCTGCCCACCGGGTGCCTCGCCACCTGCGGTGCCGGAGCGCTCGGCCTCCTCGAGGATGCCCTTGAGGACGGTGTCGAGGTCGACGCCGAGCGACTCCTCCGTGCCCGGCTCCGCTGCGCGGCCGGTGGCCCGCTCGACGTAGCCGATCGGGTCGTCGAGGTCGGCCGCCGTGGGGGCCAGGTCGGGATGGGCCCACCGGCCGTCCCGCAAGCTCGCGCCGCCGGCGTCCTCGAGGGCGGCCCAGAGGTTCGCCGCGTCACGCAGGCGTCGGGGTCGCAGCTCGAGGCCGACCAGCCCGGCGAACGTGCGCTCCGCGGCGCCGCCGACCCGGCGGCGCCGGATCGTCTCGGCCAGCGCGGCCGACTGGGGCAGGTGACGGACCGTGGTGCGCTCGGTCACGTGGTCGACCCACCCCTCGGCGAGGGCGAGGAACGTCTCGAGCCGGCCGAGTGCGACCTGCTGAGCCGGGGTGGGGGAGGGCGTGAAGAGGTTGCCCTGCAAGGCCGTCCGCAGCGCCTCGGGGTCACTCGGGTCGACGCTCGTCAGGGCCGACTCGATTGCATCCGTGTCGATCGTGATGTTGCGGGCGTACTCGGCGACCGCCGCGAGCAGCTGCGGGCCGAGCCACGGCACCTCGGAGAAGAGCCGGATTCGGGCCGCCTCGCGCACGGCGAGGTAGAGGCGCACCTGGGCCTCGTCGATCTCGAGGGCCTCCGCCATCGCGTGCACGTTGCCGGGCAGGAGCGCGACGACGCCCGGCTCCGTGATCGGCAGGCCGACCTCCGTGCCGGTGACCACCTCCGCCGCGAGCGTGCCGACCGCCTGGCCGAGCTGAGCGGCGAACATCTGGCGACTGAGGTTGCCGAGCATCGGCGCCCACTGCTCCAGCATCTGTGCGGGGTCGAAGCCTGGCGGCAACCCCGGAGGGGCGGCGTCACCGAAGGCCCCCGGCCCCAGCTCGCCCATCTGCTTGCGCAGCGCCGCGGACGTGGCAGCCGTGACACCATCGGAGACGGGTTCGACCAGCTCGAACCAGCGCGGCATGGTGGCCTCGACCCACTCGGCACGGCTGAGACCGGCCGCTCGCCACGACGGCGCCGACAGGGT
>NZ_AWQS01000357.1 GCF_000576575.1 Intrasporangium chromatireducens Q5-1
CTCAGGCTCCGTCCTGTGGCTGCGCTGACCCAAGGAGAAGTCATGCCCGACACACCCACCGCCCCAATCATCCCGCCGACCCCGGACCTGCCGTTGGCGCCCGAGCGGACGCATGCGCCGCTCGAGGAGTCCAACGCCCCGGCCGACGAGCCGTGGACCACACCGGCAGACCCTGCCTCGGTCCTGCCCGCGACGACGGGAGAGCCGCTGTTCCCCCGCGGCCACCTCACCGGATGGGCGACGCCATGAGGCACGACGACGAGCGCAACACCCAGCGCGAGCCCGAGGCGCGAAACGTCGACTGGCCCGACCTCGTGGCCAAGTGCGAGCGGCGCGGCGTGCCCGTGCTGCGCCTCGACGAGCACGGCGCCCTACACCTCATCCGCACCTGCTCCCAACTCCTCAGCGAGTGGGAGCAGTGACCACAGACCACCCCGCCGCACCGCGGCAGGGCCAACAGGAAGAAGGACCAAGCATGACCGACACGACGACTACGACCGGCGAACAGGGGCCCGCCATGCCGGCCAACGCGAGCGAGAACCTGAAGCACGCCGTCGGCTGCCCCGAGGGCCGCGTCGAGACGACCAACCACGACAGCGTCACGACCACACACTGCGTCGACTGCGGCGCGCACTGGCCCGAGGCGCCGACCATCAGCGGCGCCCTGTCCGGCGTAACCCCCGACCACTCCGACCTCATGCGGGAGGCAGGACGATGACCACACACGGCACCTACGTCGACGGCAAGGGCTGGTACGACGCCACCATCAACGGCTACGTCGAGAGGCCCGACCGGCTCACCAAGACACTCCACAGCACCGCAGGGCAGCCCCGCCCGTTCCAGGCCGTGGAGTGGCGCGAGGATGACCACTCGACCCCCGAGGCATCCCGGCAGGTTCAGGCCGCCAAGCTCCAGGCCGATCAGGCGGGGGCATGGCGCCCCGACCCCCGCATGGAGGAACTACGGCAACTGCGCGCCAACAACCCCGCCGCTTTCGACCGGATCGCGCGCGGGTCCAACCGGATCGCACTCGGCAGCTACGAGGCCGGGCTCCGGGCTCACGTCGCCCAAGGGGGCCAAGTTCCCAAGGGTGTGGCTCGCCCGGGAGATGTGGTCAGCGAGGGCCAGTCGTGACCACTGACGCATACGAGCCGCAGCCCGTTGGGCCCAGCACGCACACGCATCCGCACCTGACAGAGCACACCATCACTCTGGCTGGCCAGACGCACACCCAGTGCGACGCGTCCGGGAGTCTGGTGCAGGTCGGATACGACAGCCGGCTGCCGTGCTGCGGGCGGCTCGTGTCCTCGTTGACCGCGGGCGAAGTCCTGCCGACCATCGCCTGACGATGGACACGGCACACAGGCGTGGCGTCAACGTCACCCGCGGGGATCATCGGCGAGAGGGACCGCGGCGGGATCGATGGGCAGCGAGCGGATCACCTTTCGACCGCGGAGACCTGCTCAGCGCCACGACGCGAGGACCGGTGTCGAGCTCAGCGCTCTGCATCGGTCCTCGCGACCCGGGGGGACACTCCCAACCCAGCACACCGCCGGACCGCCGGGGAGGTGACTCGCTGTCCACACACCTGAGTTTTCTTCGATGCCGAACCCTTCGACGTCGAACCTTTGAACCCTCCGCACATCTGAGAGCCCTCCCCGGCGGGCCGACGGTGTGCTGGGCTGGGGGCCTCCCCCCATGCCCGTGACGGTTCGGCGGTGACCGGCGGCCCCTCGCTTGACGTGGTGACCTGGTCGCTCAACCTCGGAAGGTGTGGCAAAATTGGTATTTCGTTCTGGCTCCAGTGGCCGAGCGTGCCCCTATATGCTGCTGCTCGACCGGAGCGCCCCGACGGAGAGAGGGAAGTCATGAAGCGCACCACTGCGACGAAGCAGCGCGAGGGCTCTCGACGGACCTCTTCCTCAGAGGTCATTGTCGTCTCGTCCAAGCAGTGGAAGCGGTTGGAGCGGACTTCCGACGCACGCGTGCCTGAGGGGCTTGCCCGCCTCGTCATGCATCACCGCGCCGCGCATTGAGCAACCGCGACGTAATCGCGCTCAAGAAGGGCTACAAGTTCGGCAGCTTCACCTGCGGCAACGAGCGGATGGACAGGTGGCTCACCTCGAGCGCGAGACGGGACGGCGGCGAAGGGAACAACCGCACGCACCTGTGGGTGGACTGCGAGACTCAGGAACTGCTGGGCTATTTCACGTTGGCGCCCGCTGTCATCACAGACAACCCATTCACCGGACAGACGCGACCCGCCATCTTGCTGGCCAAGCTCGCAATCGCGGAGCACCTGCGCGGACAGGAACCGAAGCAAGGGCACGCGCTGCTATACGAGGCGTTCCGGGTGGCGCTCGAGGCGGCGGACCTCGTGGGTGGTCGTTACCTTGTCGTCGACCCGCAGAGCGATGCTCTTGTCCCGTACTACGAGGACCTGGGTTTCGAGCTGGCAGAGGGCGACGCAGACCAAGGTCTGCGGATGCTCCTGAAGATGTCGGCCGTCCGCAGAGCGTTTCAGGAGCAGGCCGGTTCCTAGCCGAGAACGACGCAGCGACGCTCTGGCGCCGTCGGATGCCGTAGGGGCCATCACCCGGCGACGACAAGCCCCACGGTCGCCACGACGAGGCCCAACGTGGCGACCACGAGCGCCCACGTGGCCACGAGCAACTGCCGAGATGCGCGCCGCTGGGCTTCCATGTGCGCTTCGGCCACCCACACGTCGAGCAGGGACTGCGCTCCCCACGACACGTTCGGTCCGCCGACTTCGTTGAGTAGGGCGCGGATGCGCTCGAGGTCCGTCGCGCTGACTTGGTCGACCGTCTGCCTGGTCTTTGTGCCTCGCATGGGTCGGGAGCATTCCACAATGAGAGCGACCCCCGGCACTATCTCTGCCGGGGGT
>NZ_AWQS01000358.1 GCF_000576575.1 Intrasporangium chromatireducens Q5-1
CACCACACGTCGACGCCGCCGGAGGCGGCGGCGACGGCCGCCTCCAGATCCGGGTCGTCGTGGTCGAGGACGGCGTCGGCGCCGCAGGCGCGGGCCCAGTCGACCGACCGCGCGCCCGTGAGGGCGATGACGCGGGCACCGGACCGGGAGGCGAGTTGGACGACCGCGCTGCCGACGGCCCCGCCCGCGCCCATGACGACGACCGTCTCGCCGAGCTGCAGCCGTGCATGCCGGAACAGCCCCAGCCAGGCCGTCGCCGCCGGGTGCACGAGCGCGGCGAGCTCCACCGGATCGGCCTGCGGGGCAACGGGATAGAGCCGGTCGGCGGGGACCGCGACGAGTTCGCTGGCCGCGCCCTGCCGGCCGCCGTGCCCCATGCTGTTGCACCACACCGGCTGACCGGGCTCGACGTGCCCGACGCCCGCGCCGATGGTGACGACCGTGCCGACGAGGTCGCGGCCGATGACGAAGGGGAACGGCGTCAGGGTCGGATAGCGGCCGGATCGGACGAACGTGTCGACGTGGTTGACGGGGGAGTAGTCGACGCGGACGAGGACGTCACCGGGTCCGACGCGCGGGTCGGGCAGCTGCCCGACCTCGATCGCGTCCGGCCCGCCGAGGCGGGTGACGTATGCCGCTCTCATCGACGCGCGCCCGCGGTGTGGTCCCGCCGTGGACCGTCAGCGACCCTCCTGCCGGGCCACCGTGCCGCGCCGGAGGACGAGCGTGATGACGAAGCCGAGCACGAGCGCCGCGATGACGCCGAGGTTGGCGTAGGCCCACGTCCCGTCCTTGCCGCCGAGCCCGAGTGGTCCGAGCAGAAAGCCCTGCCAGTTGTTCCACGACGCGTCCTGGGCGAAGGTGTTGATGACCAGGCCCCAGCCGAACACCGACGTGACGACCATCGTGCCGATCGAGGTCCAGTCGAACGCACCGTAGCGGCCGCGCGGGTCGAAGAGCGCGTCGTCGTCGTAGTCGCGCTTGCGCAGCACGAGGTCGGCGATCATGATCCCGGCCCAGGCGGCGAGCGGGACACCGAGGGTGATCAGGAAGCTCTGGAACGGCCCGAGGAAGCTCTGCGCGAAGAAGACGACCCAGATCGTGCCGAGGGTGAGGAGGACGCCGTCGACGAACGCCGCCGTCGGTCGGGGGATCCGCACCCCGAGCGAGAGCAGGGTCAGGCCGGAGGAGTAGATGCCGAGCACGGCGCCGGAGACGAGGGCGAGGATCGCCGAGACGAGGAACGGCAGCAGGAACCACGTCGGCAGGATCGTGCCGAGGGTGCCGATCGGGTCGTTGGCGATGCCGTCGGCGAGCTTCTGGTCCGAGCCCGCGAGGGTGAGCCCGTAGATGACGAGCAGGGTCGGCGCGATGGCCCCGCCGAAGGTGTTCCAGCCGACGATCGCGGCCCCCGACGCGTCGCGGCGCTGGTAGCGCGACCAGTCGGCGGCGATGTTGATCCAGCCCAGCCCGAAGCCGGTCATCACCATGACGAGCGCCCCGATGACGGCCTGGAACGGCCCCGGCTTGACGGAGGTGACCGCACTCCAGCTCACGTGGCCGAGGGTGAGCGCGACGTAGACGATCGTCGCGATGCCGGTGACCCAGGTGAGGACGGACTGCAGCCGCATGATGATGTGGTAGCCGGCGACGGACGCGCTGACGATGAGCGCGGCGACGACGAGCATCGCGACGACCTTGGTCGTCGTGCCGCCGCCCCAGCCGAGCTGGCTGAAGATCGTCGCGGTCGCGAGCGTGGCCATGATCGCCAGGAAGGTCTCCCAGCCGATCGAGACGAGCCAGCTGATCACGCCGGGCACCTTCTGCCCCGTGACCCCGAACGCGGCGCGCGAGGTGATCATCGTCGGGGCCGAGCCGCGCTTGCCGGCGATCGCGATGATCCCGCACAGCGCGAACGACGCGACGACGCCGACGACGGTGACGAGGACCGCCTGCCAGAACGAGATGCCGAAGCCGAGGACGTAGGAGCCGTAGCTGATCCCGAAGACCGACACGTTCGCGGCGAACCACGGCCAGAACAGGTCACGCGGGCGGGCGGTCCGTTCCGACTCGTCGATGATCTCGATGCCGGTCGTCTCGACGCCGAGACGCCGCGTCTCGGTGAGGGTGCGAGTGCTCATGCGCACATCCTTGCGCACCTGGTGCTTCCCGCAAGGGAGCCGGGGGTATGCCGCTCAGCCGGCCCCCGTTCGGGCGCTCAGAAGGTGACCGGCTCGCGGATGAGGGGGCAGGTCATGCAGCGGCCACCGCCCCGGCCCCGGCCCAGCTCGGCGCCGGAGATGGTGGTGACCTCGATGCCCGCGTCGCGCAGGTTGGCGTTCGTCTCGGTGTTGCGGTCGTAGCCGATGACGACGCCGGGCTCGAGGGCGACGACGTTGTTGCCGCTGTCCCACTGTTGGCGCTCGGACTCGAAGACGTCCCCGCCGGTCTCGACGACCCGCAGCGTCGGCAGGCCGAGCGCCTTGGCGACGACGTCGGTGAAGGCGGCCCCGTCCTCGTCGATGACGTCGATGCCGCCGGGCCCGTCCCCGGGGCGCAGGGTGAACGGGTGGACCGCGTCGACGATCCGCGGGTAGAGGGTCACGACGTCGCGGTCGGCGAAGGTGAAGACCGTGTCGAGGTGCATCGCCGAGCGCATCCGCGGTAGCCCGGCGACGACGACCTGGTCGGCGGCACCTGCGGCGAAGAGGGCCGACGCGACCTGGGTGATGGCCTGGTGGGAGGTGCGCTCGCTCATGCCCATGAGCACCACGCCGTCGCCGACGGGCATGATGTCGCCGCCCTCGAAGGTCGCGTTGTCGAAGTCCTGCTCCGGGTCGCCCCACCAGATGCGGGAGCCGACGAAGTCGGGGTGGAAGGAGTAGACCGCCTTCATCAGCAG
>NZ_AWQS01000359.1 GCF_000576575.1 Intrasporangium chromatireducens Q5-1
GTGGCGCGGCCCATGAGGGGTGTCCTTTTCAGTTGGTCTTGCAGGGTGCAGTAGAGCCTATGCGCCGTGGATGCGACTCGCGGAATTGTCAGTGAATTTGTGACGTCCTCAGGCCCGCTGCTCGCGCTTTGGCCTGGAGAGTCTTGACGTCCTCACCTGTGAGTCGGGATGCGCGCCAGACGCCCGAGGTTCCAACGAGTTCGACGAGCGCGACATCGACCTTGCGATTGGCCGCATCGAGTCGCTGCTGCTGGCGGTCTCGCGCCTTCCGCGCTGCGATGACTGCCTGGAGGGCTTTGGACTCGAGTTTCTGCGCCTCGCGCAGTCGGGTCCTTGCCTGGTCATTGACGGGGTATTGCTCCGGCATCTCGGGAGCCTTTCCTGTTCGAGGTTGCTGTACTCCTCGACTACCGCGGGATCGGGTCACCCTTGGTCTGTATGGGTGGACGCGCGAGCGGGATCGTCATCGCCTCGTTCGGCGTGGCGCTCCGATACTCGGGCTCACCGACCAATGTGACGTAGGCCTTCATCGCCACTGACCTCGATCGTCGTCCAGCACTCCGTGCGATTCACCAGTTCGTTGCTCGGAGCGCCCTCCCATCGCCCACTCCCGCACGATCTGGGCACACACCCGCAGCCCCGCGCCCACGACCCACTCGCCACCCTTTGGCCAAGCCACTCCCATTGCGCCACACGTCTGGCACCACAGGTGGCCGCGTGGCGGGCTCGGGCGCGGATGGTGACCCCCAGGTCGCGTGTTCTAGGCGTGACGATGTCGATCAGGCGGATGACCCTTGGTGCCGGATTCCGGTACCTGATGTCCTCGGTCGCCCGCTCCGATCAGGCGGGGCGGACCTCCGATCCGCTGACCGCGTACTACACGGCCGAGGGCACTCCGCCGGGCCGGTTCCTCGGCGCCGGCCTCACCGGCCTGGGCGCTGGCCGAGGCATCGAGAGGGGAGCGATCGTCACCGAGGAGCACCTGTGGCGCATGCTCGGCATGCTGCAGGACCCGGTCACCGGAGCGCCGCTGGGCCGGCCGGTGGGGGCCGGCTCAGCGGCATACATTGATGCGGCTGGGAAGACCCGCAAGGGGCGGAAGCCGGTGGCCGGGTTCGACCTGACGTTCTCCGTGCCGAAGTCGGTGTCGGTGGCGTGGGCCCTGGCCGACGACGCGACCCGGGCGAGGTTCTATGCCGCGCACCAGCGGGCGCTGCAGTTCGTGATCGGCTACGCCGAGCGGCAGGTGTTCGCCACCCGCACGGGCCGCGGGGGCGTCGTCTCTCAGGACGTGCGCGGGGTCGTCGCGGCGGCGTTCGACCACTGGGACTCGCGCTCAGGTGACCCGCAGCTGCACACGCACGTCGTCGTGCTCAACCGAGTTCAGGCTGCCTCGGATGGTGGCTGGCGGACCTTGGACTCGAAGGCCCTATTTCGTGCCGCTGTGGGGCTGTCGGAGCTGTACAACGGCGTGCTCGCGGACCTGCTGACTGCCGAGCTCGGAGTGGCCTGGGACGCGCAACGGCGGGCCCGGTCGACCGAGCCGAAGTGGGAGATCGCGGGTGTGCCGCAGGCGCTGCGCGAGGAGTTCTCCATGCGCACCAGCCAGATCGAGGCCGTCAAGGAGGACCTCATCGCAAGCTTCGTCACCTCGCACGGGCGGCAGCCGACCAGCACTGAGGTCCTCAAGCTGCGGCAACGCGCCACTCTGGAGACCCGCCCGGACAAGGATCTACGGCCCCTGTCGCAGCTGGTCACCGGATGGCGGCGGCGTGCTCAGCAGTATGTCGGGGCGGAGCCGGAGGCGTGGGTCGCCGGGCTTGCCGGCCGGAATGATCTGCCGCTGCTGCGGGCGTCGGACCTGGCGGAGGAGATCCTCGCCGATGCGGCCCGCGTCGCCGTAGATAAGGTGGCGGCCAAGCGGGCTACGTTCACCCGTGCGAACCTGCTCGCGGAGGTGCTCCGGCAGGTCGCCGGGGTCCGGTTCGCGGACCCGGGCGAGCGGGTCACGGTCGCGGAACACGTCACCCATCTGGCTCTCGAGCAGGTGGTCCGGCTCACTCCCGAGGACGTCGGGATCGAGCTGCTCCCGGAAGGGTTACGGCGTCCTGACGGGGCGTCGCGGCTGCGGCCCCGGGACGCGATCCAGTACACGACCACGACGCTGCTCGAGGCCGAGGAGCGGCTGCTCGCCGCCAGCCGGCAGGTCGACGGTCCTTGCGTGGATACCGGTGTCGCTGCTGGCGTCGCGGCCGGTCCGTTGCCTGGACGTGACCATCCGCTCTCGGCGGAGCAGGCGGACGCTGTATGCCGCATCGCTGGCTCTGGGCGCGTCGTTGACCTTCTCGTCGGGCCGGCCGGGACGGGGAAGTCCACGACGATGGCCGGGGTGCGTGCAGTCTGGGAAGCGCAGCACGGGCCGGGGTCCGTGGTCGGACTTGCCCCGTCCGCGGCGGCCGCGCATGTGCTCGCCGAGGCCGTCGGTGTGCCGACGGAGAACACCGCGAAGTGGCTGATCGAGACCACGCGACAGCCCGAACGGAAAGCGATACTCGCCAGGCTACGTGCGCGCCTGGACCGGGCCAGCCCGTCTTTGCGGACCCGCGCGCTGGTGCGGGAAGCGCACAGGACCACCGACGAGATGGAGCGTTGGGGACTGCGTGCTGGCCAGCTGGTCATCATCGACGAGGCGTCCATGACAGGGACGCTCGAGCTCGACCAGATCACCACCCTCGCTCGTGACGCCGGGGCGAAGGTCCTGCTCGTCGGGGACTGGGCACAGCTCTCGCCGGTATCCGCCGGGGGAGCGTTCAAGCTGCTCGCCACGGACCGCGATGACACGCCAGAACTTCTCGACGTGCGCCG
>NZ_AWQS01000360.1 GCF_000576575.1 Intrasporangium chromatireducens Q5-1
CGATCACGGCACCCGGCAGAACCAACGCTCCGTGCGGCGGGTGTCGATCTTCCCGCCCGACCGACTACGGACCCTGCCCTTTGGCACCGCCGTCACCCTGCTGCGCGCCGCACCACCCATCGTCACCGACCTGACCCCGTGGCCAGCCCGGCCCGACGCCGCCCAGCTGAAAACGAACCGCGGCGAGATCGAGGAACTGCTGCGCCGCCCCAACCACTCGGCGTAATGCGCAGGACGGCGGGCGTGCACCTGCCTGGCACAGCGGCCCCGTGACGAGGGGCTGCCCGAGCGCAGGAGCCAGCCATGTCCATGCACACTCAGACCTCGGCATCGGGGTTCATCGCCTCCGACCCGCAGCTGAGCCACACCTCCAAGGGTGATGCTCGGTTTTACGCCCGGTTCGGGCAGGAGCACTACCGTCGCGAGGCCGATGGGTCGTACACCCAGCTGGAGACGACCTACCACAACATGGTGATGTTCGGCCGGTCGGCGCAGCACGCGCACGAGCGGTTTGCCAAGGGCGACAAGTTCATCGCCGAGGGCTACACCCGCACTCCCGAGTACGAGCGCGACGGGGAGATGGTCGCCGGGGAAGAAGAGTTCATCGCCAAGCGGATCGGCCACGACGCGGCACGCACCCGCTACGAGGTCGACCGCACCCCGCGCCGTAACGCCGCAGAACGTCAGGCCGTCGAGCGTCAAGCGCCTGCCTTCGAGCCGCCCGAACGTCAGCAGGCCCGTTCCGCGCCGGCCATGGGCATGTGAGACGGGAGCCAGCATCATGACTGATCAGACCCCTATGGTTCCCGGTCCCAGCGAGTCTGAGCCGGAGGACTTTCCCGACGACATCGACCTGGACGACGACTACGACACCGAGGACGAGGGTGAGGAGGATGCCGGCCCGCCTGGACCGGTGAACTGGTACCTGCTGCGCGCCGACGTGCTCGAAAAGGAGTGGTACGCCCTGAACCGGTGGGTGGAGAGGCTGCGCCGCACCTACGGGCTGCCCGCCAGCGTGATCCCGCCGTTCTGGCACCGCCACGACGAACTCGTTTGGGAACTGTCAGCTCTCCATCTGCACTGGCTGTGCGCCTACCACCCCGAACAAGACGGGTCCGCCCCGTTCGGGTGGCACCGCGACTTCGCCGACGCCCGCGCCCGGCTGCGCGAATGGGTCGCTGCCTCCGGCACCCGCCTGGACCGCGACCGGCCCACTCGGCAGACCGCCTGGCCCGGCGAGGAACCGCCCGAGCCGGTCGAGGACGTGTTCGTCGCCGACCGCGACCGCGACTTCGTGGACTACGTCGCTGCACAGGTCGCCGAGCGCCGCGCCGCCGAGGACGCCTTCTACGCCGGCGCCGACGTAGATCCCGACACCGGGGAGGTGTTGGGCTGATGGGCACGTATGTGAAAAGGACGAACCGGCGCCGCTACGAGGACCGCAAGTTCTCGGTCCGGCCGGTGCATCGCGATGCCCCCGACCTGCACAAGCTCTGCGAAGTGCTGATCCGCCTGACCTTGCAGGAGAGCGGACAGTCCCGCATCGACCGTCGCGCCGCCGAACCCCCGGACACCTACCGCCCGGCAACCGTGGCCACGCCCGCAGGCGACGACGTTCCTCGCCCGGTCGAGGGCGCAACGGTAGAATGAAGCCGACAAGCCTCGCGTCGAGCGTGGCGTGTTGTGGTCCTAAACCCCACCCCGGGATCGGGGCGGGCAAGCGATACGTGGTCGACCTGTCGGCCTAGTCCTACGGACCCCACAGCGGGGTTCCTCTCACGATCAGCACCCATCAGACGGTCATCCGTCTGGGCGCGAGGTCCGATCCATCGTGAGAGAAGGACCCATGAACGCCACATCCCTGCGCATCGACCCGGTGCGCAGTCTCGTTGACCCACCCGCCAGCGGCGCCCTAGCCGTGTCCTACCTGCGCGTCTCCACCCGCGAGCAGGCCGAACGCGGAGGAGCCGACGAGGGATTCTCCATCCCTGCCCAACGCGAGGCGAACAACCGCAAGGCCGAACAGCTCGGTGCGGTCGTCGTTGAGGAGTTCGTCGACGCCGGAGCGTCTGCGAAGTCCGCCGACCGGCCCGAGCTGATGCGGATGATCCAATACGTCAAGGCCAACAAGGTCGCCTACTGCATCGTGCACAAAGTCGACCGGCTCGCCCGCAACCGCAGCGATGACGTCGCGATCCACCTCGCCCTCCAACAGGCCGGGGTCATGCTCGTCTCCGCCACCGAGAACATCGACCAGACCCCCTCGGGGATGCTGCTGCACGGCATCATGTCCTCCATCGCGGAGTTCTACTCCCGCAATCTCGCCACCGAGGTCACCAAAGGCATGACCCAGAAGGCCGCCGGCGGCGGCACGATCGGCAAGGCCCCGATCGGCTACCTCAACGTCCGCACCACCGACGAACTCGGCCGCGAAGCACGCACCGTCGAACTCGACCCCGAACGCGCCCCCATGATCCAGTGGGCATTCAAGGCCTACGCCTCAGGGAACTGGACCGTCAGCCAGCTCCACGACGAGCTCACCTCCCGCGGGCTGACCAGCGTGCCCACCCCGAAACGGCCCGGCAAGCCGCTCGCGGTGTCCTCGGTGCACCGGATGCTGATCAACCCCTATTACAAGGGCGATGTGATCTACCGCGGCACCCGCTACCAGGGCAGCCACGAACCCCTCGTGCCGCCCGAGGTCTGGTACCAGGTGCAGTCCGTGCTCACCTCCCACAAGAGCGCCGCCGAAGCCACCCAGCTCCACGACCACTACCTCAAAGGCACCGTGTTCTGCGGCGCCTGCGGCTCCCGGCTGATGGTCTCGAACGCGAAGAACCGCCACGGCAACGTCTAC
>NZ_AWQS01000361.1 GCF_000576575.1 Intrasporangium chromatireducens Q5-1
AAATGACCCACGGATGAGTCAGAAGGGCCGTAATATTGGGACTCTGAGCCGCTCGCCGGCGGCCTCGGCGTGGGAGGTTCTCGCGACCGCCTTCGGGGATGCGTCGACCCAGGACCGTGTCTGGCTGGGACTGGAGCGACGGCTGGACATCGACTCCGTGGCTCATGACCTGCACGGAGTGTTCGGTCAGCTCGCCAATGCGCTCCGCGCCGGGGGGCACGCGTGGCCCGAGCTGGCACGTCTCGACGGCGTGAGACGCCGCCAGTGGACGAAGAACACCCTGCGGCTACGCGCGCTTGAAGCGGCGCGGGAACCGCTACGCCAGTCTGGCATCGCAACGATGCCCGCTGGTGGTTTGGCGCTCCTCCTGCGACAACCGCACGCCGGCGATCGACCGTTGGTGGATGCCGACTTCTCTCTTGATGGGGCGGAGCTCGAGCGAGCCGTCGCAATCCTGACCGGCGAGGGCTGGAGTGAGATCCTCCGTCGACGTGACGGGTACCTCATGGACCTACACGCCGTAACCCTCGAGCGGGACAAGCAACAGATCACCCTGCGCGCGGTGCCCGGCCGGTGGCCCTATGGTCCAGACACGGACAGCAACACCGATGGCCTGCCGAGCGCGGCGCGACTGCTCGCATACACCCTTGTCGAAGGTTTTCGTCTCTGGGGCTACACGCCCACCCGGCGCTACGCCGACGTCCTCCTGCTGCTTAGGGACCCCGCGGGGCTCGACTGGCGCGACTTCCTCCAGGTGGTGCGCGCCCGTCACGGGGAGGCTGTCGTGCTGGCCGCACTCGTGGAGGTGGAGTGCCGCGTCGCCGGCCTCGTGCCAGCCGACGTCTTGGAGCAGTTGACGGAGTCGGTCGGTCGACGCGAGCGGGTGGCGGCCTCGGCTGACCTGCGTCTTGGCACTGCTGCCGTCATTCTTCGCAGAACTGCGGGGCTGTCAGGCCGGGCGGTGGTGGCAGCGACCCCCGGAATTCTCTGCGACCTCTGGGACGTGGCACGCCCCTCGGAGCTGCCCTCGGCCGGTCTGCGGCGCATGCGGCTGCGCTTCCTGCAATCGAGCAGCGCCTCTTCGACAGCTGGGGCGCGGCCATGACCGTACCCGCGCTCGGGACGCTGGGGAGGGCCGTCAGATACTTCCGGCCGCCCCAGGGTGACCCCCTCGTGCAGGACGGCCTCGGTAACGGACTCAGAGGACGCAGCGCTAGAGGGGCGGCCAGCACCATGGCGGGCCAAGCTTTGAGATTCATCCTCCAGACCGGCTCGACCGTTCTGCTCGCCCGCCTCATCACACCCGATGAGTACGGCCTCGTCGGCATGGTCCTGGCCCTGATCGGAATCGGCGACGCCCTGATGAACCTCGGCCTTTCCCAGGCGACGGTACAACGTCGGGAGGTCACGCAGGATCAGGTCACCTTCTTTTTCTGGTTGCAGGCCACGGTCGGGGCGGCCCTCACTCTCGCAACCATCGGGCTTTCCTGGTCACTGGCGGAGTTCTACGGCCGCGACCAGCTCGTCCCCGTCACCATGGCTCTGGGAGCGACGTTCCTCGTCAACGGGCTCTCGGCCCAGCACCAGGCGATCCTGACTCGCCAGATGCGCTTCGGCGTCCTGTCGACGATCGACGTCCTCGGCCTCTTCCTGGGCATCGTTGCCGCCATCATCATCGCGGTGCTGGGCGCCGGGGTATGGGCTCTCGTCGCCCTATCGCTCAGCGTTCCACTCGTCAGGCTCGTGATGTCGTGGAGCTCGAGCGGCTGGGCTCCCGGCCCGCCAAGGCGCTGTCCTGGAGTCTGGCCCATGGTGCGCTTCGGGCTGAACCTCACCTTCACGAACGCCTTGGACTACACGGCCCAGAACATCGACAACGTCTTGCTCGGACGGGTGTACGGGGCCGGCACAGTGGGCCTGTACTCCCGTGCCTACAACCTCCTCCTTCTACCCATCCGCCAAGTGACAGCACCGATCGCTCGCGTGGCGGTTCCCGTATTGTCCTACCTGATGAGTCAGCCGGACCGATACCGGCGCTTCTTCACCACAGCGCTCTCCGGCACCGCATACCTGTCCATCCCGGGCATCTGCTTTCTCGCCGCCATGAGCCATGAGGTCGTCGCGATCATGCTGGGAAGGCAGTGGAGCGGGGCGACCCCGATCTTCCAAGTCCTCGCCATCGGGGGCGTCATGGTGTCGCTGCGGAGTACGAACGGCTGGCTCTTCGTCTCGTCCGGGCAGACCGGCCGCCAGGCGATCTGGGCCCTCGTCAACCGGCCGGTCATCATCGCGGGGATCGTCTGCGGTTTGCCGTGGGGAGCGGTTGGGGTGGCCTGGGGGTTCGTCCTAGCCCACGGGGTGCTTTTCGTCCCCTCGTTCGCCTATTCGGTCCGCAACACGCCCGTCCGCCTCCCGGATATCTGGTCATCCGTGTGGCGTCCTTGTGTCCTCGGCGCGGCGGTCTACCTGACCGGCGTGATCGTTCACGAGCGGATCAGTGCGGCCGTGTGGATTGTGGGCCTGGTAGGTCTTCTCGCGAGCGCTTCAGTCCTCGGCGTCGCGGCGCTCTTGTGGTCCGCGGTGCGTCGAGACGTGCGTGAGCTGAAGTCCGCCATCCTCTCGCGTCAGACCCGGGTCAACGAGCACGCTCAACAGACGGTGAACCGGTAGAGGCAGCTGACAACCGACCTGGAGACCCGTGAGGGGGCGACCACGCCGCTCCTCGCGGTGGTGATCGCGAACCGTCCGGTCGCCGAGGTCGCCACCCAGTACGGCATCTCCCGTTCGTGACTCTACGAGCTGCTCGCCCGCCGACCTGCAGGCCCGAGCTTGTCAAGTTGTCTGCGTAAGCGATCT
>NZ_AWQS01000362.1 GCF_000576575.1 Intrasporangium chromatireducens Q5-1
CCCATCGACAGTGCAGCACTTCCCATCGAGAGTGCAGTACTTCCCATCGAGCGTGCAGTACTTCCCATCGACAGTGCAGCAGTTCGCATCGACAGTGCCCTCACGAGGTCGCGCGGGTCAGCCGGGCGGCCATGTCCCGCATGACGTCCCGCAGCTCGGGGGGAGACTCCACCTCGATCTCCCACGGGAGGGCTCCGAGATGCAGCGCCATCCAGCGCAGGTCGCTGCCACCCGCCTCGAGGATGGTGTGCTCTGCTCCGTCGGCCGTGAGGGTCCCGACCGACGCGGGCACGGCTCGTTCGACCTCCCC
The DNA here is from genome assembly GCF_000576575.1 of Intrasporangium chromatireducens Q5-1. Taxonomy (GTDB): domain Bacteria; phylum Actinomycetota; class Actinomycetes; order Actinomycetales; family Dermatophilaceae; genus Intrasporangium_A; species Intrasporangium_A chromatireducens. The sequence goes on from NZ_AWQS01000362.1 coordinate 311, forward strand.
TTGGGCGCCGCGATCCGGACACGGGCGACGTGCTCGTATGCCGCCTGGCTGATCGCCCGTCGGACGTAGGCCGTCGCGTCGGGCGCCTCTCGAGGACGGAAGCGCCAGCCCCCAGACCGCACTGCGGCCATCCGGTCGAGCCGGAAGGTGCGCCAGTCCTCGCGATCCAGGTCGAAGGCCATCAGGTACCACCGGCGACCGGTCGCGACGAGGCGGTACGGCTCCACCCGGCGTTCGGAGTCTCCGCGAGGAGCGTTGTAGGTGAAGGTGATCCGCTCGGTCTCCCGGACTGCCCGCGCGATGGTGAGCAGCGTGCTGGAGTCCACGCTCGGCGTCGGTCCGTCGAGGGTGACGGTGGCACTGTGGATGGCATCCACCTGGGCATGCAGGCGCGAGGGCAGGACCTGGTCCAGCTTGGCGAGGGTTCGCATGGCGGCCTCTCCCAAACCCTCCACGGTGCCGCCGGCAGCGAGCCGCAGACACACGGCCACGGCGACGGCCTCCTCGTCGTCGAGCAGGAGCGGGGGCAGCCGACGGCCCGTGCCGAGCTGGTAGCCGCCGGCCGCGCCGTGTGCGGCGCGGACCGGGTAGCCGAGCTCGCGGAGCCGCTCGACGTCGCGTCGGACGCTGCGCGTCGTCACCCCCAGCCGTTCGGCGAGCTCGGTCCCGCTCCAGGTCGGGCGGGACTGGAGCAGGTCGAGCAGCCGCAGGATCCGCGCCGTCGGCCCGAGTGGTGTCGCCATGTCGACCAGCATGCCCGACCCTGCGGACAGGATCTGTCCTAGTTGCCTGTCACGGTGGTCTCATGACACCGAACCCGGCCGGGACGACCTGGCGTGACCCCCTCCTCGAGCAGCTCGACTGGCACTGGAGCAACCAGCTCCGCCCGCGGCTCGACGGCCTGACCGACGCCGAATACCTATGGGAGCCGACTCCGGGCGCCTGGAACATCCACGCCCGCGGTGTGGGCACGACCGAGTTCCAGGGCGGCTCGGGCGACTTCACCGTCGACTTCGCCCACCCCGCGCCCACACCGGCCCCCGTGACGACGATCGCCTGGCGCCTCGCACATCTCGTCGTCGGCGTCTTCGGCGCCCGCGTGCACGGCCACTTCGGTGGCCCGGAGGTCGACTACGTCAGCTTCGACTACGCCGGCACGGCCGCAGGCGCGCTCAAACAGCTCGACGACATGTATGCCGCTGGCTGGCCGGGGTGCGCACGTGGAGCGACGACGACCTCCTCGAGCCGTGCGGGCCGGCCGAGGGCCCGTGGCACGAGACCTCGCGGGCAGGCCTCGTCCTGCACATCAACCGCGAGGCGATCCACCACGGCGCCGAGATCGCGCTGCTCCGCGACCTCTGGGCGCACCGCAACGACTGACCGCGCCCACATCCCGAAGCCTCACGAGCAGACAAGAGGAGATCACATGCCTGGCAGTGTCCGACCCGTCGCCGACGAACGCGACGGACTCATCGCCTATCTCGACCAGCAGCGCGACGCCTTCGCTTCGGCGGCCTACGGCCTGACGGAGGAACAGATCCGGGTGGCCCCGACGGCGGGCACCCTGACCATCGGCGGGCTCATCAAGCACGTCACGAACTGCGAGCGCGGGTGGGTGGACCGGATCGCTGCCGCACCCGAGCCACCCGCACCCGACAGCCGACCGGCGGCTGAGCGCCAAGCGGCATACGGCAGCGACTTCGTCGTGACAGAGGGTGACACCCTCGAGTCCCTCCTCGCCCAGCTCCGGGCCGGCGGCGAGCGCACGCGGCAGGTGCTCGCCCACGCCGACCTCGACGCCCCCGTTCCGGTCCCGCGCGACGCGCCATGGTTCCCGAAGGACATCGAGGCGTGGTCGGTCCGGTGGGTGGTGCTGCACCTCATCGAGGAGCTGGCGCGGCACGCAGGCCACGCCGACATCGTGCGCGAGTCGATCGACGGGGCCACGATGTACGAGCTCGTCGCGGGGCGCGAGGGGTGGCCCGAGACGGCCTGGCTCAAACCCTGGCGACCGGCCGCGAGCGCCTGAGCCGACCCCGCGCGGACGGACGGTCCGCGCGGGGCCGAGCTCAGCGGCATACGGCTACTTGTTGACGTGGACCTGCATGAAGGAGCTCTGCGCCGACGTGCTGACGACGCGGATCGTCGTGCCGGTCCCGGGCAGCGGCACGCTCGACCAGCCCTTGTTGCCGATCGACGCGTCCGGGGCCACCCAGTAGCTCTTCGTGTCGTCGAACAGCGGGTTGGCCGGCAGTCCGCCGTAGCACGCCGACACGGTGGAGGTCGTGTGCAGGCAGATCCGGTCGGTCGACTCGAGCCCGAAGGTCGAGTCGTACGACTGCATCCGTGGCCGCCACATCAGGCCGTTGTCCGGCCGGATCAGCAGGTCGGGGTGCGCGTCGACGGGCAGGTAGAGGCCGCCGCACCGACCGCTCGCGCAGTGGTCGCCGACGTTGTTGTCGGGGAACGACTCGTCGTAGTACCAGACGAGCAGCCCGTCCTGGTAGGGGAAGTGCTCCACCCAG
>NZ_AWQS01000363.1 GCF_000576575.1 Intrasporangium chromatireducens Q5-1
GGGCCTGCCATGCAGGTCCCGGCCCCTCCGCTTGCTCCGGCGCGGGTCGTCAGTGGTGGGTTGCCACCTCGGCCCCGTGGCCGGTGAGCGAGCGCACCTCCATCTCGGCGTACTTCGCCGCGTTGAACTCCTTGCTCGTCACCGTGCCGATGTAGCCGAGCAGGAAGCCGAGCGGGATCGAGATGATGCCCGGGTTGTCGAGCGGGAACCAGTGGAAGTCGATGCCCTGGAGCATGGATGGGCTCTTGCCGGTCACCTTGTCGATGGCCTTGCCCGAGACCACCGGGCTGAAGACGATCAGCGTGAGGGCACTGGCCAGACCGCCGTAGATGCTCCACAGCGCACCACGGGTGTTGAACCGCTTCCAGAACAGCGAGTAGAGGATCGTCGGCAGGTTCGCGCTCGCCGCGATGGCGAAGGCGAGGGCGACGAGGAACGCGATGTTCTGGCCCATGGCGAAGATGCCACCGATGATCGCGACGGCGCCCAGGACGAGTGCGGCGATGCGAGCCACCTTGACCTCCTCCTCGGGAGTCGCCTTGCCTTCCTTGACGACCGAGTTGTAGACGTCGTGCGCCAGAGAGGCACTCGCGGTGATCGTCAGGCCCGCCACGACCGCGAGGATCGTGGCGAAGGCGACGGCCGAGATGATGCCGAGGAGGATCTCGCCGCCCAGGTGGAAGGCGAGCAGCGGAGCCGCGGAGTTCGCGCCACCGGGTGCGCCCTTGATCTCCTTCGCGCCGACGAGCTCTGCGGCGCCGAAGCCGAGGACGAGGGTGAACAGGTAGAACAGCCCGATGAGCCAGATCGCCCACACGACGGAACGACGCGCCTCCCGCGAGGTCGGCACCGTGTAGAACCGCATCAGCACGTGCGGCAGGCCGGCGGTGCCGAGCACGAGCGCGAGCGACAGCGAGATGAAGTCCAAGGGGTTCTTGTACTGCAGGCCCGGCGAGAGCAGGTCGCGCTTCGTGCCGTCGGCAGCAGCCGGGGCTGCGTCGTTCGCGGCGCCGAGGAGCGAGGACAGGTTGAGCCCGAACTTGCCGAGGACCCAGAGGGTCATCACCGCGGCGCCGATGATCAGCAGCACGGCCTTGATGATCTGCACCCAGGTGGTGCCCTTCATGCCACCGAAGATGACGTAGAAGATCATGATGACGCCCACGACCGCCACAACGACGCGCTGCCCGATGGCACCGTCGATGCCGAGCAGGAGGGCGACGAGGCCGCCGGCGCCGGCCATCTGGGCCAGCAGGTAGAAGAACGAGACGGCGAGCGTCGAGATCGCGGCGGCGATGCGCACCGGCTTCTGACGCAGCCGGAAGCTGAGGACGTCGGCCATCGTGTACTTGCCGACGTTGCGGAGCAGCTCGGCGACGAGCAGCAGCGCGACGAGCCAGGCGACGAGGAAGCCGATCGAGTAGAGGAAGCCGTCGTAGCCGTTCAGGGCAATCGCGCCCGCGATGCCGAGGAACGAGGCCGCCGACAGGTAGTCGCCCGCGATCGCGATGCCGTTCTGGCGCCCCGTGAAGGCGCGGCCGCCGGCGTAGTACTCGGCGGCGCTGCGGTTGTTGCGCGACGCCCTGATGACGATGACGAGCGTGATGAGGACGAAGACGATGAAGATCGTGATGTTGAGCGTCGGGTTGCCGACACTCGTCTGGGCGGGCAGCAGCCCGTGCAGGACGGCGCTCACTGCTTGACCTCCATCTTCTTGGCGAGAGCCGCTGCGGCCGGGTCGAACTCACGGTCGGCCCACCGCGCGTACGCGATCGTGATCCCGAACGTGGAGACGAACTGCAGCAGGCCGAGGATCAGGCCCCACGTGACGTTGCCGAAGACCCGGGTTCCCATGAAGTCGTGGGCGAGCACGGCGAGCAGCACGTAGAGGAAGTACCACGCGAGGAACGCGATGGTCAGGGGAAAGACGAACTTGCGGAACTTGCTCCGCAGCTCGGCAAACTCGGCAGACTCCTGGAGGACGACGTTGGGATCGTCCTGCCGGAGTTGAGCTTCGTTGCTCAAGGGAACCTCCAAACCGTTGGACCAGTGGTGCAACGCTAGGAGCGCGGTGCGGTGCTGGCACGGCCTCACGCGCGGCCGGTCGCCAAGCGGGCCAGAGGGCTCGGTGTGCGCGAGATCACGTGCGACGAGCGGCGGGGAATCAGCGACGAGCGGTCAGGCCGGCTCGCGGGCCGCGCTCGTCCCGCTCTGAGGCACGGGACGACGGGGCGCCCCGCAGCACCTTGCGGACCCGGATGAGCCCGACCAGCACGAAGGCCCAGCCGAGAACCGAGCAGAACATGCCGGCCACGGCTGCAGCGGTCGCGAGGAAGGGCTGGTGCATGGACGCATCGGTGCTGAGCAGGAACCCGGGGCCGGCGCCGATCCCGCACGCGAACCACTGGGACGCGAACAGGGCGACGAAGCCGGCGGCGAGCCAGACGAGAGCCGATCGGAGCCGCCCGGCCGTCAGGCGCGTTGCCTGCAGCCACGTCCAGAAGACGAGGGCGACGAGGACGAGGACGATCGACCCGGCCGCGGCGAAGTAGAGGTACAGGGCAGTCGGGAAGTAGCTCGGCGCACTCATCCGGCAGCCCTCGTCCTGTGCGGCACGCTGACGAGCCCGGCGGTCAGCATGAGCACCGCACCGATGACCGGGGTGAAGCCGGATGCCAGCGCGAGCGGCCCGTCGGCCGAGGCCAACGGATAGTCCCCCTCTGGCCCGAACAGCTCCCACAGCGCGGGCATCGTCGTGTGGACGAAGAGCAGCACCACCCCCAGCCCGAAGAGCAGGGCCGCAGCCAGCCGCCTCCGCATCAGTCCCTCACC
>NZ_AWQS01000364.1 GCF_000576575.1 Intrasporangium chromatireducens Q5-1
CCGGAGCCGCAGCGCGGCCTGCTCGCCCGCGAGCCGGACCGGAGCCCGGCCGTCACGCAGCTCGATGACCCGGGTGGCGGGGTCGGCCAGCAGGGTCTCGAGCAGCCTGGGGTCACGACGTTCGTGGGCGGAGCGGTCGAGGACCGCGCCGGCGAGCGCGAGGTCCTCGAGAATCCCGTGCGTCGTCATCACCCTCCCACCCTAGGTTCCCTCGTCCGCTTACGGTGGAGGCGTGTCCCGGAGTGCCCTGCGTCTTGCCGCCCTCGCGAGCTCTGCCGTGCCCGGGCTCGACCCGGTGTCCGTCGAGAGCGTCCCGGTCCGGCTCGGAGCGCCCTACGCCTACGCGTTCGTGACCGACTCCCAGGACCGCCGGTGGGTCGTCAAGGCTGCCCGCTCGGCAGCCGCCGGCGCGCTCCTCGAGGACGTCAGCACACTCATGACCCTCCTGTCCCGGCGCCTCGACGTCCAGCTCCCGCTCGTCCGGGGCGTGGCCGCGCTGAAGTCGGGGCGTGCCGTCGTGCATCCACGGGTCCCCGGCCAGTCGCTGGACTTCGCCCAGCTGCCCCCCGCTGCGGCGCTCACCGCGGAGGTGGGCCGGACGCTCGCCCACATCCACAACCTCGAGCTGCTCGTCTTCGAGGAGGCCGGCCGACCCAGCTACGACGCGGAGACCCACCGCAAGCGGATGCTCTCCGAGCTCGACCGCGCCTCGGCGACCGGCCACGTGCCGACCGGCCTGCTCTCGCGCTGGGAGCACCGCCTCGAGGACGTCTCGCTGTGGCGCTTCGCGCCGACACCGGTGCACGGGGCCTTCACCGGTTCGCACGTGCTCGCCAGCTTCGAGGACGAGCAGGACGCCGGATCCGGGCGGGTCCGTGGGGTCATCGGCTGGGAGGAGGCTCGGGTCGGCGACCCCGCCGACGACCTCGCGGAGCTCGTCGCGCGGACCCATCCCGGCGCCCTCGACACCGTCCTCGAGGCCTACGTCCAGTCCCGCATCGAGCGGCCCGACACCAATCTCGTGCGCCGTGCAAGGCTGGCCGCCGAGATGTCTCTCGTGCACAGCCTGCTGCGTGCTCTCTCCGCCGGCGAGAGCCAGCTCGTCGAGCAGCTCTCTGCAGACCTGCGTGACCTCGACGAGCGGGTCCAGGAGGCCGAGCGTCGTGCCGAGGCCCGTCGGTTGCGCGCCGAGCGCGAGGCCCGCCGGGATCGAGAGCTGGCGCAGGCTGCCGCCGCTGCGACACCGGCGACGACCCGCCCGGACGGGCTCTCGCACACCCCCGGGGCCGGCTCGGCAACCTCGGTGGACGAGGCCACCCAGCCGTTCGCGGGTCCTGCTCCCGTCCCCGATGAGGCGACGCAGCCCTTCGCCGGGCCGGGCCCGGCCGCCGATGAGGCGACCCAGCCGTTCGCGGGCCCGGGCCCGTCCACCAATGAGCTGACACAGCCGTTCAACCCGTTCCTGGGTGCGGGCTCCGGGCTGGGCGGCCAGGCGCCCGGACCGCGGCGTCCCGCCGAGGCTGCGGCATCACAGACGCCGACCGGGGCCGACCCCGGGGAGGCGATCGAGCCGCCGGCCGAGCAGAGCTGGCAGCTGAGCACGGCGGTGGACCCCGAGGGCCTCTTCGAGATCGACGCTGTGGAGCCGCTGTCGGATCCGCAACCCGTTGCACCCACCCCCGCCGGCCCGGCCGAGGGCACCCCGGTTGAGGACGGCCCGGCCGACGACAGCCAGGCCGACGGCGCGGTCGACGACCGGCACGAGGGGGCATCCGACTACGTGCCGGTCGAGCGGGCGCAGGACCGCGACCGGCCGGGGCGGCCCTGACCGGGTGCCTTCGCGCACCGCTCAGCAGCTGGGGTCTCGGACTGTTAGCCCGGGACGGTTGCAAGCAACTCGGCGAGCGCTGCCTCCCCCGGGATGTCGGGCCGCACCGTGACGCCGTCGACGGCGTAGTAGAAAGCCCCGTCGACGAACTCAGGCAGCACCCCACGCAGCCGGGCGAAGGCGACCGTGTAGGCGACCAGCTGAAGTGAGCGGACGCGGGCCTCCTCCCCCGTCGGGCGGGTGCCCGTCTTCCAGTCGACGACCGTCCACCCGCCGTCGTCGCGCGGGAAGACCGCGTCGATGCGCCCACGGATGGCGATGCCGTCGATGACGGTCTCGATCGGCAGCTCGATCTCCTCGGGGATCCGCCCGGCCCACTCGCTGGCGAAGAACAGCTCCTTCATCCGGCTCAGGTCGCCCGTCGCCTCGCCGTCGTCGTCGGCGCTCCCGGGCAGGTCGAGGACGTCCACCATGGCGGCCCGGGCGTAGTGCTCCTCGAGCCAGGCATGGAAGGCGGTGCCCCGCCTCGCCGCGAGTGCGGGCGGCGCCGGCATCGGGCGCCTCAGGTGCATGGCGAAGGCCTCGGGGTCGCGGGCGAGCGACACGACGGCGGAAGCGGACAGGTGCCGGGGCACGTCGACGACGGCGGGGCTGCGCTGTCGCCGTGCCGCGTGCTCGGCCAGCAGGAGGCGCAGGTCGTCCAGGCGGGGGTCAGCCGGCGGCGTCCACGACGCCTCGGCGGCGAGCAGCTCGGTGATGCGGTCGACCGCGTCCACCAGCGCGGCACGCCGGTCGCCCATCGGGTCGTGCGGCCAGCTCCCGGAGACCGGTTCGGCGAGGAACGGGTTGTCGGGCGGCACGAGCTGTCCCTTGGGACTGGTCACCGGCTCCGGGGCACCCAGCCAGGGCCCTCGGACGAGGCGGCCGCCCAGACTCTCGCGGATCTCACGCAAGAAGCGGGACTCGACGTTGATGGTCTTGCGGGTGGACCAGAAGTGGGTCG
>NZ_AWQS01000365.1 GCF_000576575.1 Intrasporangium chromatireducens Q5-1
AAGGGCGGTCCCGATCGGGACCGCCCTTCGTCGTGCTGGCTCCCCCGGTTGGACTCGAACCAACAACCTGCCGGTTAACAGCCGGCTGCTCTGCCAGTTGAGCTACAGGGGATCGCTGCCGGGCAACCATAGCAAAGGAATCGGCCGAGCATTAAATCGGCAGGCACGCCCCTCGCGGGCCCGCCAGAGGGTCCTCGCGGGGGCCCTCGGAGAGACTCCGACCACCCACGCGGGCCGGGGTCGCCCCGGCCCTCAGCGGCCGACCTCCGAGCGCAGAACGTGCAGCCGCTGCTCCGCTTCGGCCCGCACCGACGGGTCGGTCAGGTCGGTGCCACGGCCGCCGATGATCTGCTCGAGCAGGCGCCCCGTGGCGAGGTCCTGGCGGATCACTACCCGCACGCGACGGCGGCTGGCAGTGCGGAACTCGTCGGCGAGCACGACGCTCGCCTGCACCCGCTCCCGAAGGCCCTGCTTGAACAGTGCGGACTCGCGGATGAGCCACTCGGCCGGGGGTTGCCCGTCGACCCACGTCACGGTGAGCCGGTCCGAGTCGGGGTGCCACGTCGCGCCGTCCACCTCGTGCCACGGCCGTCGCCACACGAGGTGCCAGTCGGCGTCCACGAACGCCAGCGAGTGGGTCGTCACGACGACGTGGCCGCCGCTCTGCTCGTCCTCGGCCCACGCGAGCAGCTGCTCCCCATGGCCGAGGGGGACCGCCTGGCGCAGCACGCCTGCCCGGCCCTCGCCCCGCCGTCGGAACAGTGGCATCAGCTCATCCCTTCCTTGATCGCGGCGAGCTCTCGCTGCAGGCCCTGGAGCGTGACTCCGAGCTCGCGCGACCGGTCGTGGTCGGGGCTCTCGGCGTGCTCGAGGCGCCGCAGCTCACTCATCGCGTCGGAGATCCGTCGGGTCAGGCTGATGGTGCGCACCCGGGCAAAGAGCTCCTCGACGTAGCGCGAGGTCGGCAGCCCGGTCAGCGGGTCCATCCGCGTCGGGACGGAGGCGACGGCGAGCTCGCTGATGAGCCCCGCGACGGCGGTCGGAGCCGCCTGCGTCACGCCGGACATCCACGCCTGCCCCGACGGCGAGCCACCCGCGGCATGCACCGTCCGGATCCCGTCGAAGACGGCCCGGTGGGCGGGCGCCGAGAACGACTCGGGCGTCAGCAGGTCGACGGCCCCGGGCCGCAGGACGCTCGGGAACTGGAGCAGCACCTGGAGCAGCTGCCGCTCCGCGGCGACGACGGGGTCGCGGGGATCAGGCATCGGCAGCTGCCCCTCCCCCGGGCCCGGCTCGGCCACCTCCTCGCAGGACGGCGTATGCCGCTCAGCCCGGTCGTCCTGGACCGTGACCTTGCCGGCGCGGCTGACCTCTCGGGCCACCTGCTCGACCTCGACCCCCAGCATGCCGGCGACCTCGCGCGTGTACTCGGGACGCAGGGACCGGTCGCGGATCGAGGCCACGATCGGTGCGACGGCCCGCAGTGCCTGCACCCGCCCCTCCGCGGTGCCGAGGTCGAACCGGTCGATTGTGGTGCGGACCGCGAACTCGAACATCGGGACGGCGTCCTCGATGAGGGCCGCGACGGCGGGGTCGCCCTCGAACTGGCGCAGCTCGCAGGGGTCCTTGCCGGACTTCTCGACCGCGACGAACGACTGCGATGCCCACTTCTGGTCGTCGCGGAAGGCACGCATCGCTGCCTTCTGCCCCGCCGAGTCGCCGTCGAAGGTGAAGACGACGCGAGCCGGTGCCACACCCGGCTCGTCACGCATCAGGCGGCGCAGGATCTGGATGTGGTCGGCACCGAAGGCCGTGCCGCACGTCGCCACGGCCGTCTCGACCCCGGCCAGGTGGCAGGCCATCACGTCGGTGTAGCCCTCGACGACGACGGCCCGTCGCTCGGCGGAGATCTTCTTGCGAGCGAGGTCGAGGCCGTAGAGCACGGACGACTTCTTGTAGATCGGCGTCTCGGCGGTGTTGAGGTATTTCGCCTCGATCCGGTCGTCGTCGAAGATCCGCCGCGCCCCGAACCCGATGGTGTCGCCCGTGATGTCGCGGATCGGCCACATGAGCCGGCCGCGGAAACGGTCGTAGAGACCGCGGCTGCCCCGGCCGGCGAGGCCGCCGATGACGAGCTCGTCGTCGCTGAAGCCCTTGCCCCGCAGGTGCCGGACGAGCTCCTCACCCCCACGAGGGGCGAAGCCGACGCCGAACTGCTTGACGTGTGCGCTGTTGAAGTCGCGGGCCCGCAGGAAGTCCCGGCCGGGGCGAGCGGCCTGGTGGTGCAGGAGCAGGTCAGTGTAGAACTCCTCGGCGACCCGGTGCGCCTCGACGAGTCGCGACCGCCGGCCGTGCGTCTCCTCCCGGGGGCGACCACCCCCGCCCTCGTAGCGCAGCTGCACCCCGAGCCGGTCGGCGAGCCGCTCGACGGCCTCGGTGAACGAGAGGTTCTCGACCTTCTGGACGAAGGAGATGACGTCGCCGCCCTCCCCGCAACCGAAGCAGTGGTAGAAGCCGGCGGCGGGGTTGATCCCGAAGGACGGGCTCTTCTCGTCGTGGAAGGGGCACAGCCCGACGAGGCGGGACCCGGACCGGCGCAGCGTGACGTGCTCGCGCACGATGTCCTCCAGCGAGGACCGCTCCTTGACGGTGGTGATGTCGTCGCTGTTGATCAGACCGGCCATGCCCCTCCTCTCACTGAACGTGAGTGTAGGTCGTCGCGGTGCATCCGCAGCGCGCGGACGCACAGGTTGCCCCGGGCGGGTCCTCCGGCACGGTCACGGGTGCTGCCGCTCCCGACGGTTCGCGACCGGAGTTTGCGCTCAGT
>NZ_AWQS01000366.1 GCF_000576575.1 Intrasporangium chromatireducens Q5-1
CCCGGGTGGGCACCGGCCCCTCGTCGTGCGCGGGTCGGCTCAGAGGTAGGACTCGGCGAGCCCGACGAGGGTGCGCACTCCGAAGCCCGTGCCGCCCTTGGGGGTGTAGCCGCGGGGCGCCTTCTCGTTGAAGGAGGGCCCGGCGATGTCGATGTGGCTCCAGTCGGTGCCCTCGGGCACGAACTCGCCCAGGAAGAGTCCGGCGGTCAGCATTCCGCCCTCGCGGCCGCCCTTGTGGGCGATGTCGGCGTTCTGTGAGTCGAGTGCGGGACGCAGCTCGGCCGGGAGCGGCATCGGCCAGGCGGCTTCGCCGACGACATCGGCCGTGTCGACGACGCGGCCGCGGAAGCCATCGTTGTTGCCCATGACGGCGGCGGTGTCCGCGAGCGCGATGACCTGCGCGCCGGTCAGCGTCGCGATGTCGACGATCGCCTCGGGGCCGCTCTCGGCCGCGAGCGCGATGCAGTCGGCGAGGACCATGCGCCCCTCGGCGTCGGTGTCGAGGATCTCCACCGTCTTGCCGCCCCGCATCGTCACGACATCGCTCGGACGCTGTGCCGACCCGCTCGGCATGTTCTCGGCGATGCCGAGATAGCCAGTCACGGCGACGGGCAGCCCCAGCTCGGCAATCGCGAGGACCGCGGCGGCGACCGCGGCGGCGCCGGCCATGTCGGACTTCATTGTGCCCATGCTTGCCGGGGGCTTGAGGCAGAGACCGCCGGAGTCGAAGGTGATGCCCTTGCCGACGAAGGCAAGGGTCGCCTTCGGGCGTGAGGGGGCGTAGGTCAGGACCGCGATGCGGGGCTCGTTGACCGAGCCCTGGCCGACGCCGACGATGCCGCCGAAGCCGCCGGCGCGCAGCTGCTTGAGGTCGAGGCTCTTGAGCTTGACCTTGGTGCCCTTGACCCGCTCGGTCAGGGACGCCACGAACGACTCCGGATAGAGCAGGTTGGGCGGCTGATTCACCAGGTCGCGCGCGTAGGCGACGGCGGTGCCGATCGCGGCTGCCCGCTTGACCGCCTTGCGAGCCGGGCCGTCGGTCGGCCCGAGGACCGTCACGGTCTGCGCCGGCTCGGTCTTCGCCGTGCCGGCCTTGGGCGGGGTGTAGGCACCGAGCGCCGCCCCTTCGGCGACCGCGGCGACGAGGTCGGTGGAGCCGCCCGGGACCACGACGGCGACCTTCTGCTTCGCGTCGAGCCCGCGGACCGCGGCCCCGACTGCCTGGCGGACGTTTTCCCGGGTGGCGGCGTCGGGTCGGCCGTTGAGCTCGCCGGCGCCGGTGAGAACGACCCGCGGGGCCTTGACCTCGGGCACGGCGGCGAGCGTCGTCACCTCGCCCGGCCGGGCCTTGAGCTCGAGCTCCGAGATGACGGCCTTGAGGTGGTTGACCGTCCGTCGCGACAGACCGTGTCCGCTGGTCAGGGCCGCTCCGTCACCGTCCTTCGCCACCACGATGACGACGGCGTCCGCGTCGATGTCAGCCGCCGAGCGGCTGGAGCTGGTGAGGTTGGCCACGAGCTGAACTCCCTTGTCCGAGATGGGGTGACGGCGCTCGATCATAACGAGGCGCGGCGCGCCGCTAGGTTGGCACCATGACGAACTCGACTCAGGGACGCAGGTCCCCCTTGCACGACCGGCATGTCGCACTCGGAGCCAAGATGGCCGACTTCGGCGGTTGGGACATGCCCATCGAGTATCCCGGCGGCGGCGTCGTCGCCGAGCACACGGCGGTTCGTGAGCGCGTCGGCATCTTCGACGTGAGCCACCTCGGCAAGGCGACGGTGTCGGGGCCCGGGGCGGCCGACTTCGTCAACCGCTGCCTGACCAACGACCTTCGGCGGATCCAGCCCGGCTCGGCGCAGTACACGGTCTGCTGCAACGAGACCGGGGGAGCCGTCGACGACCTCATCGCCTATCTCCGCTCGGACGACGAGGTCTTCCTCATCCCGAACGCCGCGAACACCGCTCAGGTCGTCGACCTGCTGACGGCTGCGGCGCCGGCGGGGGTGACCATCACCAACCAGCACGACGAGTTCGCGGTCATCGCGGTGCAGGGACCACGCAGTGACGAGCTGCTCCAGGCGCTCGACCTGCCGACCGGCCACGACTACATGTCTTTCGTCGAGGCCGACTGGCGCGGCCAGCGGCTGACGGTCTGCCGCACCGGCTACACGGGCGAGCGCGGCTACGAGCTCGTCGGCCCATGGGCCGGTGCAACCGCGGTCTGGGACGCCCTCGTCGAGGCGATGGAGCCGATGGGCGGGCTGCCCTGCGGTCTCGGGGCCCGGGACACCCTGCGCACCGAGATGGGCTACGCACTGCATGGCCAGGACCTCTCGCCGGAGATCTCGCCCGTCCAGGCACGGGTCGGCTGGGCGGTCGGCTGGAAGAAGGACGCGTTTTGGGGCCGCGACGCGCTGCTCGCCGAGCGGGGGAACCCGCCGCGCATCTCGCACGGGCTCCTCGTGTCCGGCCGCGGCATTCCCCGGCCGCACTGCGCCGTCTCCCGCGACGGCGTGCCCGTCGGCGAGGTCACCTCGGGCACCTTCTCCCCGACTTTGCGGCAGGGAATCGCCCTGGCCCTGTTGGCACCCGAGGTTTCGGTGGGTGACACGGTGAGCATCGACGTCCGCGGTCGTGCCGTCGAGGCGACGGTCGTCAAGCCGCCCTTCATCGAGGTGAAGCCGTCCTGATCCGACCACAGCAGGCGCTGTGCGGGCCCTCGCCCGGTTGACCCGTCGCTACTCCCGGCGGAGCGGTCGCACCGCCCGACGGGAGCGGTCGCACCGCCCGACGGGAGCGGTCGCACCGTCAGCCG
>NZ_AWQS01000367.1 GCF_000576575.1 Intrasporangium chromatireducens Q5-1
GCTCGGCATCGAGGGCATGGCCCGGCGCTACGCCGACTACCTGCCGGAGGAGGGCTTCCAGCTCGCGAACGACATCTCGAGCGTCGGCGCCCTCATCCTCGGCCTGTCGATGATCCCGTTCTTCTGGAACGTCTGGAAGACGTGGCGGACAGCGCCGTACGTCATGACCGACGACCCGTGGGGGTATGGCGCGTCGCTCGAGTGGGCGACCTCGTGCCCGCCGCCGCGGCACAACTTCGCGTCGCTGCCGCGGATCCGATCCGAGCGGCCCGCCTTCGACCTGCACCACCCAGAGACGGCACCGCGCTCGTGGCACGCGCCCGGTGGGCCGGCGAACATCAACCGAGTCATGGGCCCGGCCGATGTCGGTGAGGCCCCCGGAGCGACCCAGGAGCGGTGACCCGATGGGAGAGATGGTCCAGTTCGTCCAGCGTGACCTCAACGCGTACCAGGCAGAGCCGATCGGTGAGCCGCTCGGTGCGGTCATCGTCATCCAGGAGATCTGGGGGCTCGTCGAGCACATCGTCGACGTCACCGACCGGTTCGCGGCCGAGGGCTATCTCGCCGTGGCACCGGACCTGCTCGGGCACATCGACCTGACCCCGTATGACGGGCAGGAGCTGCAGAACCTCATGGCTAGCCCCGACGAGAAGACGCGGCTCGACGCCCAGCCGCGGCTGCGCCGGATGACCGAGCCGGCCCGCACGCCGGAGTTCGCCCAGTGGGCCGTCCAGGCGCTGCGCGACGTCGTCGACGGCGTCCTCGACCGGCCCGGGATCATGGGCCGCGTCGCTGTCGTCGGCTTCTGCTTCGGGGGCACCTACGCGTGGTCGCTCGCCCTCAACGAGCCGCGCCTGCGCGCCGCGGTCCCCTTCTACGGCCGGTTCCCCGAGGGCGCCGATCCCTCCGCGATCCGCTGCCCGGTGCTGGCGTTCTACGGCGAGCAGGACCACGACATCACCGACGGCGTCCCGCAGCTGACCGACCGGATGGCGGCGGCCGGCGTGGACTTCACCGCGCAGGTCTACGACGGGGTGGGGCACGCGTTCTTCAACGACACGGCCGCGACCCGCTACAGCGAGACGGCCGCAACGGACGCCTGGAAGCGGACCCTCGAGTTCATCCGGGCCTCGTTCGGCCGCTGACCCATCGATCGGGAAGCCCCGCCCCAACACTTCAATCGACAGTGCAGCAATCCAGATCGACAGTGCAGAAGTTGATCTCGATCATGAGCCGTCAATCCGGAGAAGCGCACTGTCGATCCGGAGAAGCGCACTGTCGACGGCGAGAAGCGCACTGTCGATGGGGCTGGGTCAGTGGGTGCCGGGCTCGTGCGCGGCGTGGCTGGCCGGCTCGAGCTGGAACGTCGAGTGCTCGACGTCGAAGTGGCCCCGCAGGCAGTCCTGCAGCTCGTCGAGCAGCGCCGGTGCGTGACCGTCCCGGAAGCACGAGTCGTCGATGGTGACATGGCACGAGATCGTCGGCAGGCCGTTCGTCACGGTCCAGACGTGCAGGTCGTGCACGTCGACGATGTGCTCCGGCTCGAGCAGGTGCTCACGCACCTCGGCGAGGTCCATCCCCTCCGGGGCCGCCTCGAGCAGCACCCGCCCGCTGTCCCGGAGCAGCCCGTAGGCAGCCCGCAGCATGAGCGCCACGACGACGAGCGAGGCGACGGCGTCGGCTCTGGTCCAACCCGTCACGAGGATCACGACGCCGGCGGCAACCGTGCCGATGAAGCCGTAGAGGTCGGTCAGGATGTGCTGGTAGGCGCCCTCGATGTTCAGGCTGGAGCGGTTCGCCCGGGCCAGCACCCACGCTGCCGCGACGTTGACGACCACGCCGATGAGTGCGACGACGAGCACGACGCCGCCCTCGACCTGCGGGGGGTGGACGAGCCGGCGCACCGCCTCGACGCCGATGATCCCGGCCACGACGAGCAGGGTGATGCCGTTCCCCGCGGCGGAGATGATCTCGGCCCGCTTCCAGCCGAAGGTCCACTTGCCGGTCGCCGGCCGGGCCGCGAGCCGCATCGCCCACAGCGCTCCCGCGATCGCACCGACGTCGGAGAGCATGTGGCCCGCGTCGGACAGCAGGGCGAGGGAGCCGGACAGGACCGCCGCGACGACCTCGCCGACCATGAAGGCGAGCAGCAGGAGCAGCGCGACCCACAGGTAGCGCCGGTCCGCACCGGCAGCGACACCGTGCTGGTGGTCGTGTTCGTGCCCCATGGAACCGAGCCTACGGACCCGCCCCGCGCGGTGGACACCGCGACGGCGGTCCGAGCTCAGCGGCATACCCTCTGCTGGTGCCCGAACCCACGACGCAGCCGCGGCTGTGGCCGCTCTACGCGGGTGGCTTCCTGGGCCCGTTCGGCGGCGCGATGGTCACGACGATGCTGCCCGAGCTCTCGTCGGGACTGCACACGAGCACGGCGACGGCCGCGTCCGCGCTGACCTGGTACATGGTGCCGTTCGCGGGCCTCATGGTCGTCTCGGGCACCCTCGCCGCGCGCTGGGGCGAGGCGCGGACGGTCCGCCGGGCCTACCTGCTGTATGCCGCTGCCTCCGTCGTCTGTGTCGTGGCCACGAGCGCGGGGCCCTTCCTGCTCGGGCGGGCCCTGCAGGGAGCCGCGAACGCCTTCACGACGCCCCTGCTCATCTCGATGATCGCGGCGCTCGCCCCGGCCGACCGGATCGGCCGCTCGCTCGGGACCTACGCGAGCATGCAGGGGGCGGGCCAGGCCTTCGCGCCCCTCGTCGGTGGCGCGGCGGCCGGGTGGGACTACCGGCTCGCCTTCGGCGCGTCGGCGCTCG
>NZ_AWQS01000368.1 GCF_000576575.1 Intrasporangium chromatireducens Q5-1
GTAGCGTTCCTCGGGCACGACGTCCTGGATCGCGCCGAGCCGGGCGCCCGCGACGAGGACCTGCGAGAGGGCAAGGGTGAGGATCGGGATCGCAGTGTCGGGCGAGCTGCCGGACGCGACCTCGGTCACCGTCGTGAGGTAGGCGCTCGCCTCACGAGCCGTCAGCTCGGCAAGGGCGGTGAGGTCGTCTGCCCCGGTCGTCTCGGTGGTCATGTGGCCTTCCCTGGTCCGTTTGTGGAGGTATGCCGCTGAGCGGGCTGAGCGGGCATGCTCAGTCTCTCGCGTGGCCGGTCACGCGTCGACCCGGCGACGCCCCTCGAAGGCCCGCCCGAGCGTGACCTCGTCGGCGTACTCGAGGTCGCCACCCACCGGCAGTCCGGAGGCCAGGCGGGTGACGGCCAGGTCGGGGACCGTCGTGCGCAGTAGCCGGCTCAGGTAGGTCGCCGTCGCCTCGCCCTCGAGGTTGGGGTCGGTCGCGATGATGACCTCCTGCACCTCGCCGCCCGCGAGGCGCTGCATCAGCTCGCGGACCCGCAGGTCGTCGGGCCCGATGCCGTCGATGGGGCTGATCGCGCCGCCGAGGACGTGGTAGGTGCCGCGGAACTCGCGGGTGCGCTCGATGGCGACGACGTCCTTCGGCTCCTCGACCACGCAGATGGCGGAATGGTCGCGGCGCGGGTCGGCGCAGATGCGGCACCGCTCGCCTTGGGCGACGTTGCCGCACTCCTCGCAGAAGCGGACCTTGGCCTTGACCTCGGTGAGGGCGGTGACGAGCCGGGTCACGTCCTCGGCGTCGGCCTGCAGGAGGTGGAAGGCGATCCGCTGGGCGCTCTTGGGGCCCACCCCGGGGAGTCGCCCGAGCTCGTCGATGAGGTCCTGGACCGCGCCTTCGTACACGGCCTCACCCTATGTCGTCGGCCCGACAGCGGCTGCCAGGCCCGACGCGACGCCTGCGGCGGCCGGGTGATGGCAGCGTCGCGTCAGGTCGGCTGACCGGTCGGGACCTGGTTGTAGCCGCCGGCCCGTTCCTGACCGGTCAGCTCCGCGATCGCGTCCATGACGTCGTCGGTCAGCTGGCGCCGCGCCTTGCCGGCCGGCATGCCCTCGTAGCGCTCGAACGGGATGGGCTCGCCGAACTTCACGGTGACCTTGGCGAGGGTCGGGAACCGGGCCCCGACCGGCTGGATCTTCTCGGTGCCGATGAGGCCGACGGGCACCACCGGGACCCGGGCGTTGAGCGCGAGCCACGCGACACCGGTGTGGCCGCGGCAGAGGCGCCCGTCCCGGGACCGGGTGCCCTCGGGGTAGATCCCGAAGGCGTCGCCCGCACGCAGCACCTCGAGGCCCTTGTCGAGGCTCTCCTGGGCCGCGGTGGCCGAGAGCCGGTTGACGGGGACCATTCCGACCGCGTCGAAGAACCCCTTGCGCAGCCGGCCGCCGAGCCCGGGCGCGGTCCAGTACTCCTCCTTGGCGAGGAACCGGACCTGCCGGGGCGAGGCGAGCGGGATCGCGAAGGAGTCGATGAAGCTGCGGTGGTTGCTGGCGAGGATGACGGCGCCGTGCCGGGGGACGTTCTCGGCGCCGACGATCGTCGGGCGGTACAGCGCACGGCTCAGCGGGACGAGGACTCCGCGGCTGAGGCTGTACAACATGGGGCCACTTTAGGGCGGGACCCGGCTGCGCGGTCCGAGACCACCACGGAGCGGTCGCGGATCGGGGCGATCTTCGTCACGCCCGGCCCACGGCGGCCCAGGCGACGGCGCGGATCTCGAACGGTGCCGCACCGGTGCGTTCCGCGCACCGGTCGCGGAGCCGGTCTCGCTCGTCGGGGCCGAGGCTGCGGACATAGTCGCCGGCCGGCCCGACGCCGAGGGTGTTCGGCTCCCACCACTCGTCGAAGGAGGCATAACTGACGACGACCTCGAGCTCGGTCTCCTCCACCTGCTGGAGCCCGGCCTGTTCGAGGTAGCCGGCGAGCTGGCCACCAGAGGCCCCGGGCAGGTCCTCCTCGCCAGGCGCGGACGGGTCGAGGTCCCGTGCCGCCAGACCGAGCAGGCTCACGGGGGCGCGGTGCCCGGCGAGGTCCCACACGGTCGCACCCACGAGGCCACCCGGTCGGGTCACCCGTCGCATCTGCGACAGGCCGGCGACGGGATCGGGCATGAAGTGCACGACGAGGGAGGCGAGGGCGAGGTCGAACTCGTCGTCGCCCCACGGCAGCGCGCCGGCCACACCCTCCCGGACCTCGACGTCGGGCAGCCGCCGTGTGACCGCGGCGCGGAAAGTCGGGGACGGGTCCACGGCATGGACGCGGTCCGGGCCGTACCTGTCGGCCAGCACGGCGGTCAAGGCGCCGGGGCCGCACCCGACGTCGAGGGCGCGCGCCTCGGGTGGCGGGGTGAGCCAGTCGACGAACTGCGCAGCAAGCGGCTCGGAGTAGCGGCCCATGAACCGGCCGTAGGCATCACCGGCGACGTCGAACGCCATCCACCGACGGTAGCCGCCGCGGCCCGAGGGGGCGGGCTATTCGTCGAACTCCTGCAGCACCCGGCCGCCGAGGACCTTCTCGATGACGGCTCGCCCGACGTCGGTCGAGACCTCGATGTCCTCGTCGTCGTCGCTGACGGCGGAGTCGTCGGTGACCCGACGCGGCGGCTCCTGCTGCTTGCTCTGCTGGGGGGCACCGGAACGACGGGCGGCATCGAGTGAGGCCCGGACCGCGGCCGGCCCGGACCGGGCGGTGCGCGGCGCTGCCTCGGAACGGTTGGGCCGGTCGGACGCCGGTCCACCCCCGGTGATGCCGCCTGCCGC
>NZ_AWQS01000369.1 GCF_000576575.1 Intrasporangium chromatireducens Q5-1
GGTGTCCTTTTCATGGAGTGATCACGTGCGATACACCAGCCTATGAGGGCGACAGGTCTTTGGTGCAATTCTCACTGAAGTTGCGATGGCTTGAGGCCGGCGGCGCGGGCCTTCTCGCGCAAGCTCCTGGGCGCCTCCCCCGTCAGCCGAGCGGCACGCGCTACTCCCGAGGACTCAACGAGTTTCACGAGCTTGGCGTCCAGCTCACTGTTGGCCTGATTGAGCCGGTCCTGCAGTCGTTGCCGCGCCTTCTGCGCGCCAACGACTTCGCGCAGCGCGTTGGCCTCGGACTTCTGGGCCTCCCGTAAGCGGGCTCTGGCCTGGTCATTCACAGGGAGTTCTTCGGACACTGTCGGCCGCCTCTCGATTCCTGATTGTTGGGATCGTCTTACACCCTCACTACGGCATCGATCGGGTCACCATTCAACGCCACCTGACGACTCCCGATCTCCTCCTCATCTCGGCCCCTCCGCCAACCCTGACGCCATCAACTCGCCGCCCGGCGGATCTCCCAACTGCTACCGACGTCCAAGCCGCCCATGCCCTGCCGCGGATCACTCGACTGGCGGGCCCTCCCAAGACCCCCATTCATTCACGCCACACGTCTGGCACCAAGGTGAGCGGCTGGGCGAAAGTCGCATCTGATGCAACATCGGATCGTGCCCCCCCACGGTCGGTTGTTTAGGCATGACGATGTCCATCAGGCGCATGACTTTGGGGGCCGGGTACCGGTACCTGATGTCCTCGGTCGCCCGCGCCGACGCCGCAGGACGGACATCGGATCCGCTCACCGCCTACTACACGGCAGAGGGCACCCCGCCCGGCCGATTCCTCGGCAAGGGACTCGCTGGTCTGGACTGCGGCCGCGGCATCGAACCCGGCACGACGGTGACGGAGGAGCACCTATGGCGGATGCTCGGCATGCTGCAGGACCCGGTCACTGGGCACCCGCTCGGCCGGGCACCGGTGGCCCGCCCAGCGGCATACGAAGACGCCTTGGGACGGAAGCGGAAGGCGCCCCAGCCGGTGGCCGGGTTCGATCTCACATTCAGCGTCCCGAAGAGCGTGTCGGTGGCGTGGGCGCTCGGCGACGAGGCGACCCGCGCGCGAGTGCATGCGGCGCATCGGCGGGCGCTGGAGTCCGTCATCGCGTACGCGGAGCGGGAGGTGTTCGCGACCCGCACCGGTCGGGGCGGGGTCGTCTCGCAGGACACCCTTGGGGTCGTCGCGGCGGCCTTCGACCACTGGGACTCGCGCGCCGGCGACCCGCAGCTGCACACCCACGTCGTCGTGCTGAACCGGGTGCAGGCCGCCTCGGATGGCGGGTGGCGGACCCTCGACAGCAAGGCGCTGTTCCGCGCGGCGGTCGGCCTGTCCGAGCTGTACAACGGCGTCCTCGCCGACTTGCTCACTGCGGATCTCGGGTGGGGCTGGGAGGCTCACACGCGGCGGCACTCCCCGGTGGAGAAGTGGGAAGTGGCCGGGGTCACCCAGACCTTGGCGGACGAGTTCTCGCGCCGGACGAGCCAGATCGAGGACGCCAAGAACGCTCTCGTCGCGCAGTTTCGGGCCGCGCACGGACGCGGCCCAACGTCCGCGGAGGTGCTGCGATTGCGGCAGCAGGCGACGCTGGCCACCCGCCCGGACAAGCAGCTGCACGCGCTGTCCGACCTCATCACCGGGTGGCGCCGGCGCGCGGAACCGCACGTCGGGACGGAGCCCGAGGCGTGGGTCGCGACTCTCGCCGGGCGCAACGATCTGCCCCTGCTGCGCGCGGCCGATCTGTCGGAGGGGATGCTGGCCGACGCCGCCGCGGTGGCCCTGAGGACGGTGGGGGCGCGGCGGGCGACGTTCTCGCGCAGCAACATCCTCGCTGAGGTGCTGCGCCAGATCGCCGGGGTTCGGTTCGCCGACCCGGCCGAGCGGGTGACGGTCGCGGAGCACGTGACCGCGCTCGCGTTGTGGGAGGCGGTGCGGCTCACCCCGGCGGATGCGGGGGTGCTGCCGGCCGCGTTGCGGCGGGCCGATGGGACCTCGCGGCTGACTCCGCGGGACGGGGTCACGTATGCGACGCGGGAGGTGATCGAGGCCGAGGACCGGCTCCTCGCGGCTGGGCGCGCAGTCGACGCGCCGCGCGTCGACGAGGCGACGGCGGCCGCTGTCGCGGCCGTCCCGTTGCCCGGGAGGGCCACCGTGTTGTCCGCGGACCAGGCGGAGGCCGTATGCCGTGTGCTTGCGTCCGGTAGGGCCGTGGACGTCATCGTGGGGCCGGCCGGGACGGGCAAGTCGACGGCGATGGCCGGCGTTCGGGCCACGTGGGAGTCGGCGTTCGGGCCGGGCAGCGTGGTCGGGTTGGCGCCGTCCGCGGCCGCCGCAGAGGTCCTCGCTGACGCCGTGGGGATCCCGACCGAGAACACGACCAAGTGGATCCACGAGGCGATGCGGCAACCCGCTCGGCTCGCCGAGCTCGAGGAGCTACAGAGGAAGTTGCGGTGGGCCGGCCCATCACTGGCGACCCGGCGGCTGCGCGAGCGTGCCCGAGAGGTGTACGCCGAGGCGCAGAGGTGGGGACTGCGATCGGACCAACTGGTGATTGTCGACGAGGCCTCCATGGCCGGCACCTTCGACCTCGACACCATCACCGCCCATGCCCGCGCGGCTGGAGCGAAGGTGCTGCTGGTGGGCGACTGGGCTCAGCTGTCCCCAGTCGCCGCCGGGGGAGCGTTCAAGCTGCTCGCCACCGACCGGGACGACGCACCGAGCCTGCACGACGTGCGCCGCTTCCGGCACGAATGGGAA
>NZ_AWQS01000370.1 GCF_000576575.1 Intrasporangium chromatireducens Q5-1
GTCATTGTGGCTTGACTTCTTGCCGGTGGTGGCCGGCCGGACAGATCAGGGCATCTGCTCCCGCTGGACCCTCCCGCTGGTCACCGGGGAGCGAGCGACGCTCCAGAGCAGCTCCGCACTTCGGGCACTCCGGCTGCTTGGCCTCGTCATCCTTGCTGATCGTGATTGCCATGCCGGCGCTCACTTTTGCGATATCCGTATTCAGGACATTGCCCACCGTACAAGCGACCGGAGGCACCCAGGTGGGTAGGCAAAGTCTGGGCGTCCACCGTGGGGACCCGCGAGTACGCGCTCGGGAAGGCCATCCGCAAGGGCCAGGCGGAGGGAACCGTGACGAGTCGAGCCGACGGCGGGCCGAAGAGCGACTACATCCGCAACGGTCGCACGGTCCATGTAGATCATCTTCGCGATGAGAAGAAGGTCTCCCCAGAGGACTTCATGGCGGGACAGCTCGCCAATGACATCTACTCGATGGTGGACGCCTCCGAGGAGGAGTTCGAGGAGGCGCTGAACGAGGCCCGCGAGGAAGGCAATGCCTCCCGCGCCAACGTCGTCCGCAAGATCAAGGGCAAGGCATCCCCGCAGACCCGCGACGACCGGGCCGAAGTCTTCAAGCGAGAGGGAGCCACTTCTTTTTTCGCGGCTCTGACCGCAAATCTTGCGGTCAATGACCACGATTGTGGAAAAAAAGCCGGAGAGAGACACGCTCGACTCGCGGGTCCTGCAGTTGGCCGCCCAGATTTTTTCGAGACCTGCCCCCACGGACGGCGGAAGCTCGAGCTGTTGGGGACGTAAAGCAACGCCCCTCGGCTCCGTATGAGGCCGGGGGGCGTTGCTTACGGGCGCTGGGCGGGTCTTCACCCCACAGAGGAAAGGGGCTCGCCGGCCATCGATCCTCCGAGGTTTGACCGAACACCTCGGTGGTGACGTTGACGCCCGGCGGCTCGTTTCAGTTCGGCCGCTCGTCGGGGAAGAGCTGATGGAAGAGCGCCTCGTCGTCGTTCTCGGCCGTGGTCGCAGCTATCGCGGCTGGCCGTTCGCCGGGGAAGAGTGCGTAGTACGTCGCGTCGTCTTCGCTCTGCGCAGGGGTGCGGACGGCGGGGACCTTGGTCACCGTGGACGGGGAGGGCACGGCGTCGAGTACGTCTTGGGCGCTGGCGCCCCGGTTGAGTCCGAGCCGGGCGAGTATGCCTCGGGGAATCCTGAGGATCGTCACGAGGCACCTCCGGTCTGGATCGGCGCGATCATGCCGCCGTCGATCAGCGAGCGCATCTGCACGGGGTCGACGCCGGCGGGGAGCCGCTGGCCGTCGTAGAGGTGCTGGTAGCCCTTGGCGGTGCGCACGACGACGAGAGGAGCGGTCACCACGTAGTTGGCGTCGCCGGGAAGTTCGCGAGCCATGCTGCTCACCGCCCGAGGTTCTTGGCCGCCACGGCGGCCTCGTCGAGGGTCAGGAGCTCGACCTGCGCGGGCCCGGAGAGGCGTAGCCACATCTGCCAGGTGTCCTCGAATTCCTGACGCCAGGGCAGTGCGGATCGGGTGAATGCTGCTCCGATCCACTCCCCGGGTTGTACGGCTCTTCCCCATGCATTCCTCCCGCGCTCGGGTGCCGGGGCGACGCCGGTGACCATGCTGAGGGTCATGCGAGCGTCAGCGACGGCATCCAGAGTGCGGGTAGCCTCGGGGATTGCTGACCAGGCATCGCGCGCCGTGGCCACGTCGTCGGCCCTGAGGATGTCCTCGTGGGTGGTGCGGGAGTTGATGCCCAGATCGACGGCCCTGCGAACGACGCTGGCTGCCGCGTCGAAGGATGGCCGGATCTCGGTCAGGATGTCGTCGGCGATGTCGCGGGCCGTGGCCGCGATCTCCTCTTGCATGATCTGGTAGGCGAGGCCCACGGCCCGGGGGCCGGGGCCGGCGTCGTCCGCGAGCGCCATGGCGACGCCCAGCTCACGCAGTTCGGTCGTCAGCTCGGCCTCTGTCAGGCCGATCAGCTTTCGGGTCGGACGGGGCTGTGGACGCAGGCTGCCCAGGCGCACGAGCCGCTCGGAGCCGCTGACCACCTCGGGTGGCAGCGTCACCCCCAGGGCCTGCAGCTGCGGCACTAGCACGTGAACGTATTCGAGTTGGCCGGTCATCATCTGCCTTCCTTTCGTCGATCTCTGTAGGCCTCGACCTCGGCCCGGTGGACGAGGATGGTGCGCCCGGCGCGCTGCACTGAGCCGAATGCCTCGCAGACGGCGAGCCGGCGGACGTGCCGCTCGGAGAGTGGCTGCAGCATCCTCGTTGCCTCCTTCATGTCGACGAGGTCCTTTGACCCGACCGACGGAACCGACTGTGGCAAGGGCGCATCCGTGCGGACGTCCGCGTGTCCGTTGTCGGCCATGGCGGCCTCGAGCGCGTCGCGCAGCTCGCGCATCGCGGGCGACAGCCCGGAGCCGGGACCGAGTCCGTTGCGGCCTCCGGTCGCGGCGACGTAGGCCCGCAGCAGGAAGAGGGCCAGCGCGGCACCGTCTCGCCTCAGCAGCACCGTGCCACCGGACACGGCCAGTGCCGTGCCACGCCAGGAACGCGTCTGCCGCGGATCGGTGGGCCGGTTCATGGCGTCATCCATCCGCTCAGGTGGCCGCGGGGGAACAGCGGCAGGCTGCTCGTCGGGGGCAGGACCGAGGCGGGGTCTGCCGGTGTGGTCCACGGCTCGTCCTCGGGTGGCGTCGGGGGCTCCTCGAGCGGCGGATGCGTCCGGTCGGGCGCCAAGGGCAGGTCCGGGGTCGGCGGGATGAATGGGGCGGTCGGGG
>NZ_AWQS01000371.1 GCF_000576575.1 Intrasporangium chromatireducens Q5-1
GTAGACGTTGCCGTGGCGGTTCTTCGCGTTGGAGACGATGAGCCGGGACCCGCACTGGCCGCAGTGGATGGTGCCTTTGAGGTAGTGGCCGTGGACTTGGGTTGCCTCGACGGCGCACTGGTGCGCGGTGAGCACGGACTGGACCTGGTACCAGACCTCGGCGGGCACGAGCGCCGGGTGGTTGCCCTTGTAGCGGGTGCCTCGGTAGACGACATCGCCTTTGTAGTACGGGTTGGTCAGGAGCCGGTGGATGGTGGATACCGCCAGCGGCTTCGCCGGCCGCTTCGGGGTGGGCAGACTGCGCAGCCCGCGCGAGGTGAGTTCGTCATGGAGCTGGCTGACGCTCCAGTTGCCCGAGGCGTAGGCCTTGAACGCCCACTCGATCATCGGTGCTCGCTCGGGATCGAGCTCGATGGTGCGGACTTCGCGGCCGAGTTCGTCGCGCTTGCGGACATTCAAGTAGCCGATGGGCGCGCGTCCGTTCGTGCCGCCGCCGATGGCCTTTTGGGTCATGCCCTTGGCGACCTCGGTGGCGAGGTTGCGGGAGTAGAACTCGGCGATGGTGGACATGATGCCGTGCAGGAGCATCCCGGAGGGGGTCTCGTCGATGTTCTCGGACGCGGACACGAGCATGACCCCGCACTGTTGGAGTGCGAGGTGGATGCTCACGTCGTCGGCGCGGTTGCGGGCGAGCCGGTCGACCTTGTGAACGATGCAGTACGCGACCTTGTTGGTCTTGACGTACTGGATCATCCGCATCAGTTCGGGCCGGTCGGACGACTTGGCTGAGGCTCCCGCGTCGACGAACTCCTCGACGATGCCGGCGCCGAGCTGTTCGGCCTTACGCCGGGTCGCTTCGCGCTGGGCGGGGATCGAGAAGCCTTCGTCGGTCCCGCCCTTCTCTGCCTGCTCGCGGGTGGAGACCCGCAGGTACGACACGGCGGCAGCCGCAGTGTTGGGCGGGTCGATGAGGCTGGTAGCCGGATCGTCGGCAATGGTGGTCATCGGGGGCTCACTCTCACGCGGTTCGACCCTCGCGCTCCCACTGTTGGTGGGAGGGGTGTTGATCGTGAGAGCAGCCGTTGAAGGCTGTAGGGCGGGACCCGATGGTCTCGGTGCGTGTTGCTCGCCGAGCGGCGAGGTTTAGGCCACAACACCCCGCATCGCGAGGCTTGCACAGTTCATTCTACCGGGCGGCTTCGGAGGCGGCCAGGCCATCCGTCGCCGCCCGGTAGGTGTCGGGCACCCGCTCGGCTGCGCGGGCCGCGCGGCTCTCGCCGGTCTCCTGCAATGTCAGCCGGATGAGAACCTCGGCGAGCTTGTGCAGGTCGGCGCGTTCGCGGTGGACGGCCCGGACGGAGAACGACCGCTCCTCGTAGGGGCGACGGTCGGTCTTCTTGGCGTAGCGGCTCATCGGTCTACTGCGCTTCGTCGTCGTCCAGGCCGGCGTAGAACTCGTCTTCGGCCTCCTGGCGCTTGCGGACTTGGGCGATGACGAACTCGACGAACTCGGCGTCCCGGTCGGTGAAGGTGAAGTCCTGGATCGTGGGTGCCGGGTCCTCACCGGGCCACGCAGCTTGCCGGGTCGGGCGGTCGCGGTCCCCACGAGTACCGCAGGCCGTGACCCAGTAGCGAAGCCGCTCTCGAGCGTCGGCGAAGTCGCGGTGCCAACCGAGCGGCGCGGATGCGTTCTGCTCGGGGTCGTAGGCCGCGAGCCAATGCAGGTGCAGCGCCGACAGCTCCCAGACCATCTCCGGGTGGTGGTGCCAGAACGGCGGCACCACCGCGACCGGGAGGCCATAGGTGCGCCGCAGCCAGTCAACCCACCGGTTCAGCGCGAGCCATTCCTGCTCCAGCTCGTGCGCCGTCAGCAGGTTCCAGTTCACGGGGTGCGGCGGTTCGGGCATGTCCGCGTTCGTGACGCGGGGCGGTCCGTCGAAGACGTCCGGCTCATCCATCTCATGCTGATCGTTCATGGTGCTTCGACTCCCGAACTCACATGCTGACCGGGGCGTGCGCCGCGGTCGCTGCTCGCTGCGTCGGCTCGTACGTTGCTGCGTCCCGGCCCACTCCATTGCGCGGCGTCCGGTCGACCTCGTAGCGGGTTCGCGCGGCGTCGTGGCCGATCTTCTTGGCGACGAACTCTTCGCCCTCGATTGCCTGACCGTTGCGCTCGTAGTTGACCGGCCGCGTGTAGCCCTCGGCGACGAAGTTGTCGCCCTGGGCGAAGCTCGCGTGCGCGTGCTCAGCGGAACGCCCGAACATCACCAGGTGGTGGTAGGTCGTCTCGGTCTGCGTGAACGAGCCGTCGTCCTCGCGGCGGAAGTGCTCCTTGCCGATACGGGCGAAGAACCTGGCGTCTCCCTTTGCCGTCTCGGTGAGCAACGGCTCCGAAGCGATGAAGCCTGACAGCGATTCCTGGGTGTGAATGGCCATGATGGCCTCCTCCTGAACTCGGGCGACCAACTGCGTGTGGTCGCTCTGTCAGGCAGGTGCACTGGAGCTTCCAAGCGTCGTCAGGACGCGGGGCGGTGGCGCAGCAATGCTTCGAGTTCGTTGCGGTCGCTGCGGAGCTGCGCGGCGTCGGGCCGGGTCGGCCAGGCGCGCAGGTCGGTGACGATGGGCGGTGCGGAGCGCAGCATCGTGATGCCGGTGCCGAACGGCAGGGTGCGGATGCGGTCTGGCGGCAGAATCGGCACACGGCGGACCGAACGCTGGTTGGAGCGGGTGCCGTGGTCGCCGAGGGTCACGCTGTCGGTGTACTCGT
>NZ_AWQS01000372.1 GCF_000576575.1 Intrasporangium chromatireducens Q5-1
GAGCGCAAACTCCGGTTGTGACCCGTCGAGAGAGCGCGAACTCCGGCCGTCACCGATGGCGTCAGCCGGCCGCCCACGACAGGGAGGGGCCGTATGGTGCTGAGCTCAGCGGCATACGACACCTACCGTGGGGGGATGACACCCGAGGACCGCGAACGCTTCGCAGCGGCGCCGGTCGCGCGGCTTGCGACCGTGCGGCCGGACGGGCGGCCGCACGTCGTGCCGATCGTGTTCGCGCTCGTCGGGAACGACGTGTGGACGGCGGTCGACGGCAAGCCGAAGACCACTCGGCGGCTGCAGCGGCTGCGCAACATCGAGGCGCACCCGGAGGTCAGCCTCCTCGTCGACCATTACGAGCGGGACTGGTCGCGCCTCTGGTGGGTGCGCCTCGACGGCCGCGCCACCGTGCGTCAACTCGACGACGACGACGCGGAGCCGGGGTTGCGGGCCTTGGTTGGCAAGTACGAGCGGTATCAGCGGGAGCCACCGCCGGGGCCGCTCGTGTGGATCGAAGCGCACTCGTGGCGCTCCTGGCGCGGCTGATCAGTCGGCGCTGTCCTGCTGGAGGAGGGCGACGAGCGACTCGACCTCCTGGAAGCAGGCGGGACAGGCTCGAAGATGTACCTCCATGTCGTGCCGCCGGCGTGGCTCGGTGCCGGCGACGACCGCCTCGGCGTAGGAGTCCATCAGGTCGAAGCACTCCTCACAGGACAGCCAGGGCTCGGTGTCGAGAGTGAGCGACTCGACGACGTCCCTGGACAGGCGGCCCTGGTGTGAAGTCATGCTGTGCCTCCGAAGGGGATCCCGGCCGGCAGGTGACCGGCCGCGACGAGGTGGGCGCGGATCCGGGAGCGCGCCACGTGCAACGTCTTGTAGAGCGCCCCACGGGTCGTCCCGAGGCGCTCGGCGAGGACGTCCACCGGCACCCCCTCGACGAGCAGAGCAATGGCGATCCGGCGCTGATAGGTCGTGAGGGCCTCCGTCATGGCGGCGGCGACGGCGTGTGCGAGCTCGTTGGCCTCGGCCCGCGACTCCGGTCCGTCGACCTCAACGGCGAGGTCCAGGTGATCGGACAGCGCGATCTCGGTCGAGGCCCAGGCCCGGCGCCGGACCTCGTTGGCGGTCTGGAGGATCGCGAACTTGTAGGCCCAGGTCGTGAACCGGGCGCGTCCCTCGAAGGTGGACAGCCGGCCGAGGAGGTGGACGAGCGCCTCGTCGGCCGCGGCGTTCGCCAGTTCATCGGCCTCGACGGCACCGAGACGGGGCAACAGGCCGCGCATCCGGGCCACCTGGTGTCGGGCTGCCTTGACGAGCAGGACGTGGAGGTCGCGTAGGGCCGTCTCACGCGCGGCACCTGACGAGGTGAGCTCGCCGAGCCAGTCGCGGTCGAGTGACCCGGCCCGGCCCGAGATGCTGGTGGTCGAGCTGTCCGGGTCGCTCGTGGTGGCGCCACTGGTGGTGCCCGCGGCAAGCGCGACGGAGACCGGCTCGGGGCCTCGGGCGCTCATGCCGACGACTCGACCGGCGCGAGGATGCGGAGGGCCAGCGCCGGCGGGCAGCCGCGGTCGACGAGGCCGAGAAGGGCGTGCAGGTCGATCCTTTGGTCGCGCGCCACTGCGTCGGCGAGGTCCGGCGCGAAGCCGACCTCGATGAGCCGGCACCGGCGCCAGGTGGTCACGTCGACGGGCGGGCCGGTGGAGCGGCACTCGGGGTGTTCGTGAACGAATTTGGTGGTCATGCCGGATTGGTGTCGACATGCCGCGACGGTCTTACCGGCAGGCCGAAGCGGGTTGCGCGGTAAGAGGTTTCGTTTCGACGACACCAAGCACACATCAGCCTCTTCCCCCCGGATCCGGTCCTGATGGCGCATCCAGTCTCGGGACTGACCGGCCCATCCGTCAACACTTCGCCGATTCCGGAAGGACCATCATGACCGCCAACCGACGCCCGCTGCCCTTCGCGCCGACACCCGCCCCAGGGCAGCTCGAGCCGACACTCCCGTCAAGGCGGCTCGGCACGGTGCTCCCCCTCGTGCTCGTGGCCCTCCTCAGCGCCTTCCTGACGTGGACGCTGCCGCGCGCTGGCGCCGAGGCGGCGCAACCGATCGCGCTCACGCACAGCCATGCGGTGGTCCCACGGACCCCGGCGCAGCAGGCCTTCCACGACGAGATGCGCAAGCTATGGGAGGACCATGTGACGTGGACCCGGCTGGCGATCGTGGCGTTCGCGGACGAGTCAGCCAGCTTCCCGGCCACGGCGACCCGGCTCCTGCAGAACCAGGCTGACATAGGCGACGCGATCGTTCCCTTCTATGGCACAGCCGCCGGCAACCGGCTCACCGCCTTGCTCCACGACCACATCACCATCGCCGTCGAGCTGCTGCATGCCGCCAAGGCTGGCGATACGGCATCCTTCGCGGACGCGAAGGACCGCTGGTACGCCAACGCCAATGACATCGCCGACTTCCTCGCAAAGGCGAACCCGAGGTTCTGGCCGGACTCGGTGATGCGGGACGACATGCGCGTGCACCTGGACCAGACCCTCGCCGAGGCCGCGCACGAGCTGGGCGGCGACTACACCGCGAGCGTGGCGGACTACGAGGCGGTGCACGCCCACATCCTGCAGATGGCCGACATGCTGAGCGGCGGCATCATCGGCGCCTTCCCCGGCAGCTTCCACTGACCTTCGTTCCGGTGGCCGCCCGGCGGAGTTCGCGCTCACTCGACGGGCGGCAAC
>NZ_AWQS01000373.1 GCF_000576575.1 Intrasporangium chromatireducens Q5-1
GCCGGCGACCGGGCCGGCCCCGCCGGTCGGCGTCCCGGACATGGCCGGCACACCCGGCGTGGCTGAGCAGCCGCTCTACGACGACGAGTTCGCCGCGCCCCCCGCCGGAATGACCGGCGCAGCGCCAGGTGGTGCGCCCGCCGGCCATACCGGTGCGTACGCCGGTGCACCCGACGGCACCCGGACCGGCGACGACCTGCCCGGCGAACCGCTCAGCTCCGTCGGCGACCTCATCTCCGACATCGCCCAGGACCTCTCGACGCTCGTGCGCCAGGAGACCGAGCTGGCCAAGGCCGAGCTGCGACAGTCGGCCACCCGCGCCGGCAAGGGCGCAGGGATGCTCGGGGGCGCTGGCGTCGCCGGCTACTTCGTCCTGCTCTTCCTGTCGGTCGCGCTGTGGTGGCTGATCGGCAGCTGGGTCGGACTCGGCTGGTCCGCCCTCATCGTCGCCGTCGTGTGGGCCATCATCGCCGCCGTGCTCGCCTCGATGGGGCGCACCGAGCTCAAGCGGGTCCAGGGCGTGCCGAGGACGGTCGAGACCGCGAAACAGATACCTGATGCCATGAAGGGAAACGAGGACCCCCGATGACCACCATGAGCAACGACCCGGACGAGATCCGGATGGAGATCGAACGCACGCGCGGCAACCTGAGCCGCGACGTCAACCAGCTCGGCGACGCCGTCTCCCCCGGCTCCATCGCGAACCGGCAGAAGACGAAGATGCGCCGCCAGATGAGCGGCTGGAAGGACCGAGTCATGGGCAGTGCCGACGACCTGCACGACCAGACGAGCGGGACCGCGCAGGACCTGCGGGCCAGGGGCAGCGACGCGATGGACCAGGTCTCCGAGACCACCCACGACGTCGCGCACTCCGCACGGCGCAAGACCCAGGGCAACCCGCTCGCGGCAGGCCTGATCGCCCTCGGCGCCGGCGCCCTCCTCGGCTCGCTGCTGCCCGCGTCGACCAAGGAGCGCGAGGCGGCACAGTCGCTCAAGGAGAAGGCCCAGCCGGTGCTGCAGGACGCGGCGGACGAGGCCAAGCAGGTCGGCCAGGAGATGGCCGACCACCTCAAGGGCCCCGCCCAGGACTCCGTCCAGGAGGTCAAGGCCCAAGCCCAGGACTCCGTCCAGGAGGTCAAGGGGCAGGCCCAGTCGTCCGCGCAGGACGTCAAGGAGTCGGCTCAGGACGCGAAGCAGCAGGCGCAGTCCTGACGCACTGAGTCCGTATGCCGCTGAGCTGGGTCCGCGCGTCGGCGCGGTCCCAGCTCAGCGGCGTTCGAGCGGCAGGAGGGTGAGCGGCATACCCCTGCCGTGAAGGTCAGTGCACGCGCTCGAAGACGGCCGCGAGGCCCTGCCCGCCACCGATGCACATCGTCTCGATGCCGTAGCGCGCCTCGCGCCGGCGCATCTCGTTCGCGAGCGTGGCGAGGATCCGCACGCCCGTCGCGCCGACGGGGTGCCCGAGCGAGATGCCCGAGCCGTTGACGTTGACGCGCTCGAGGTCGGACTCGGTCCAGCCCCACTCCTTGAAGCAGGCGATGACCTGGGCGGCGAAGGCCTCGTTGACCTCGAACAGGTCGATGTCGGCCATGTCGAGCCCGGCCCGCTTGAGGGCGAGGGCGACTGCGGGGACGGGGCCGATGCCCATCGTCTCGGGCGGCACGCCCGCCACGCCCCAGCCGACGAGCCGGACGAGCGGGGTCAGGCCGAGCTCCTCCGCGCGCTGGCGCGTCGTGACGATGCAGGCAGCCGCGCCGTCGTTCTGCCCGCTCGCGTTGCCGGCCGTGACCGTCGCGTCGGGGTCGGCGCGCTGGAGGATCGGGCGCAGGCTCGAAAGGCTCTCCACCGTCGTGTCCTTGCGCGGGTGCTCGTCGGTGTCGACCACGGTGTCCGGACGGCCGCGGCGACCCGGCACGGTGACCGGCACGATCTCGTCGGCGAACCGGCCCTCCTCGGCGGCGGCCACCGCACGGTGGTGGGACCGGACCGACCACTCGTCCTGCTCCTGGCGGCTGACGGAGTACTGGCGGCGCAGGTTCTCGGCCGTCTCGAGCATGCCCCCGGGCACCGGGTGGTCCTTGCCACCGGCGGTGACGCGGGCGCGGGCGAGCCGGTCGTGCAGCATCGGGCCGTCGCCCCGGGTGCCCCACCGGATCTGGTCCGTGTAGTGCTCGACGTTGCTCATCGACTCGGCGCCGCCGGCGATGACGAGGTCGCCGGCGCCGGTGGCGACCCGGGCGACGGCATCGATGACCGCCTGCAGGCCGGAGCCGCAGCGCCGGTCGAGCTGGATGCCGGGGACGCTGACCGGGAAGCCGGCGTCGAGCGCGGCCACGCGACCGATCGCCGGGCTCTCGCCGCTGGGGTAGCACTGGCCGAGGATCACGTCGTCGACGGTGCTCGCGTCGAGGCCGGTCTGGGCGACGAGCTCACGCAGCACGTGGGCGGCGAGCGCCGTGGCGGTGAAGTCCTTCAGCGCGCCGCCGTAGCGCCCGACCGGGGTGCGCAGCGGGTTGCAGATGACGACGTCGGTGTTCATCGGGGGGTCCTCTCGGTGGCGGCGAGCTCGGTGGCGGCGAGCTCGCGGAGCGCGGCGGCGCGGATCTTGGTGCCGTTCGTCCCGGACGTGGTCGGCATCTCGTCGAGGAACCTCACCTCGGCCGGGACCTTGAACCTGGCGAGGGTCGCGGCGCACCAGTCGCGCAGCTCCTCGCTCGTCGTGGTGTGGC
>NZ_AWQS01000374.1 GCF_000576575.1 Intrasporangium chromatireducens Q5-1
ATCGGGATTCGTGCACTGTCGATCCGGATTGGTGAACCCTCGATCGGGGGAATTGTGCTCTCGCTTGGGGGTTGTCGTCGTCTGGGTGGTCATGTGTGGAGTCCGCATTCGGTCTTGGCGAAGCCGGTCCACCGGCCGGCACGGGGGTCCTCGCCGGGCTCGACCCGGCGGGTGCACGGCTCGCAGCCGATGGAGGGGTAGCCGTCACTGAGGAGGGGGTTGACCTCGACGCCGTGCTCGGCGGCATACGCCTGGAGCTGCTCGAAGGACCAGGCGGCAAGCGGATTGACCTTGACGAGACCGTTCTTCTCGTCCCAGCTCACGAGTGGCGTGAAGGTGCGGGTCGACGCCTCGTCACGGCGCACCCCGGTGACCCACGCCTCGTAGCCAGGCAGGGTGCGGGCCAGCGGCTCGACCTTGCGCAGGCGACAGCAGAGTGCCGGGTCCCGCTCGTACAACCGCGGTCCATGGGTGGCGTCCTGCTCCGCCACCGTCTGGTCCGGGACGACGTTGACGAGGGTGATCGGCAGGTCCTCGGCGACCACGTCTCGCGTGACAAGGGTGTCGGAGAAGTGGTAGCCCGTGTCGAGGAAGAGCACGTCCACGCCGGGCAGGACGCGCGAGACGAGGTGCGGCAGCACCGCATCCGCCATCGAGCAGGCGACGGCAGCCGTCTCCGGGAACGTGGCGGCCACCCAGGCCGCGACCTCCTCGGCCGTCGGCTCGACGCCGCGGTCCTGCCAGCCGGCGTTGAACTCGTCGACGAGCGCCCGCAGCTCACCCTCGGGGCGGCGCGGCCGGCGTGCGGGGGGTGAGGGGAGGTGGGTCGTGCTCACTGCAGGGCCTCCTCGTCGGCTCCGAAGGCCCACTCGGCGAACGACTCCCCGGGAGCCCGCTCAGCGGCATACCGTCGGACGACGCGCTCCACGTAGTCGGCGACCTCGGTCGCCGGCACCTTGAGCCCGCGGACGGTCCGCCCCAGGCCGCCCTCGTCCCGGCCGACGCCGGCGAGGCCGCCGCCGAGGTGGACCTGGAAGCCCGGCACCTGCGCCGGGCCCGCGTCGGTGTCGACGGTGATGACCTGGCCCTTGAGGCCGATGTCCGCAGTCTGGATGCGTGCGCACGAGTTGGGGCAGCCGTTGAGGTTGAGGTCGATCGGCCGGTCGAGGTCCGGCTCGAGGTCGGCGAGCCGCCGCTCGAGGTCCGCGATCACGGCCGCGGCGGTGTCCTTCGTGTCGACGATCGCCAGCTTGCAGAACTCGATCCCCGTGCACGCCATCGTCGAGCGGCGGAAGGGGCTCGGCGGCGCCGTGAGCCCCAGCGGCTCGAGCCCCTCGACGAGGTCGTCGACCCGCTCGGCCGGCACGCCGAGGACGACGAGCTTCTGGAAGGCGGTGAGCCGGACGGCATCGGCGCCGACTCGCTCGACCAGGTCGGCGAGACCACTGAGGGTGGGCCCGCCGACCCTGCCCACGGTGGGCGCCCCCCCGACGTAGTAGCGGCCGTCCTTCTGCCGGTGGACGCCGACGTGGTCCCCGCGCCCCGTCGGCGCCGCCGGTGCGGGCCCGTCCGGGAGCCGGTGGCCGAGATACTCCGTCTCGAGGACCTCGCGGAACCGCTCCGTCCCCCAGTCGGTGAGGAGGAACTTGAGGCGTGCCTTGTTGCGCAGCCGCCGGTAGCCGTAGTCGCGGAAGATCCGCACGACGCCGTGCCACACGTCCGGCGCCTCCTCCTCGGTGACGAAGACGCCGAGCCGCTCGGCGAGCCGGGGCGTCGTCGAGAGGGACCCGCCGACCCAGAGGTCGTAGCCGGGACCGAGCTGCGGGTGGACCACCCCGACGAGCGAGACGTCGTTGATCTCGTGGACGACGTCGAGGCTGGGGTGCCCGGTGATGGCCGTCTTGAACTTGCGCGGCAGGTTGGTCAGGTCCGGGTCACCGAGCCAGCGGCGCTTGATCTCGCGGATCACCGGCGTCGGGTCGATGACCTCGTCGGCCGCGATGCCCGCGACCGGGCTGCCGAGGAAGCCGCGAGGGGTGTCGCCGCACGCCGTCGTCGTCTCGAGACCGACCGACTCGAGCCGGCGCCAGATCTCCGGGACGTCCTCAATCCCGATCCAGTGGTACTGGATGTTCTGTCGGTCCGTGATGTCTGCGGTGCCGCGGGCGAAGTCGGTCGAGATGCCGCCGAGGACGCGCAGCGCAGCGGGGGTCAGCGCGCCGCCGTCGGTGCGGACCCGGAGCATGAAGTAGCGGTCCTCGAGCTCGTGCGGCTCGAGCTGCGCGGTGCGGCCACCGTCGATGCCGGGCCGCCGCTGGGTGTAGAGGCCCCACCAGCGGAAGCGGCCGTGCAGGTCGGCGTCGGGGATCGAGTCGAAGCCGTCCCGCGCATAGACCGTCTCGATGCGCTCCCGGACGTTGAGCCCGTTGTCGTCGGCCTTAAACTCCTCCGTCGGGTTGAGGGGCGCCGGGCCGTCGACCTTCCACTGCCCGTTCGAGCGCCCGGCCCGTGGGGGCCGCACCGTCCGCGTCGCTGTGTCCGTCACCGTCATGGCGAGGGAATCTATAAGCGGCACTTATTGGAACTATAACCCTGTCCATCATGTGGGCGACGTTCAGTATGCCGCTGAGCGGGCGTCCGCTCGCCGGCCCGGCCCCGCGCGGCTCCGGGCGGTCCCCGCGCGCC
>NZ_AWQS01000375.1 GCF_000576575.1 Intrasporangium chromatireducens Q5-1
CTCGTCAAGGGGTGGGGGAGGCGACCACCGGCCCTGGACGGTCGGCGAGCCGTCGCGGCATACCATAGCCCCCTCCACGGCTCCTGCATGTCACGGATCGTCAACCCGCGCCCCACCCTCGGGCCGCGCCGCTCGACGGGCCGCCTCGGGCAGTCCCGACGCCTCGCTAGGGTGGCTCCTGGAGGTGCATGGGCTCCTGGTGGTCCCCCCGGTCTTCAAAACCGGTGTGCGGCGGCATCCGTCGCAGGCAGGTTCGATTCCTGTTCACCTCCGCCACAGCCATTGTCGCGAAGGAGCACGGGGTGGTCGGGACGCCGCAGGACGGGCACGTCGACCCGCGGCGCGCGATTCCGCGCACCGACGTGCTCCTACGCCACCCGCTGCTCGTCGAGGCGACCCGTCGCCTCGGCCACGAGATCGTCAAGCGCGCCGTCGTCGCCGCCCAACAACGGGCCCGCGACGGTGAGCTCGGCTCCGACGACGTGGCTACGGCGGCCGCCGCCGCCCTCGACCTGCATGAGCGCACGCTGACGACCCTCCGGCCCGTCATCAACGCGACCGGTGTGGTCCTGCACACGAACATCGGACGGGCGCCGCTCACCCCCGCGGCCCGCGAGGCGATCGGGCGGGCAGCGGAATACGTCGACGTCGAACTCGACCTGGAGTCGGGGCGCCGGGCCCGTCGCGGACGCGGCACGCTGGCTGCGCTCCGCGACGAGGTGCCGGCCGCGGAGGACGCCCTCGTCGTCAACAACGGCGCCGCGGCCCTGGTCCTCGCCACCACCGCGCTCGCCGCCGGCCGCGAGGTGCTGGTCAGCCGGGGCGAGATGGTCGAGATCGGCGACGGCTTCCGCCTGCCGGACCTCATCGCCTCGACGGGCGCCCGGCTGCGCGAGGTCGGCACGACGAACCGGACGACGGTCCGCGACTACGCCGACGCGATCGGCCCGGAGACGGCCGCCATCCTCAAGGTGCACCCGAGCAACTTCCGGATCGAGGGCTTCACGAGCGCCGCGACGGTGCCCGAGCTCGCCGACCTGGCTCGGTCGCATGGCCTCCCGCTCGTCGTCGACATCGGCAGCGGGCTCCTGCGCGCCGAGCCACTGCTGCCCGAGGAGCCTGATGCCGCAACGGTTCTCGGCCAGGGCGCCACTCTGGTCACGAGCAGTGGCGACAAGCTGCTCGGTGGCCCGCAGGCCGGGATCCTGCTCGGCGCCGCGGGCGTCGTGGAGCGGCTCCGCCGACACCCGCTCGCCCGGGCGCTCCGGGTCGACAAGCTGACCCTCGCCGCCCTCGAGGCAACCCTGCGCGGTGGCCCGACCGTCGTCGCCGCCTCCCTGCACGCCAACCCCGACGCCCTCCGGGCGCGGTCGGCGCGCGTCGCGGAAGCCGTGGGCGGCCGCGTCGTCCCGAGCGAGGGCGCCGTCGGCGGCGGTGGCGCTCCGGGCGTCACGCTGAGCGGGTGGGCGGTGGCGCTGCCTGAGTCGTATGCCGCTCACCTCCGCCGCGCAGACCCCGCGGTTCTCGCTCGGGTGGAGTCGGCGCTGACGCTCGTCGACCTGCGGTGCGTCCCCGTCGAGTCCGACGATGTGCTCATCGCCGCGATCCAGTCGGTCGTGGGCCTGCTCGAGGGCTCGTCCTGATGCACGTCGTCGCGACCGCCGGGCACGTCGACCACGGCAAGTCGACCCTGGTGCACGCCCTGACCGGCATGGAGCCGGACCGGTGGGCCGACGAGCGGCGTCGCGGCCTGACCATCGACCTCGGGTATGTCTGGACGACCCTGCCCGGTGCCGGACAGGTGGCGTTCGTCGACGTGCCGGGGCACCGGCGCTTCATCGGCAACATGCTCGCAGGGCTCGGCCCGGTCCCCGCGGTCCTGTTCGTCGTCGCGGCGGACGAGGGCTGGCGCGCCCAGTCCGAGGAGCACCTCGCCGCGGTCGACGCCCTCGGCATCACCCACGGCCTGCTCGCCGTCACGCGCAGCGACCTCGCCGACCCGGGACCCACCGTGGCGCAGGCGCGCGAACGGATCAGCTCCTCGTCCCTCGGCGACGTCCCGGCGGTCGCCGTCTCCGCAGTGACGGGCCAGGGGCTCGAGCAGCTGCGCGCCGAGCTGACACGTCTCTGCGAGGCGCTGCCGACGCCGCGCCGGTCGGGACGGGTGCGGCTGTGGGTCGACCGGTCCTTCACGGTGCGGGGCAGCGGCACCGTCGTCACCGGGACCCTGGGGGCGGGGACCGTCCGCGTCGGCGACCGGCTCGAGCTGCACGCCCATGACGGCCGCCGCCGGGAGCTGTCCGTCCGGGGCATCCAGAGCCTGGGCCGGGCGGAGGACTCAGTCGAGGCGGTCGCGCGAGTTGCCTTGAACCTGCGAGGAATCGGCCCCGACGAGGTCAGGCGTGGCGATCCGCTCCTGACTCCCGAGGGCTGGCGCACCACGGCACAGGTCGACGTCCGCACGACGGGCCCTGCCTCGGACCTGCCGCAGCACCTGACCGTCCACGTCGGCACCGCCGCCCTCCAGGCACGCGCCCGGCCGCTCGACGGCGACCTGGCGCGGCTGACCCTCGAGCGCGCCGTCCCGCTCGAGGCCGGGGACCGGGCCATCCTGCGCGACCCGGGCGCCGACGGACTCATCGTCGGGGCGACGGTCCTCGACGCC
>NZ_AWQS01000376.1 GCF_000576575.1 Intrasporangium chromatireducens Q5-1
GACGCCTCACGTCAAGCTCGACCCGCTGCGCGCCCTACGAGGGGACGCGCAGCGGGCGCCGAGCGGCTCGGCCGCACCGCGCTCGCCCCGCTGCGCGGCATGCGAGCTGGTGGACAGCGTCGTGCTCAGGCGGTGAAGGTGAGCACGGCCTCGAGCTCCACCGGGGCGCCGCCGGGAAGGGAGGCGACGCCGACCGCCGTCCGCGCGTGCACCCCCCGCTCACCAAGGACCTCCGCGAGAAGGGTGCTGGCCCCATCGGCGACGGACGGGTGCCCGCCGAAGTCGGTCGCGGCGCGGACATAGACCCGGAGGTGGAGCACCGCGTCCACGCTGCCCAGGCCGTGAGGCAGGTGGGGCGACCCGTCGATCGCCGCGAGCAGGTTGACGGCGGCGTGGCGGGCGTCTTGTTGCGCCTGCTCGAGCGAGACGTCGTCGCCGACGACCCCCGTGAGCCGCAGGCCGTCCGGCCCCCGGCCCGTGTGGCCCGAGACCCACAGCTGGCCACCCTCGGCGCGCGTGGAGGCGTAGGCGCCCTTGCTCCCCAAGGGTTTTGGCAGGGTGAAGCCCAGCCGCGAGAGCCGGGCACGAGCGGCGTCGCGTCGGGCCGGAGCCTCCGTCTGCGGGTCGGTGGCAGGGATCCTCACGGCCACACACCGTTCATGGCGCGCAGGTCCTCGGCGGTGTGGCTGCGGTGGACCTCCAGCAGCTCGACGACCTTGTCGACGTCGCGGGCGGCGCATGCGTCGTAGATCAGCGCGTGCTCGGCGTTGACCGTCTCACGGTTGAGCGGCCGCTGGAAGTAGAGCGAGCGGTACGGGTCCGTGGTGTCCCACAGCCGACGGATCATCTCCACCGCCCGGTTCAGTCCGCTCCGGTCGAAAAGGGCGAAGTGGAAGGCCCGGTTCTGGACCCCGACGGCGACCATGTCCTGGTCGTCCGCCGCGCGGTCCATTGCGGTCATGGCCTCGCGCATGCGCACCAGATCGGCCTCCTCCAGCCGGGGCACCGCCGCCCGCATCACATGGGACTCGAGCACCCCGCGCAGGTCGTAGATCTCGAGGAGGTCGGCGACCTCGAGCTTGGCCACGCTGTAGCCGCGGTGGGCGGCATAGACGACGAAGCCCTCGCCCTCGAGGATCTTCAGGGCCTCTCGCACCGGGACCCGGCTCACGCCGAACAGGTCGGCGAGGCTTTCTTGGTGGATGGGTGCCCCAGGCGCCAGCTCGCCGCGGATGATCAGTCCGCGGAGCTCGGCGAGTACCGCCTGCTGGGCGGTCTGAGGGCGCAGGAAGCGGTGCGAGGTTGGGTGCTGGACTGTCACGGACTGATCATATTGGATACGGTATAAAACCTCCACGACCGAGTTCGCAAGGGAGCGCCATGGTCACCACCCTCATCACCGACATCGACGTGCTGGTCACGGGTGACGCGACCGCGCCCGTGGTGCGCGATACGCAGCTCGTCATCGAGGACGGCCGCATCGCCGCTGTGGGCGCTGACGTCGCCGCACCCGACCGTGTCGTCTCCGCTGGTGGGATGAGTGTGATCCCCGGGCTCGTCGACGGCCACGTCCACCCGACCTTCGGGGAGTGGACCCCGGCGCAGAACTCCGTCGGCTGGCTGCACAACTACCTCCACGGCGGAACGACCAGCATGGTCTCCGCCGGAGAGCTGCACCTGCCTGGACTGCCGATGGACGCCCTGACGCCTGAGCTGGTGACCAGCCTGGCGGTCACCTCGCTGCACACGACCGGCAGGGTGCGGCAGTCCGGCATCAAGATGACGGCGGGCACGGTCCTGCTCACGCCCGGCATGAACGAGGGCCACTTCGACCGGCTCGCCGAAGCGGGCGCGAGCCAGGCCAAGTTCATCTTCTATGACTGGAACCATCTCGACACGGGCGAGCCAATGACCTACCTCGACTGGGCACGCGAGCGGGGCATCACCGTCAAGATGCACTCGGGCGGCGTGTCCCGGTCCGGCTCGAGCCGCGTCGCGGGTTACGACCTCGTCTCCGCTGTGCGGCCGGACGTCGTCGCGCACATCTCCGGCGGTCCGATCCCCATGCCCGACGAGGAGATCCGCAAGACCATCGACGACCTCCCGGGTGCCATCGAGGTGTGCAGCTCGATGAACTACCGGGCGACGCAGGTCGCGGTCGACCGGCTGACCGAGCGCGGCGAGCTGCACCGGCTCACGCTGGGCACGGACACGCCCGGCGGGACGGGGGTCATCCCCCGCGGGATGCTCCGCAACGTCCTCTACCTGTCCTCGGTGTGTGGCGTCGACCCGGCCGTGGCCGTGGCAGCGGCGACAGGCAACACCGCTGCCGCCCACGGTCTCGACACCGGGGTCCTCGCGCCCGGGCGACCGGCCGACCTGCTCGTCCTCGGATCCATCACCGGGTCGCTGGCGACCGATGTCCTCGAGTGCTTTCAGTTCGGCGACCTGCCCGGCATCGCCGGGATCTTCGTCGACGGCGAGCCCCTCGTCCTCGGTCGCAGTGAACAGACGCCACCGCCCAGCCGCGCCGTGTCATCGCGTCAGTTCTAGGCGGGACGTTCAGCCGCCACCCCTCTTGGGCGCCGCTCCCGGCGCTCGACCATGTCCATTCCCAGGAGGTCCAGATGCTCAAGATCGGTTGGAAGGCGTCGGCGGAGCAGT
>NZ_AWQS01000377.1 GCF_000576575.1 Intrasporangium chromatireducens Q5-1
CGGGTCGCCGTCGGCCAACCCGCCGAGCTCGCCGTCATCGACGCGCCGAGCCACCTGCACATCGCGTATCGGGCCGGCGTGCCGGTCGTCCGGCCACTCCGGGTCTGACCCGCCCAGCCAGGGCGCCTCCGGTCAGGCGCTGCGAGGACCGCTCAGGTCGCGGCGGTGGGCCGATCGGCCTCCTGCCCGTGGACCCGGAGCACCGAGCCGGGGCCCGGGTTGATCAGCCCGGTGTGCCCATCGGACCACTCGACCAGATAGGGCGGCCCGCCGTCCGGGCCGTGCACCTCGCGGATCGTCCCGTGCCGGTTCGCCTGCCCGACATGCTCCGTCGTCATGGTGATGGCATCTCCGACGTTCGCCTTCATCCCTACCTCCCTGAGATAGCGCCGGTCCCCCCAGCACACCATGACGGCGGGCCGAGCGGAAGCCCGACGAGGTGAGACTTTGGGCAACCCCGCGGCAGCCGCGCCGCAGCTGCGCCCGCGCCGCAGCCGAGCCCGCGCCGCAGCCGCGCCGCAGCCGAGCCGCAGCCGAGCCGGTGTCGAGCCGGTTCAGTCGAGCAGCACCCGCTCGAGGTAGCGCGGCACGCTCACCGCGCAGTCGAGCTCGCGGCGGATCCGGTCGGCGAGGGCTCGGCTCGCCTCGGGCTCTCCGTGCACGACGTGGACCGTCTGCGGCGGCTCGGGCAGCTCACCCAGCCAGCCGACCAGCTCGTCCGCGTCGGCATGCACCGAGAAGTCCTCGAGCTGGACCACCTCGGCC
The DNA here is from genome assembly GCF_000576575.1 of Intrasporangium chromatireducens Q5-1. Classification (GTDB taxonomy): domain Bacteria; phylum Actinomycetota; class Actinomycetes; order Actinomycetales; family Dermatophilaceae; genus Intrasporangium_A; species Intrasporangium_A chromatireducens. The sequence goes on from NZ_AWQS01000377.1 coordinate 766, forward strand.
CGCACGGGCACGTAGCGCCCGGCGATCTTGACCTCCCGCACCCCCTCGACCAGGTCCCGCCCGCGGGTGCCGACCGCCTGGTACCCGGTCAGCAGCACCGTGTTGCGGGCCTGGGGGAGCAGGTGCCTGAGGTGGTGGACGACCCTACCCCCGGTCGCCATCCCCGAGGCCGACACGATGATGCAGGGCCGGCCGGGGTTGTTCAGGCGCATCGACTCCTCGGCCGAGTGGGCCGCCCGCAGCTGGCGCATCGAGGCGAGCGCATCGAGGGCATGAGCGTCGACCTCGTCCGCATGGGCCTGGTCGCGATAGACCGCCAGGGTCGCGAGGGCCATCGGGCTGTCGACCCAGACCGGCACGTCGGGGATGGCGTCGCGCGCGACGAGCTCGGCGAGGGCGAGGAGGACGACCTCCGTGCGGTCCACCGCGAACGCCGGGATGACGACCGAGCCGCCGCGCCGCACGGTGCGCCGGATCGCGTCGGCCATGACGGTGTGGTCGGGGTCGACGTCCGGGTGCGCCCGGTCGCCATACGTCGACTCGATGACGACGGTCCGGGCTGCCAGGGGTCGCTCCCGGTCGCGCAGGATCGGGTGGGCCGGCCGCCCGAGGTCACCCGAGAAGAGCAGGGACCAGTCGTCGCCCCGCAGGTGAAGGGAGCACGAGCCGAGGATGTGTCCAGCGTGCAGGAAGCTCAGCGTCATACCGTCGAGCTCCAGCACGCGAGCGGGAAGGCACGGCTGCAGCAACCCGATCGCGCGCTCGGCGTCCGCGCTCGTGTAGAGCGGCCGGGGCGCGGCGTGCTTCGACCAGCCGAAGCGTCGCGCGTTCTCCGCGTCCTCCTCCTGCAGGTGGGCGCTGTCGCGCAGGATGATCGCCGCGAGCTCCGCCGTCGCGGCCGTCACGTGGACGGGCCCGCTGAACCCCTCGCGCACGAGGGCCGGCAGGTAGCCGCAGTGGTCGAGGTGCGCGTGGGTGAGCACGACGGCGTCGATCGAGCTCGGCTCGACCGGTGGGGCGTCCCAGTTGCGCCGGCGCCACTGCCGCTCGCCCTGGTAGAGGCCGCAGTCGACCAGGAGGCGCCGCTCGTCGGTCTCGAGGAGGAACTTGCTGCCGGTGACGGTGCCGGCCGCACCGAGGAAGGTCAGGGCCGGCTTGCGTTGCGTGGACATGGCCACCTCCTGGCGCCATCATCTCGAGGTCCGCCGGCGCACGGGGTGGGAACGCGGCCGATGTGGCGCAGTCGCCACTGGCGCGCGTCAGGAGGCGAGCTGGTCTGCCTTCTGGCCGGCCTTCTTCCGCGCCTTCTCGAGCTTCTTGTGCGCCTTCTTCTCCTTCTTCGTCAGCTTCGTCTCGATGAGGTGCTTCGGCAGGTGCCCGGTCGAGTCGCGGTAGTACTCGGCGGCCTTCCGCTCGGCTGCGACCTTCGTGGCGGCGAGGACCATCGCCGACAGCGCGGTGTACGCGACGACGTCACGGGTCCGCTCGTTGTCGTAGTCGCCCTTGACCGGCACCGACTTGCCGGTCGCGACCTTCCACGTCTTGCTCGCGACCGTCGTCGCCACGCGCGTCGCGAGCAGCGTCGACCCCATCGTCATCGCCTTCCACACGATGCTGCCGAGGGGTCCGCCGGACGCCTCCTTGCCCTCCTGCTGTGACTGTCCCATGGGCCCAGAGTAGAGTCACCGATGTCACAACTGAACAGCACGACCCATCACGACAGGGGAGCGCTTCACGCGCTGAGAGTGCGGCACCGCCGCAGACCCTCGAACCTGCTCCGGTTAGCACCGGCGAAGGAAGTCGGGACATCTCAGGCCCACAGTCGCTGCGTTCATTCATGACCGTATGCCGCTGTGCCGCCTCCCCGAGGTATCCATCCTTG
>NZ_AWQS01000378.1 GCF_000576575.1 Intrasporangium chromatireducens Q5-1
TCCACGACGACCAGCACGGCACGGCGATCGTGGTGCTGGCCGCGCTCCGCAACGCGCTGCGTGTCGTCGACAAGCGGCTGGAGGACCTGCGCATCGTCGTCAGTGGTGTCGGCGCTGCGGGACACGCGATCATCCAGCTGCTCGTGGCGCTCGGCGCCACCGACATCATCGGCTGCGGCAGCCGGGGCGCGATCCACCGCGGCGAGACCTACGCAGACCCCGACCGCCAGTGGATTGCCGACCACACGAACGCCGGCGACGAGTCCGGCTCCCTCCGGGACGTGCTCAAGGGGGCCGATGTCTTCATCGGGGTGTCGGCGCCGAACCTGCTGACCGGCGAGGACATCGCGACGATGGCCAAGGATGCGATCGTCTTCGCGCTCGCCAACCCCGACCCAGAGGTCGACCCTCTCGAGGCCGGCGAGCATGCCGCCGTCGTCGCCACCGGCCGCTCGGACTACCCGAACCAGATCAACAACGTGCTGGCCTTCCCGGGGTTCTTCCGGGGCATGCTCGACTCCGGCTCGGCCGAGATCACCCAACAGGTGATGATCGCCGCGGCGAAGGCCATCGCCGACTCGGTCACCCCGGACGAGCTGAACGCCAGCTACATCGTGCCGTCAGTCTTCGACCCGGTCGTCGCCCCTGCTGTCGCTGCTGCCGTGCGCGACGCCGTCGCCGGCGGGCCGAGCCAGCACCGGGGCGAGGAGAAGTGAGCATCGACGAGCTCGTCTCCCGGCTCGACACGCAGCTCGCGCATGCCGACGCTCGCCTGACGCGGGAGTATCCCGGTGACCGGGGGGTGCGCCAGCCCCTCCATACCGTCTACATCCCTGCGGACGCGTATGCCGCTCACACCGTCCCGGAGTGGGGTGACCGCGCGCTCGCCGTCCTCGACGAGCACGGCGCCGATGCCGCCGGCTTCGCCGACGCCGCTGGCTTGCCTGAGCACCTCGTCGAGCAGGTCTACCAGCGGGTGAGGGACAAGCTCTCGCGCGAGCCGGTCGAGGACGTCCGGATCGACTTCGAGGACGGCTACGGCAACCGGGCGGACGACGACGAGGACGCCGAGGCGGTGCGCGCCGCCGGTGCCCTCGCCGACGCGATCGAGGGGGGGAGCGCGGCGCCGTTCCACGGGATCCGGTTCAAGTCCTTCGAGGCGCCGACCCGCCGACGCGGGCTGCGCACCTTGGACCTCTTCGTCGGCGAGCTCGCCAAGCGTGGGGCCCTCGGCGATGGGTTCGTCCTGACCCTGCCCAAGGTGACCGCCGTCGAGCAGGTCGAGGCGATGGTCGCGGTGTGCGAGTGGCTGGAGGCGACCCACGGGCTGGCTCCCGGGCGGCTCGGCTTCGAGATCCAGGTCGAGACGCCGCAGTCGATCCTGGGGCCGGACGGCACGGCGCTGGTGGCTCGCATGATCCACGCGGGCGCGGGCCGGGTGACGTCCCTGCACTACGGCACCTACGACTACTCCGCCTCGTGCGGCATCGCCGCGGCGTACCAGAGCATGGAGCACCCCGCGGCCGACCATGCCAAGGGGGTCATGCAGGTCGCCGCGGCCGGCACCGGTGTGCATCTCTCGGACGGGTCGACGAACATCCTGCCCGTCGGCGACGCGGCTGCGGTCCGGCGCGGCTGGGCCCTGCACGCACGGCTGGTCCGCCGCTCCCTGGAGCGCGGCTACTACCAGGGTTGGGACCTGCACCCGGCACAGTTGCCGACCCGGTTCGCCGCGACGTTCGGGTTCTACCGCGACGGGTTCGAGTCGGCCGCGGCCCGGCTGAGGGCGTACACCGGCGGCGGTCACTCCGAGTACCTCGACGAGCCCGCCACCGCTGTGGCGCTCGCGGGCTTCGTGCTGCGGGGGGTCGAGTGCGGCGCCGTCGACGAGGCCGAGCTCGCCGATCGGATCGGCATCGACCGGGCGCGCCTCGCGCGGCTGGCGCGGCGCCGGACCGTCTGAGCCGCCCTGCCTCGCGGGTTGGCGCGCGGGCACAATGGCGGGCGTGTCCACCGAGTCCGTCCACACCTTCGTCCCCGTCCCGCCCGCGGACCGGCCGCGCCGTGTCCGCCGCACGGCACGGGTGCTGCTCGTCGACGACCGTGACAGGATCCTCCTCTTCTCCGACAGCGACCCGGGGCTTCCCGGACGACGCTGGTGGATCACGCCGGGAGGCGGGATCGACCCCGGCGAGACGGACGTCGCCGCGGCCGCCCGCGAGGTCGAGGAGGAGACCGGCGCGCGCATCGAGAAGGCTCAGCTGCTCGGGCCGGTGCTGAGTCGTCGCGTCATTCATGGCTACACCGACGTCGTCATCGACCAGGAGGACGTCTTCTTCGCCTGCTGGGTGCCGGCCTTCGAGGTGAGCGTCGCCGGCCACACTGAGCAGGAGCTGCTCACCCTGACCGCTCACCGGTGGTGGACGCGGGCCGAGCTGGCAACAACCGACGAGGAAATCTGGCCCGTCGAGCTGCTCACGATGTGGGCCGATGCGGACCTGCGGCGTCGCGAGACTGCCGCCGGCCAGCCGCCCCGTCCACCCGTGGATGGCGGCAGCGTGGAGGAGTCAACGGTCCCCGCATGAGGGCCACGCCCACCCCTCCGCCCCCCTGATGACCTGCTGAGTGTGACGCAGCAGCGG
>NZ_AWQS01000379.1 GCF_000576575.1 Intrasporangium chromatireducens Q5-1
GAGCGTGCGCGTCTCACCATCGAGAGTGCGCGTCTCACCATCGAGAGTGCACGCCGGCCTCTTCCGGAAGCCGAGCGTCCGCAACCCGGCCTACCGTCGCGGCATGGACACGGACAGCGCCACGATGCAGTACACCGCACCGCTCTGGGAGCCTCCGCTGGCTGGCGACGAGGTCGAGCACCTCCTCGGCGCCCTCGACCGGCTCCGGACGACGTTCCGCTTGAAGGCTGACGGTCTCGACGCCTCAGGCCTCGCCGCCCGGATCGGCGCCTCGACCCTCACCATCGGTGGTCTGCTCAAGCACCTCGCCGTCGTCGAGGACTTCCACACCACGGCAAAGCTGCGTGATGAGCCGCTCGGGGAGCCCTGGACATCGATGGACTGGGACGGCAGCGACGACTGGGACTTCCGGTCGGCCGCCGACGACAGCCCGGAGTCGTTGTACGAGCTGTATGACGGGTCTGTCCGGCGGGCACGCCAGCGGATCGCCACTGTCCTCGACGACGACGGCCTTGACCAACCCGTGCACGTTTCGATGCCGGACGGCACCCACGCCAACCTCCGACGCCTGCTCTTCGACCTCGTCGAGGAGTACGGCCGGCACACCGGTCACGCCGACCTCATCCGCGAGTCGGTCGACGGTCGGGTCGGCGAGGACCCACCGGCGGACTGGCGGCCGGTGCGCGGGTCGTACGAGTTCCACTAGACCTCCCCGAGGATGCTGACCCGGCTCGGGCCAGCATCCTTACCGAGCGCGCAGCGCGGAGACCGTCTCGGCGAGCCCTTGGTCGAGCGGACGGGGACGCCAGCCGAGCTCGCGCTCCGCCTTCTCCCGCGTGCCGAGGTAGGACGCGAGCGCCGACCGCAGGCTCTCCGGGTGGTAGAGCGGTGGCACGGGCACGACCTGGGTGACCACTGTCATGACCCGAGCACCGGCCTTGAGGACGGCAGTGGGCACGAGGAGCGGCCCCCTGGTGCCGGCGATGCGGGCTGTGCGCTGCAGCAGCTCGGCCAAGGTGGCACGGTCACCAGCGAGCATGTAGGACTCCCCCACCTGTCCCCGCTCCATCGCCAGGATGTGGCCGCGGGCGACATCGGAGACGTGCGCCCAGGTCAGCTCGCCGCCACCACGGGGAGCCTCGGCCCGCTTGCCCGCCACGACGCGGGCGATGAGCTCGCCGACCTGGGAGGTGTCACCCGGGCCGTAGATCCCTCCCGGCATGACGATGACGACGGGCACGCCCTCCGCTGCGAGACCATTCGCGAGCTCGTGGGCCTCGGCCTTCGTCCGGTCGTACTCCGACACGTGCCGCCCGCGGTATCGGTACGTCTCGTCGACCACCTGTCCGCGGGTGTCCGAGTTGACCGCGAGGGTGCTCGTGTAGACCACCTTCGCGGTGCCCGCTCGTTGCGCGGCCTGCAGGACGTGCCGGGTCCCCTCGACGTTCACCCGCTGCCCGGGGGTGGCATCCCGCTGTCCGAGCTTGTACCAGCCGGCGACGTGGAACAGCCCGTCCGCACCGGGCAGCAGCCGGTCGAGGGCGTCACGGTCGTCGAGGTCACCGGGCACGAGCTCGACACCGAGCCGCGACAGCTCGCCCGCCTTGGCGGGTGACCGGACGAGGGCGACGACGTCGTGGCCATCGGCGACGAGCTGCCGCGCCAGCTCACCTCCCACGAAGCCGGTGGCTCCGGTCACTGCGTAGCGCATGCCCCCAATTGTGGCCACCCCGTGACCAGAATGGCCGCGGTTGGAGGAGCGGGTGCCGCGCGTGGGTAGGGGGCAGGGCAACGACTCAAGGAGGCGAACCCGTGCCCAGAGGGATCCTGACCAGCGCCACGACGTGGCCGACCCAGCTCATCCTCGTCCGACACGGCCAGAGCATCGGCAACCTCGCCGATGAGCAGGCAAGAGCGGCGAGGGCGCCGCGGCTCGACCTCGAGTTCCGTGACGCCGACGTACCCCTCTCCGACACGGGACGGGAGCAGGCGGAGGCCCTCGGCCGCCACTTGGCCAAGCTGCCCGACACCGAGCTGCCCGAGGCTGTCGTCTCCTCGCCCTACCGACGTGCCGCCGAGACGGCGGAGCTGGCGCTCCAGACCTGGGGCGGTGAGGTCGACCTCCTCGTCGACGAGCGGCTGCGCGAGCGGGACCTCGGCGTCTTCGACGGGATGACCCGCTTCGGGATCCAGGAGGAGTATGCCGCGGAGGCCCAGCGGCGCGACCTCATCGGCAAGTTCTACTACGTGCCCCCGTCCGGCGAGAGCTGGTGCGACGTCAGCCTCCGGGTCCGCTCCATCATCCGTGACCTGGCCGGCTGGGAAGGCCGGCGTGTCTGGCTCTTCACCCACCAGGCCGTGATCATGAGCTTCCGCTACGTGCTCGAGAACCTCACCGAGCGCGAGCTGCTCGACATCGACCGCAGCGAGCGGCTGCCGAACTGCTCGATGACGCGCTACCGGCAGGAGGACGGGCGGCTGCTGCTCGACCGCTTCGCCGACACCTCCGCCGTGGACCGGGCCGCCGCCCCGACGACGGATGAGCCGAGCAAGACGGATCGAGTCGGCGATGTCGGCTGACGCAGCGGCCGGCGCCGACCCGTCGCGCGGCGGCGCCGGCGCCG
>NZ_AWQS01000380.1 GCF_000576575.1 Intrasporangium chromatireducens Q5-1
CCGGTTCCCACCCGTCGAGTGAGCGCAAACTGCGCCCACCACCTCACTCAGCGCTCCGCTCCGAAGGCGGCTCAGCGGCATACGGACGAGGCGCCCACCCCGTAGGGAAGCGGGCGCCCCACCGAAGCCGTCACGGCAGGTAGTAGGTCGGGTTGGGCAGCTTGACGACCCGACCCGTGTGACCGCCGAGGTGGTCGCTGTACTGGTCGCCGAAGTTGGCGATGATGTCATAGCCGAGGTCGCGCTCGATGTGGGCGCGGGTCTGCGACTTGTACTCGATGGTCGTGCACTTCTCGGTCGCGCAGCTGACGTAGGGCGGCTGCGGCTCGTTCGAGAGCCACTTCGTGAAGTAGAGGTCCGACGTGAAGCCCTCGTAGCCGACCTTCTCGAGGTTGCCGAGGGTCGCGTTCTTCTGCAGCGAGTTGCGGCCCGTCAGACCGATGACCGTGCAGCCGGCGTCGTCGAGCCGGTTGACCACGCTGACCATCCCCGGGGTCGCCGGGAAGGCCTGCGCCTGCACCCAGACGTCCTGCCGCGTCGGGTCGAAGGTGAAGTGCATGTCGTTCACCTCCATGTCGTAGGTCCACAGCGTCGTGTCGTCGGCGTCGAAGACGACGGCCGGGTTCGTCCCACGCCGGGAGCCCTGGCGGCACTCGTTGAGGAGCGGCCGGATCACCCGCTGCTCGAGGCCGGCCAGCTCGGAGATGTAGGGCGAGGAGGTCTTGTTGGAGAAGCCGTCGCCGGTGTCGCCGTAGTAGGTCGCGATCGTCTTCTTGACGCTGTCGATGTTGGGGATGCCCTCGCCGCCGACGGTCCGGCCGCTCGAGCCGTCCGGCTGCATGACGAACCGGGTCCGCGGGTGCATGGTCGGGTCCTTGTGGCCCGGCAGGTTCGGCGATGGCAGGTAGTACGTCGGGTTCGGCAGCTTGACGGCCCGGTCGGCGTAGCCGCCCATCAGGTCGGACCACTGGTCGCCGATGTTGAGGACGATGTCGTAGCCGAGGTCCGTGACGAGGTGGCGCCGCGTGCCCGCCTTGTACTCGACGGTCGTGCACTTCGCGGTCGCGCAGGTGATGTAGTCGGGCTGGTCGCCGGCCGCCCACTTGGTGAAGTAGAGGTCGTCGGTGAAGCCCTCGTAGCCGACGTCCTTGAGGTTGAGGACCGTCGCCGCCTTCTGGTCCGCGCCGCGGCCGGTCAGCCCGATGATCGCGTAGCCGAGCTTGTTGGCCTCGTTGACGAACTTCACCATGGTCGGCGTCGCCGGGAAGCGTCGCTCCTGGACCCAGACGTTCTGCTCGACGGGGTCGAAGCTGAAGTGCATGTCCGCGACTTCCATGTCGTAGGTCCACAACGTGGTGTCGTCGGCGTCGAGGACGATCGCGGGCTTCTTGCCCTTCTTGACCGCCTGGTTGTACTTCTTCTTCAGGTCCGTGGACAGCGCCCCGGTGATCGCGGCCATCTCCTTGATGTACGGAGACGACGTGCGGTTCGCCAGGCCCGTGCCCGGGTCGCCGTAGTACGTGGCGATCGTCTTCTTCACCGAGTCGATGTTCGGGATGCCCTCGCCGCCCTGGGTCGCCCCGCTCGACCCGTCGGGCTGCATCGTGAAGTGGGTCCGCGGCGCGAGCGTCTGGTCATGGCGGCCGTCGGAGTTTCCGTGGGCCAGAGCAGGCGCGCCGGCGCCGAGGGCGAGTGCAGTCGCGGCCCCCACCGCGACGAGCACCGATCGGGCTGGAGAATGCGACATGGTGCCCCCTCGTGCGTGGTTGGTTGGTTGGCGACCGATCGACGGTATTGCGCCTGCGGCAGAAAGGGAAGACTCAGGCTGCTCCCAGCGCTCGTCCAGCCGGGCACAGCGTGGGCACTGCTCGGGCACAGCGCGGGCACAGCGCAAGCGCCGAGACGGGCGACGTAGCTCAGAGCCGGGCGATGACCTCGTCGAGCATCGCCTCGGTGAGCTTGCCGGTGAAGGTGTTCTGCTGGCTGACGTGGTAGCTGCCGACGAGCCGGATCTCTCGCCCCTCGGGCGTCCGCAGCAGCGTCTCGGCCCCGTGCCCGAACCGTGGCTTCGGCCGTGGCACCTCCCAGCCGAGCCGCCGCGCCGCACCGAGTGCTGCGTCCCAGCCGATCGAGCCGAGCGCCAGCATCGAGCGGAGCGTCGGCGCCGCGAGCTCGAGGTCCCGGTCGAGCCAGTGCCCGCACGTGCGCTTCTCGTCGGTCGTCGGCTTGTTCGCCGGCGGGGCGCACCGGACGGCTGCGACGATCCGCGCGTCACGCAGCTCGAGCCCGTCCCCGGAGGCCCACGACAGCGGTTGCGAGGCGTACCCGGCGCGGAAGAGAGCGGCATACAGCCAGTCCCCCGAGCGGTCGCCGGTGAACATCCGACCTGTCCGGTTGGTGCCGTTGGCGGCGGGCGCGAGCCCGACGATGAGGACCGACGCGCGGGGGTCACCGAACGAGGGGCCCGGCCTTCCCCAGTACGGCTGGTCGGCGAAGGCGGCCCGGCGCCCTTGTGTCGCAACGGATTCGCGCCACGTCACGAGTCGCGGGCACGCGCGGCACACGCTCACGCGGGCATCAAGCTCCCGTATGCCGCTCACCTCCTTCGCCAGGCGGCT
>NZ_AWQS01000381.1 GCF_000576575.1 Intrasporangium chromatireducens Q5-1
ACCCGATGATGATGACGTTACGGACGTCGGACATGGTGCTCCCAAGTGCGTGACGAGATGAGTCCCTCAGTGGCGTACCCACGGGCTCCTACGACTCAACCGATCCTAGGGGCAGGATGTTCCCGGTCGGCGGGCGCCGGGCCGTCATCCGGGACGCGTCGCGGCTGCTGCCGGCGACCGCTACGGGACGGGGGTCCCGTCCCGGAGGATCTGCGCGTCGCCGGGCTGGCAGCTGCGCTTGACGACGTAGGCCGTGGTGCCCGTCTGGCGCGTCACTGCGAGGATCGCGGCGGGCCGACCCTCGTAGGTGGCGAGGTCGGCGAACACGTCGTACGGCGGGAACTCGCCGAGCGCCTCGAGGCAGGAGCGCAGGCCGGTGGGCGTGGCGATCGGTCCGAGCGCTGGTGACTCTGCCTGCAGCTCATGCAGCGGGGGGCGCGGGTGGGACAGCGACGTTCGCGCCTGGGCCGGGAAGCTGCTCGCGACGTAGTCCGTGTCGCCCAGCTGGATGTGCACGGCGTCGGCCGGTGCGGCGGTCTGCCCGGGGACGGCCGTGTCGACCCCCACCACGGCGGCGGGGTTCGCCTCGTTGTTCAGGTGCAGGGCAGAGCCGCCGACCGCCACGACGGCTGCCGCTGCCGCGACGGCCGCGACGGCGAGCCAGGGCCGAGGCCGCTGCCGTGAGCGGATGAGCGGCGCAAGGACGTCGGCGTCCGGGTCCTGTCCGGCCAGCGGCCCTCGCGCGACGCGCAGGCGGCGCTCATCGACCAGGGCTGCCTCGATCCGTGCGCTGACCTCCGGCGGCATCGGACCGACATCTCCGAGCGCGGCCAGCCGCGCCCGGACCTGCGCCTCGACGGCCGGGTCGAGCGGCTTCGGGGACTCCTCCACGTCGGTGCCTTTCAAACGGAGTGCGGCGTCAGACAAGGTGGTGCGGTTCACCCGGTGCGGCGCCGTGCAAACGGGGTGCTGCAGTCGAGGACGGTATGGCGGTGACGACCGGACATGGGTCGACCGGGCTTGGACGGCACATGCCCCGCCTCCGGTTCCCCGAACCCCGCTGGTCCAGCCCTCCGCCTGATCAGGAGCACGATCCCAATGATCGGGAGCACGATCCCCATGATCGAGAGCACAGTCCCGACCGTCGAGAGTGCGAGTTCCTCAGCCCAACGCGAGCAGCTCGGCAAGCGCTGCGCGGCCGCGATGGCAGCGGGACTTGATGGTGCCCTCCGCCACGCCGAGGATGTCAGCGGCCTCGGCGACGGAGACGCCGTGCAGGTCGACGAGCACGAGCGCCGCGCGCTGTGCCTCGGGCAGCCGGGTGAGGGCCTGCTCGACGTCGAGGCGGACCTCGGTGCTGGCGTGCTCGTCGTGACGGTCGGCCAGCTCGTACTCCGGCAGCTGGCTCGTCGGCCGCTGTCGCCGGAGCCGGTCCAGGCACGCGTTGACGATGATCCGGTGCAGCCAGGTCGTCACCGCTGAGTCGCCGCGGAACGAGTCGGCCCGGCGGAACGCCGAGATGAAACCGTCCTGCACCGCGTCGGCGGCGAGCTCGGGGTCTCGCGTCGTGCGCAGGGCGACGGCCCACATCCGGTCGCGGTGGCGCCGGAACAGCTCGCCGAACGCCTGCTTGTCGCCTGCGCAGTGCAGGCGGAGCAGCTCGCGGTCGGTCGGGTCGTCGGAATGGCGGGAGGGCGCCGGGCCCACCGTCAACGCACCACGACTTCGGAGACCTGGGCCCGGTAGTGGTTCGGCGCCTCGGCCGGGGCGGCCTTGGTCACCCAGATGATGAGCTTGGAGGCGGGCTGGAGGCCGTCGGGAGCCTTGAGCGTCGTGGTGCCGGATTTGCCGGTGACCTTGCCGATCTCCTGGGCGCCGTCGAGGCTCGCCTTGTCAGCGGCATACACGGTGACGTCCTCGGCGGCCGGCAGGGTCAGCTCGACCTCCTTGATCGTCACGCTGCCACTGAGGTCGAGCACGAGACCGACGCCTGCCCGGCCGCCGTTGTAGTTGTCGGTGCCGAACCAGCGGGACTCCCACGACGTGCTCGGGTCACCGTCGTAGGCGAGCTTCGCCTTGCCGTCGCCCTGGTTCTCGTGGCCCTCCGGGTCGAAGCCCTTCGCGCCGGTGATCTCGATCGGCCCGCTCGGGGTCTCGCTCGTGGTGGTCGGAGTGGGGGTCGGGCTCTCGGACGAGGTCGACGGAGTCGTCGACGGGGTCGGCTTCGACGAGGGTGAGGTCGCGACCGGTGCGCTGGCGGGCCCGTCGTGCTGGCCGATCTTCATGACGTTCTGCACGCCGATGACGAGGGCGACCAGCACGAGCGCTGCCACGATGGCGAGGGCGATGCGTGACTGGGTGCGTGAGGGCGCCTCGGGGACCGCGTGGCCCAGCATCGGTACGGGCGGCTCCAGGCGCTGCTCACCACCGTCGTCGAGCGCCTCGGTGAGCGCGACGTCCTCGCCGTCGAAGTGCTCGAGGTGCGCCGCGCGGCGCTCGGCGGCTCGGGCGGCGGCCTTGTCGGCGGCGGCGCGGGCGAACGAGCCGACCTTGTCGCCGATGACGCTCGCGGCTCCCGCGGCGGCGGCTCCCGCGGTGGCGAGGTGACT
>NZ_AWQS01000382.1 GCF_000576575.1 Intrasporangium chromatireducens Q5-1
CGGAGTTTGCGCTCACTCGACGGGTGGGGTGGCGGAGGGAAGGCAGGGGAAGGGAAGGACACGAGCATGACGGATCCGGTTGAGCAGCAGGACTACTCGCGGTTGTTCCGGCTCGACGGCAGGCGCGCCGTCGTCGTCGGCGCCGGCAGCGGAATCGGGCGCGAGAGCGCCCTTGCCCTCTCGGCCCACGGCGCCGACGTCGTGTGCGCGGACCGCGACCTCGCCGCCGCGGAAGGGACGGTCGCGCTGGGAGGCGGCTCAGCGGCATACCTGCTGGACGTGACGGACGCCGACGCGGTGGCCCGCGCGTCACGCGAGCTCGACCCCGTCGACGTTCTCGTCTTCACGGCGGCGACGAACGTGCGCAAGCGGCTGCTCGACTACACGACCGAGGAGTTCGACCGGGTCGTCGGGCTCAACCTGCGGGCCTCGTTCGACCTCGTGCGGGCTTTCGGCCGGGGAATGGCAGAGCGGGGCCGGGGCAGCATCATCGGCTTCAGCTCGATCCGGTCGGTGGCCGTGGAGCCCGGGCAGGGTGTCTATGCCGCGACGAAGGCGGGCCTCGTCCAGCTGCTTCGCACCGCAGCCGCCGAGCTCGGGCCCTCCGGGGTGCGCGTCAACGCCATCGCGCCCGGGGTCGTCGACACACCACTCACGGCGCAGATCCGCGCGAATCCCGAGTGGTACCAAGCGTATTCGAGCAAGAGTGCGCTCGGGCGCTGGTCCCATGCGCACGAGCTCGCCGGCGCCGTCGTCTATCTCGCCTCCGACGCGTCGTCCTTCGTCACGGGCAGCCAGCTGTTCGTGGACGGCGGGTGGACGGCGGTCGACGGCCGCTACACGCCGCCTGCCTGACCTGCGACTCACGGCGTGAACGCGCAGAGCTCGTTGCCCTCCGGGTCGGCGGCCGACCTGGATGCTGAAACTGTGTCGCATCCGCTGACGGAAGGGCCCCCGGTGTGAGGATGGGGCATGCGCTCACACCGACTCACGACGTGGCAACGACTGTGGCGGCCTTTCTGGGCGCTGCCGTTGGCGATCGGCATCGTCGCCGTGGCGGCCGGTGTGCTCCTGCCACTCGTCGACGGGGCACTCTCGGAGCACGTTCCCTACGTGTTCCAGGGAGGCAGTGACGGGGCACGGGGCCTGCTGAGCACCATCGCGACGGCCATGATCTCGGTCACGGGCCTCGTCTTCTCCATCACCATGGTGGTGCTACAGCTGGCGAGCAGCCAGTTCACGCCGCGGGTGCTGGGCGGCTTCCTCAGTCAACGCACCACCCAGGTGACGCTCGGCATCTTCATCGCCTCGTTCGTCTTCGCGCTCACCGTGCTGCGGTCGGTCCGCGGCGGCGCCGACGGCTTCGTGCCACAGCTGTCGGTCACGGTGGCGTTCCTGCTGGTCCTCGCGTCGATGGGGTCGTTCATCGCGTTCATCCACCACATCACGGTCTCGATCCAGGTCTCCACGGTCATCTCGGGTATCGGGGACCGGGCCGTCGCCCTCGTCGACGAGCTCTACCCGGACGCGGCGCCGGTCGCCGAATCGACGTGGTCGCCCGCACTCGGCACCCCGCACGCCGCCGTGACGTCGGGCGGCGACCACGGAGCAGTGACGGAGATCGATGTGGACGTGCTGGTGTCCCTCGCGCGCGAGCTCGGCGTCGTCGTGGTCGCCGAGGTCCAGGTCGGCGACTTCGTGACCGAGGAGATGACCGTCGTGACGGTGTGGGGCTCGGGCGACCTGGCTGACAGGGCGCGGGCCCGGGTCCGTGGCGCCGTCCTGCTCGAGACGCAGCGCACGATGCGGCAGGACCCCGGCTTCGGCATACGCCAGCTGGTGGACATCGCGGAGCGCGCACTGTCGCCCGGTGTGAACGACCCGACCACCGCGGTGCAGGCGGTGGACGAGCTGCACCGGATCCTCCGCGTCCTCGTCACGCGCCGCACACCCTCGCGCTACGCCTCGGACGAGGATGGCGCGGTGCGGGTCGTGCTGCGCCCGCAGGCCGTCGGCGACCTCGTCAACCTCGCGACGGAAGAGGTGCTGCACTACGGCCGGGACTCGGTGCAGGTGCCACGCCGCGTCGAGGCGATGGTCGATGACCTGCTGACGGTCGCGCTACCCGACCACCGGGCCGCCCTCGCACGGGTGCGGGAGCGGATGGACGTCGTCACCCCCGGGTAGGTGAGTCACCTCTTTCGAGGTGGGCTGCGCCAGCGCCGCCTGCAGGCGGATGACTCGTAGATCACAGTGCCGACACGGTGCACGCCGCGACATCATCTACTACAGTCTGTAGTACCGGCAGGAGGAATGCCGGGAGGCAGACACCAAGTTCTGGAGATGAGAACGATGGCCACCATCCATCACGAGAACGTGACGCACCGCCGCCACATCATTCACCCGACCGACGGGGTCGTGACCTTCCAAGAAGAGATCGTCCGCTCCGTCGTGGCGCGCCGGCTGCTCGCCGGTCTGCGCATCGTCCTGGGCTTCACCTTCCTGTGGCCCTTCCTCGACAAGCTCTTCGGCCTCGGCTACATGACCCCGGCCGCGAAGTCGTGGATCCACGGGGGGA